>JBPBQX010000269.1:0-19568 GCA_050955025.1 Janthinobacterium lividum
GGCGGCGATGTTCTCGAAGCGGCGCTGGCCGACCTCGCCGGCGAGCTGCAGGCGGCGCAGCTCCAGCTTGTCCAGCGCCAGCTCCGCCAGGCGCTCGAGGTGGCGGCGCTGCGTGCGGGTGAAGACGCCGCGCGGCGCGGTGTCGACCAGGCACAGCGTGCCCACGGCGTGCCCCGACGGGCTGACCAGCGGCGCCCCGGCGTAGAAGCGGATGTGCGGCGCCCCGGTGACCAGCGGGTTGTCGGCGAAGCGCGGGTCCAGCGTGGCGTCGGGCACCACCAGCATCTCCTCGCGCTCCACCGCGTGGGCGCAGAAGGACAGGCTGCGGCTGGTGCCGCACAGCGACAGGCCGCGCCGCACGGCGAAGACCTGCTCGTCGCGGTCCACGAAGGTGATGAACGCGGTCGGCACCTCGAACAGGTCGCGCGCCAGCTCGAGGATCGGGGCGTAGACGGCGTCGTCGAAGGGCTTGAACGGCGCGTACTCGCGCACCGCCCGCAGCCTGGCCTCTTCGTGCACGCTTGTCGGCGAAGACCGCATTGCGACATCCCTCGTTGGGCGCATCCTCGCACCGTTTCCTTAACGGAGCCTGCCGGCGACGGGATTTCCTGGCCGGCGCGCCAGGGCGGCGTTGCGGGCGGGGCATGATGCGCCGGCGTGCCGGCCGGGCGCGCGCGGGGGCTTCTGCCCGGCGGCGCCCGGCCGGCCCGGTCGCGCGGGCGCCGCGGCGGGCGGGGCGCCGCGGCGCCGGTCAGAGCGACGCGGCGGGGCCGGGCGCGGGCGGCCCGCACGGGACCGGCGCGTCGGGCTCGCCCGTGCCGGCCATGCGTCCGGCGATCATCTGCGGGGTCACGGTGCCGGCCACCGAGTAGGGAATGCCGACGAGCGAGAAGTCGCGCAGCACCACGACGCCGGACACCGTGTAGCGGATGGCGCCGCTGGACAGGATGCTGCCGAGCTGGTCGGCGAGGTTGCGCGTGGTGGTGGCCACCGTGAACGGCAGCGCCACGGACGACAGCGGAGGCAGGGTGACGGGGGTGTCGTTCACCGCCCTGGCCAGCGGGCTGCCGCCGACGTCGACGTTCGCCGTGACGCGCGAGAACGCGAGCTCGCGCGGGTTCGGGTTGCTCACGCAGAGCTGCACCTGCACCTGCTGGTCGAGCAGGCCGAGGCCCGTGAGCCGCGCCTGCAGCACGTCCACCTTCGGCGGCTGCACCGTGGCACACCCCGCCGTCGCGGCGCACAGCAGCAGCATCAGTCTCGGAACGGGCATCGGCTTCTCCCAGGTTGCAGCCGCGGCCGCCCGCCCCGGGACGACCGCCTCGTGATCCCGCAGCACGCGGCGGCGTCCGCTTCGGCGCGGGGTCCTGCCCCTGCGGGCGGATCCCCGCGCCCGGACGCGCGGCAGCCGCGCCCGGGTGTGGCCGGCCGGGGCGCGGAAGGAGGTGCGCGGTTGCTGCAGGCGCGACACCGGCCTGCCGGGGCGGCCGGCAGGAGGAAGGCCGCCGGATCTACACCCGCGCGAGCAGCTCCGTCTTCTTGGCCGCGAACTCCTGCTCCGTGAGGACGCCGCGGGCCTGCAGCGCCGACAGCCGCTCGATCAGCACGATCGGGTCGTCGCCACGCTCCGCGATCCGCGCCGGCACGCCCGCAGCCTCGCCGGGGCCTTCACGCACCGCGCCGGTCGCCGCGGCGCCGCCAGGCACCTCCGCCTCGCCCGCGGGCGGCGCCTCCGCCACGCACGGCCGCGTCCAGCCGCGCCCGGGCTCCCCGGCCAGGGCGAGGTCGGACAGGGCGATCTCCCGCCCGCCCGCGTGCAGCCGGAGCGACGGCGCAGCGCCGCCGTCCTGCGACAGCCCGCTGATCGCGTGCCCGGCGGTGTCGTACACCGCCACCCCGCCGGCGTGGCGCACCGCGAGCCGACGCGCCTGCGGGAACCAGGCGTAGGCCGCGTCCCCCTGCGCGCCGCTGGACGCCGGCGTGCCGAGCCCCGCCGGCCACCACGCCGCCGCCCCGCGGTCCGGCGCGTCCCCGACCGGGTCCGGTGCGGCACGCCCCGCCTCCGCGGCGAGCGCCGCGCACAGCGCGCCCACGCGCCGGCGAAGCGCGGGGTTGCCCATCTCGCCGATCATGGTCATGCCGCCCCCGGCCCACTGCCCGAGGCCGCCCAGCTCGGGGTGGCTGAACTGCGCCATCCCCCCGCCCGCCGCCAGCGCGCGGTGCAGGCACAGCGTCGCCTCCGGGCCGAACCCGTGCGCACGCCCCACCGCCTCCAGCCGCCGACGGACCCCCGACCCGAGCTCGCCCATCCCGCCGCCTCCCCCGCACCCATGCCGCACTTCGCCGTCCGGGCCCGCCACACGCGCGAATACCCGAGCCGGACGCCTCGAACCCGCCAATCCGCCATGCCCCGCGCCGGCGCGGCCCGGGAACCCGGCCCGTCCACGGCCGCGCCGAGCCCCGGCGCGGCCCCGGGGCGAGCCCGCCCGGAAGGCGGTGGCTACTCCGTCTCCTCCATCGTCACCGCGACGTCCGCGTTCGCCGACAGCCGCACCGTGCCGTCCTCGACCTCCGCGACCAGCCCGAGCGAGATGTAGTGGTGGTGCTCCTGGTCGCCCGAGTCCTTCTTGGTCAGCTTGATGCGGTCGCCCTGCACGTGGTCGACGGTGCCGACATGCACGCCGTCGGCGCCGATCACCTCGGCATGCTCCTGGATCTGGCTGCTCTCGACCATGGTCGTCTCCTCCGAAAGGTTGCCCTCCCGCAACGCCCCACCCCGCCCCGCGTTCGCACCGCCTCCGAAGGATCGCGCGCCGGCCTGCCCTCACCCCATGATCCACCCCGCCAGCGGCGGCACGATCACCGCGGTCGCCACCCCGTTCACCCCGATCGCCAGCCCCGCGAACGCCCCCGCCGTGCCGTCGAGCAGCAGCACCTGCGCCGTCGCCAGCCCGTGCCCCGCCGTGCCCGCCGCAAGCCCGTACGCCCGCCAGTCGCGCACCCACACCAGGCGCATCACCGGCCCCACCAGGCCGATCGCCACCAGCCCCGTGATCAGCACGAACACCGCCGTCAGCGAGGGCGCGCCGCCGATCTGCTCGCTCACCCCCATCGCGATCGGCGTCGTCACCGACTTCGGCGCCAGCGACAGCACGATCACCCGGCTGCCCCCCAGCGCGCGCGCCACCAGCATCGCACTCGCCGCCGCCGTCACCGACCCCGCCAGCAGCGCCGGCACCAGCGCCGGCGCGCTCCGCCGGATCTGCGCCCAGTTGTCGTGCATCGGCACCGCCAGGGCCACCGTCGCCGGGCCGAGCAGGAAGTGCACGTACTGCGCGCCCTGGAAATACGCGGCGTACGACGTCCCCGTCGCCAGGAGCAGCGCCACCAGCATCACGATCGCCAGAAGCACAGGGCTCGCCATCGCCGCGTTGCGGAACAGCCCCGACAGCGCCACCGCCGCCTGCCACGCCACCAGCGTGCACGCCAGGCCGAGAAGCGGCGTCGTCTCCAGGTAGACCCAGACGTGCGCGAGGTTCACGGGCGGGGGGCGGCCGGGGAGGAAGCAAGCAAGGCCGGGCTCTGCCCGGACCCGCCAAAGGCCTGGAGGCCTTTGGAAACCCATGACTTAAGTGAAGGATTCCAAAGGCGAGCCTTTGGCGGAGTTCGAGGCAGAGTCTCGACCTTGCTTGCCAGGCCTCTCAGTCCTGCGCCATGCCGCGCGACAGGCGCTGCATCACCCAGCCGGTCACCCCCAGGCCCAGCGCCGTGGACACCACGATCGCCACCGACGCCGGCAGCCAGTTGTCGCGCAGCGCGCCGAGCTGCGTCACCACGCCCACCCCAGCCGGCACGAACAGCATCGACAGGTGGCGCAGCAGCCCCGACGACGCGAGCCGCAGTTCCGCGCTGCTCTCCCCCCGCACGACGAGCGCCACGAACAGCAGCACCAGCCCGATCACCGGCCCAGGCAGGCTGAGGCCGAGCGCGCGCGCAAGCACCTCGCCGGCGAACTGGCACAGGACGAGGGTCGTCAGACCCTGCAGCAACCGCCTACTCCGTCGGCACGTGCAGCGCGAAGCCCAGGCCGGGCTTCATGCGGCTTTCCTGCGCCGCGGTCGACGACGAGTTGCGCAGGTAGCCGTTGCTCTCGGCCAGTCCGCCGCCACGGCTGATCACCGAAGGCTGCAGCGGGTCGCTGCCGCCGCCCTCGGCCTGCGGCGCGAACTGGGTCTGGTTGGGCATCGGCGCGCGCTCGTACAGCGGCGTCCCGTCGGCAGGCGGGCTCGCGGGGTCCAGGCTCGGCGGCAGCGGCGGCAGGTCGGGGCGGGCGGTGGCGAACTGCATCGGCGGGCCGGCCGCGCGCGCCGCCGACACCACGCCCACGACGGCGAGCAGCGCGGCGACGGCGATCGCGGCCGGACGGCCACGGGACAAGGCGGACGTGCGCGTCATGACAGGGCTCCTTCCAGGGGGAGGCGCTGCGTGCCGCGGCGATCCTCGGCGGGATTGCCGGCCGGGGCGCCAAGCGGGCCGTCGCCGGACGCGCGCCACGCGTCCAGCGCCCAGCGCACGGTGGGGAACGCCAGCGCGTCCCACGGGATGTCGGACCAGTCGAACAGCCCGACCTCCAGGCTCTCCTCGCCCGCGAGGATCAGGCGCTCGGCCGCCTCGTCGGCGAAGCGCGCCCGGAACATCATCAGCACCTGGCCGATGCGGCTGATGCTGAACACGGCCAGCAGCCCGTCGGTGACGATGGCGGCCCCGGCCTCCTCGGCCGCCTCGCGACGCGCCCCCTCCTCGGGGGTCTCGTCCAGCTCCAGGTAGCCGGCCGGCAGGGTCCAGAACCCGCGGCGCGGCTCGATCGCGCGGCGGCACAGCAGCACGCGGCCCGCGCACGACACCACGGAGCCGACCACGACCTTGGGGTTGCGGTAGTCCACGTGGCCGCACGACGAGCACACCATGCGCTCGCGCGTGTCGCTGTCGGGCGTGCTGAGGATGAACTCCGGCATTCCCCCAAACTGCACCACGCCTCACGGACCATCAACAGACCGCGGGCAGAAGTGATTTTTGTTACAGGGATCGAAACGCCGGACGCGCACCCTCAGACCGAGAGGTTGAGCAGCGAGCCCCGCGGCGCAGGCTTGCCGGGCGCGTGCGGCTGGATCGCCGCCGACAGCCCGACCTGCGGGGCGGCGCGCTCGGCGATGGCGCGCGCGGCGACCAGCGCGGGGCGCAGGGAAGCCTGCCGCGCCGTGGCGGCAGACTGCGAGAACGCGGAGAGCGATGCCAGGGATACCATGCGCGAAGCCTAGCGCAGCTTCGTCACCGAAGCGTTAAGGCAAGGCCGGGCCCTGCCCGAACCCGCAAAGGGCCCGAGGCCCTTTGATCCCTTAACCTAAAGGAAGGCGATCCAAGGGCCCGGCCCTTGGCGGAGTTTGAGGCAGAGCCTCAACCTTGCTTCACCCCGGGAAGATCGTCCCCTCGAGCGCCGCGATCCCCGGCAGCACCTTGCCCTCGAGCCACTCCAGGAACGCGCCGCCCGCCGTGGACACGTAGCTCATCTGGTCGAGCACGCCTGCGTGGCGCAGCGCGGAGACCGTGTCCCCGCCGCCGGCGACGCTGCGCAGCCGCCCGGCCTGCGTCGCCTCCGCCACGGCGTGCGCCAGCGCCACGGTCGCCGCGTCGAACGGCGCGGTCTCGAACGCGCCCAGCGGCCCGTTCCACACCAGCGTGCGCAGCGACGGCAGGCGCGCCACCAGCGCCGCCACCGTGCGCGGCCCCACGTCGAGGATCATCGCGTCGCTCGCCACGTCCTCGATCCCCACCACACGCGTCGGCGGGTTCGCCCGGAACTCGGTGGCCGTGACCGCGTCCACGGGCAGCACGATCTCGCACCCGCTGTCCTTGGCGCGCGCCAGGATGTCGAGCGCCGTGCGGTGCATGTCCGGCTCCTGCAGCGACTTGCCCACCCGCACGCCCTGCGCGGCCAGGAACGTGTTGGCCATCGCGCCGCCGATCACCAGCACGTCGACGCGGCCGAGCACGTTGCCGATCAGGTCGAGCTTGGTGGAGACCTTGGCGCCGCCCACGATCGCCGCGACCGGCCGCTCCGGGTCGTCCAGCGCGGCGCTCAGCGCCTCCAGCTCGCGCTGCATCAGGCGGCCGGCGTGCGACGGCAGGTACTGCGTCACCCCGTGCGTGGACGCGTGCGCGCGGTGCGCCGCGGAGAACGCGTCGTTGACGTAGACGTCCGCGAGCTTCGCCAGGTGGCGCGCCAGCTCGGGGTCGTTCTTCTCCTCGCCGGCGTGGAACCGGGTGTTCTCCAGCAGCAGGATGTCGCCGTCGCGCATCGCCGCCACCGCGTCTTCGGCCACCGGGCCGATGCAGTCGGCCGCGAAGGCCACCGGGCGGCCGATCGCCTCCTCCAGCGCCGCCGCCATCGGGCGCAGCGACATCGCGGGCACGACCTGCCCCTTCGGGCGGTCGAAGTGGCTGGCCACGATCACCCGCGCGCCCTTCTCCGCCAGCTCGCTGATCGTCGGCGCCACGCGCTGCAGGCGGGAGATGTCGGTGATCTTCCCGTCGCGCATCGGCAGGTTGAAGTCCACGCGCAGCAGCACGCGCTGGCCGTAGGGGTTGAAGGCGTCGATCGTGCTGAATGCCATGGCGTGGGTCCTGGAGGAAGAAAGCAAGGCCGGGCTCTGCCCGGACCCGCCAAAGGCCCGGGGCCTTTGGAAACCATTTCGAAGAAACCCGCCACGTCCTGCCGCAGGCCCCATGTGCGCCGGTCCAGGGGCGCCGCCCCTGGCGGGTCCAGGGCAGAGCCCTGGCCTTGCCTTGCCTACAGGCTGCCGAGCCGCGCCGCGGTGTCGACCATGCGGTTCGAGAAGCCCCACTCGTTGTCGTACCAGCCCACGACGTGCGCCATCGCCCCGCCGTCGACGACCTGCGTCTGAGTCGCGTCGAACGAGCACGAGGCCGGGACGTGGTTGAAGTCGGTGCTGACCAGCTCGGCGGTGCTGTAGGCGAGGATGCCGCGCATGCGCCCCTCGCTCGCCGCCTGCATCGCCGCGTTGATCTCGGCGACGGTGGCGTTGCGCGACAGGTTCACGTCGAGCGAGACCAGCGACACGTTCGGCGTCGGCACCCGGATCGACGTGCCGTCCAGCTTGCCGCGCAGCTCGGGCATCACCAGGCCCACGGCCTTGGCGGCGCCGGTGCTGGTCGGGATCATTGACAGCGCGGCCGCACGCGCCCGGCGCAGGTCCTTGTGCAGCGTGTCCACGGTGTTCTGGTCGCCGGTGTAGGAGTGGATCGTCGTCATGTAGCCGCGCTCGACGCCGAAGCTGTCCTGCAGGACCTTGACCATCGGCACCAGGCAGTTGGTCGTGCACGAGGCGTTCGACACCACGGTCATCTCCGGCGTCAGCACCTCCTCGTTGACGCCGAACACGATCGTCGCGTCCACGCCGTCGCCCGGCGCGGACACCAGCACGCGCCGCGCGCCGGCCGTGAGCAGCGCAGAGGCCTTGTCCTTGGAGGTGAACAGGCCGGTGCACTCCATCGCCACGTCGACGCCCTGGTAGGGCACCTTCGACGGGTCGCGCTCGGCGGAGACGCGGATCGGGCCGATGGTGCGCCCGCCGTCGCGGATGGTGATGGTGTTGCCGTCGACGATCACCTCGCCGGGGAAGCGGCCGTGCACGCTGTCGTAGCGCAGCAGGTGGGCGTTGGCTTCCACGCTGCCGAGGTCGTTGATCGCGACGGGCACCACGTCGTCGCGGCGGCTCTCCACGATGGCGCGCAGCACCAGGCGCCCGATCCGCCCGAACCCGTTGATGGCAACCTTCACGGCCATGGAAACGTCCCCCCTCGTCGTTGCGATGTCGCGCCCTGCTTACAGGCCGACCCCGGGGTAATCCAGCGCCGGTGCGGCATGGCCGTCCTGACAGCAAGGTCGAGGCTCCGCCTCGAGCTCCGCCAAAGGCTGCGCCCTTGGAACGCACAACTTAAGTGAGGCCGGTCCAGGGGCGGCTCGCCCCTGGCGGGTTTGGGCAGAGCCCATGCTTGCTACTCCGCGACCAGCGCCGCCGGCCTTGCCGCCAGCGCCAGGCACAGCGCCACCGCCTCGCCGAGCGAGGTGACGATGGTCTCCCCCGGTCCTTCCGCGCGCAGGGCCGCGAGCATCGGGCTGCCCCCGGCCGCGTGCCACAGGCCGACGATCACCGTGGCGTCCGGCATGGTCCGCCGGATGCGCCGGAGGAAGTAGCGGATGGAGGACGGCGTGGAGCCCTCCTCCAGCACGCACAGGCAGCACAGCCGCACCGCGCCCGGCCCGCCCGCCCGCGCCGCGCCCGCGCCGAGGCTGGCGTTGGGCTCCACCGCGGCGCCGAAGCCGTGCAGGCGCAGCACCTGCGCCGCCATCGTCGCCGCGAGGTCGTCGAGCTGCCCGCGCCCGGGGATACACAGCACGCTGCCGTCCCCGGCCCACGCCGCCGGCGCCATGGCCGCCACCGCGCGCCCGGCCGCCGCCGCCGACGCGGCGGCCGCGCGCGGGTCCTTCCGGGCGCGCCGCGCCCGCGCCAGCCCGGCGAACGGCCCGCCCCGCGCGGCCGGCGCCGCGAGCCCGGAGGCGGCGCGCGCGGCGAGCTGGCCGAGCAGCGCCTCGATCTGCTGGTGGATGGAGTCCAGGCGCTCGAACTCCAGCTTGTCCGACGACAGGTCGGCCTGCGCCAGCGCCAGGCCCGGCAGCGCCACCTGGTCGTAGTACTCGGCCAGCGAGTGCCCACGCATGCGGCCCAGCGCGTCCGTGGCCAGGCCGCGCCGGTTGCCTTCCAGGGCGCGCTGGTAGAACGACTCCGGCGGGTCGAGCGGGGCGCGGTCGCCGAGCATCACGTCGAGAAACGCCAGCGCCTCGACGTGGCGGCCCAGCACCACGAGGCACACCGTCAGGGGCGTTGCCAGCAGCAGCCCGATCGGCCCCCACAGGAAGGTCCAGAACGCGGCGGCCACGATGATCGCCACCGGCGAGAGGCCCGTGGAGTGCCCGTAGAGCAGCGGCTCGATCACCTGCCCCATGACCATCTCGCCGAGGACGAACAGCAGCAGCACCCACACCGCCATCGACCAGCCCGACACCACCGCGAGCGCCAGCAGCAGCGGCGGCACCACGGCCACGAACGTCCCGATGAACGGCACGAAGCGCATCAGCCCCGCGAGGATGCCCCAGAGCACCGGGTTCGGCAGCCCGAGCAGCCACAGCCCGAGGCCGATGAAGCAGCCGAACGCCGTGTTGATCGCCACCTGCGTCAGGAAGAAGCGCGACAGGCGCGACGCCGCGTCGTTCATCGCCAGGATGGTGCGGTGCAGGTCCTGTCGCCCCACCAGGCGGATCAGCCGGTCGCGCAGGTCGCCACGGTAGAGCAGCACGAAGATCACGAACACCACGACGATGCCCGCCGTGGCCAGCGGCGACAGCAGCGGCTGCAGCACCGAGCGCACCACCACCAGCGCGCTGCCCCCGTCCAGCCCGACGCCGGACGCCGCCGGCGCGGGCACGGCCGCTGCCTCCGGCGCGGCCGCGACGCCCGGCACGCGCGCCAGCGGCACCACCGCCACGCGGCCGCCCCCGACGAGCCCCCCGCCCGGCGCGAGCACCGCCGCCGGCCCTTCCTGCGCCGCGGTGCCGACCAGGCGCTGCACGCCGCCGCTCAGCCGCTCGATCACCTCGCCGCCGACGCGCAGGGAGCGCATCTTGTCCTGGATCGTCGCCTGGTAGCCCGGCAGGGAGCGCGCGAGCTGCGTCATCTGCCGCCCCACCACCAGCCCAACGCCGCCGATCACCGCGAACGCCAGCAGCACCGCCAGCACCACCGACAGCACCTGCCCCAGCCGCGCGCGCTGCAGCAGCCCCACCGCCGGCGCCAGCACGAACGCCAGCAGCACCGCCAGCACCAGCGGCACGAACAGGTCGCGCCCCAGGTACAGCGCCGCGACCACCACCGCCCCCGCGTTCAGCGCGCCAAGTCCCGACACCGGCATCGCGGGCACGGCGGCGGGCGGGGTCGGCGTGGCGTCGTCGAGGGGCATGGGGGGTCCTGTGGCCGGAGCGGTCCGGCATCATGGCAGGTGCGCGCCCGCGCCACACCCCGCCTCCGCACGCTTCGCCTTCACGCGCCGGGTCCCGCGCCGCGCGGATTGCGGCTAGTCTGCGCCGCGCCACCCACCGCCAGGGACCGCCATGACCAAGATCCTGCTCGTCGAGGACCACGAGGAGCTGTGGGACTTCCTGTCCCGCCGCCTGCGCCGGCGCGGCTTCGAGGTCGTGCTCGCCCACGACGGGCAGCAGGCGCTCGACCAGGTCGCCGCCGAGTCGCCCGACATCGTCCTGCTCGACATGAACCTGCCTGTGATGGACGGCTGGACCGTCGCGCGCACCCTGCGCGGGCAGGACGCCACGCGCACCCTGCCGCTGATCGCGCTCACCGCCCACGCCATGGCCGGCGACGACAACCGCGCCTTCGCCGCCGGCTGCAACGCCTACCACCCCAAGCCGGTCGACTTCGCGAAGCTGCTCACCCAGATCGACGACGAGCTGCTGAAGCGCGAGGAGGCCGAGGACGAGTAGCAGGCAAGGTCGGGCTCTGCCCGAACCCGCAAAGGGTCCGAGGACCCTTTGATCCCTTGACTTAAGAGAGGCAGTCCAGAGGCGCAGCCTTTGGCGGAGTTCGAGGCGGAGCCTCGACCTTGCTTCTGCGGCCCAGCACGAACCCCACGACCGCGTCCGCCAGCGCCTCCGCCCCGAGCTCCGCCGTGACCAGCCGCAGCTCCGGCGCGTCCGGCGCCTCGTAGGGCGCGCCCACTCCCGTGAACTGCGCGACCAGCCCGGCGTCGGCCCGGCGGTAGAGCCCCTTGGGGTCGCGCCGCCGGCACTCCGCGACCGGCGTGTCCACGAACGCCTCGGCGAAGGCGTCGCCCAGGCGGGCGCGGGCGCGGTCGCGGTCGGCGCGCATCGGGGAGATGAAGCACGCGAGCACGACGAGCCCCGCGTCGAGCAGCATCGCCGCGACCTCGGCCGCGCGCCGGATGTTCTCCGCGCGGTCGGCGGGGCTGAAGCCGAGGTCGCGGCACAGCCCGGCGCGCAGGGCGTCGCCGTCCAGCACGAACACCGGCCGCCCGAGCGCGCGGAGCCGGGCCGCGGCCAGGCCCGCGATCGTGGACTTGCCCGACCCCGACAGCCCGGTGAACCACACCGCCGTGGGCCGGGGCGCGGGCGCGCCGCTCACCGCGCCGGCGCGGCCCCGGCCAGGCCGCGCCCGGGGTGGCGCATCAGCGCGAACAGCCGCCGCGCCACCGGGCCCGTCGCGCCGTCGCCCACCGGTGCGCCGTCCAGGCGCACGACCGGGCGCACCCACGAGGTGGCGCTGGTGATGAACACCTCGCGCGCCGCGCGCAGCTCCGGCTCGCTCACCGCGCGCTCCTCGAAGCCGATCCCCGCGGCCGCCAGCTCCCCGATCAGCGCGGCGCGCGTGCAGCCCGGCAGGATCGCGTGGGTCAGCGGCCGGGTGCGCAGGGTGCCGCCGGCGTCGACGACCCACACCGTGGTGGACGCGCCCTCGGTGACCAGGCCGTCGCGGTCCACCAGGATCGCCTCGGCGGCACCCGCCCGCCGCGCCCGCTCCTTGGCCAAGACGTTGGGCAGCAGGGCGATCGACTTCACGTCGCAGCGCGCCCAGCGCTCGTCGGGCGCGGTGATCGCCGACGCCGCCCAGTCCGCCACGTCCGCCGGCGGCGGCGCGCCCGCCCGGCACGTCACTACCAGCGCCGGCGGCACGGCGCGCCCGGTGCGCGGGGAGGCCGGCGGGAAGGCGTGCTCGCGCCGCGCCACGCCGCGCGTGACCTGGAGGTAGAGCAGCCCGTCGCTGACACGGTTGCGCCGGACCACTTCGCGCAGCACCAGGCGCAAGGCGGCGGGCGCCATGGGCGGGGCGATGCCGATCTCGCGGAGCGAGCGCTCCAGCCGGGCCATGTGCAGCGCCTCGTCGAGGAAGGCGCCGCCGGCGAGGGCGAGCACCTCGTAGATGCCGTCGGCGAACTGGTAGCCGCGGTCCTCGACGTTCACGCTGGCCTCGGACAGGGGGAGGTAGCGGCCGTTGACGTAGGCGATGCGCGGCATGGCAGGGCTCCTGCGGGCGGCGGGCATCATCGCCACGGGGCGGGAGGCAGGCAAGGCCAGGGCTCTGCCCTGGACCCGCAAAGGGCCCGGGGGCCCTTTGATCCCCTTCCTTAAGGAATGCGTTCCAAGGGCGCAGCCTTTGGCGGAGCTCGAGGCGGAGCCTCGACCTTGCTTGCTGCCGGCGCGCGCGCCTGGGATAGTCCCCCGACCCGGAACATCCGGGCAACCCCGCGCCAGGCCGCCATGACCGAGCAGCTCGTCATCGCCGAGAAGTCCAGCCAGGCCCGCGACATCCGCGCCGCGGTGGGCGGCCGCTACGGGCTGGTGCTGCCGGCCGAGGGCCACCTGATCGACCTGCAGGAGCCGGAGCAGGCGCGGCCGGAGTGGAAGCGCTGGAGCACGGCGCTGCTGCGGCCCGAGGGGCTGTACGGCACGCGCGCGGCCGAGGGCGGCGGCAAGGCGGCCAAGCTGGGCGCGATCCGCGACGCGCTGCGCACGGCGCGGCGGGTGTGGCTGGCGACGGACTGCGACCGCGAGGGGCAGCTCATCGGCCAGGAGATCCTGGAGCACCTCGGCTTCCGCGGCGAGGTGATGCGGGTGATGTTCACGGCCCAGGACCCGCAGACCATCCGCGACGCGTTCGCGGGTGCCAAGCCGAACGGCGAGTACGCCCGGCTCTACGCGGCGGCGGTGGCGCGGCGGCAGGCGGACCAGATCTACAACCTGTCGCTGACGCGCACCGCCACGGTGACGCTGGCGCGCGGCACGCGCTCGGTGATCGGCGTGGGGCGGGTGAAGACGCCCACGCTGGCGATCGTGTGCCGGCGCGAGAACGAGATACGCGCGTTCCGGCCCGAGGCCTATTTCGAGGTCGTCGCTACCGCACAGGCCGCCCTGCCCGGCGACGATGCCGGTGCCGGGGCTCCCGGCGTCCCGGCGTTAGCCGACGCGCCCGCGGACGGAGCGGCCCCGCGCGACCTCGCGCCCGGGCAGTTCCGCATGCGCCATGCGCCGAAGCAGCGCCTGCTGAAGCGCGAGGACGCGGAGGCGGTGGCCGCGCTGGCCGAGGGTTTCCGCGGCCCGCTCGCGGTGAGCGTGGAGGACCGCCGCCAGGCGCCGCCGCGCCTGCACGACCTGCCGTCGCTGCAGAAGCTGTGCGCCACGCGCTTCGGCTGGACCGCGGCGCGCACGCTCGACGTCGCGCAGGCGCTGTATGACGGCTCGGGCAAGAAGATCATCACCTACCCGCGCGCCGAGGTGCGCTGCCTGCCCGAGAGCCTGATCCCCGACGCGCCCCGCCTGGTCGCCGCCCTGCGGCGCGGCCGGAGCTTCGCCGCGATCCCCGTGCCCGACCCGCCGGTGATCCGGCGCGGCGCGGGCGGCGCGTTCAGCGACCGCGGCCTGGCCGGCGCCAGCCACCACGCGGTGATCCCCAACGCCAACACCGCCGACAAGCTGGGCGAGGTCTGGCCGCGCCTGGACGCGGACGAGCGGCGGCTGTTCGACGTGATCGCGCGCTCCTACCTCGCCGCCCTGATGCCGGACTTCCGGTTCCGCCAGACGGTGGCCGAGCTGGACGTCGCCGGGCACCTGTTCCGCGCCAGCGGGCGGCAGCCGATCGAGGCGGGCTGGCGCGCGGCGTTCCCCGACTGGCTGCCCGCCGAGGAGCGCGGCGAGGACGCCCAGGCCCTGCCCGCGCTGCGCGACGGCGAGCCGGTGCGGCTGCAGGACGCCGCCGTGGAGGACAAGGAGACCCGCCCGCCGCCGCGCTACAACGAGGGCACCCTGATCGACGCGATGCAGAACGCCTGGCGCTTCGTGCCCGACCCCGCGCTGCGCGAGCGGTTGCGCGAGGCCAAGGGCATCGGCACGCCCGCGACCCGCGCCGAGGTGATCCGCGGCCTCAAGGCGCAGGAGCTGCTCGCGGCCGACGGCAAGAACGTGGTGCCCACCGAGCGCGGCCTCGCCCTGCACGGGGTGCTGGAGCGCGCCGACCCGGCGCTGGTCGACCCCGGCGTGACGGCGCAGATGGAGCGCCTGCTCGACGACGTGCTGCTCGGCCGGCAGGAGATGGCCGGCGCGGTGGACGCGGTGTGCGACCAGGCCACGCGCATCATCGCGCGGCTGGTGCAGAACGCGGCCGACGGCACCGCGCCCGCCCTGCCGCCCGCCGCCGCCGCCGCAAAGGCCGCGCCCGGCCGACGCTTCCCCGCGAAGGCCGGCCGCGCGAAGGCCGCCCTCCCGCGCGGCGCGCGGCGCGGGGCGCCCCGGGGCAAGCCCCGCCCGGCCCCGGACGACGCAGCGCCCGACGCAGCGCCGGACGCCGCCGCCCGCCCGGCGCGCGCGAAACGCGCCGTCCCCCGCCGCACCGCCGCCAGGCCCGCGTCGGGCGCGGACGCCGGCGCGGGCGGCGCGGCGCCGGGCACGACGCTGCGCATCCCGTTCGGCAACAAGGAGGCGGCGATGAGCCTCGGCGCACGCTACGGCGCCGCCGGCTGGTACGCGCCGCCCGGGGTGGACCTGGACGCCTTCCGCGCGCGCGGCTGGGTGTAGAGGCGCCGCGGCGCGCGCCCGGTCACGATGCCGGGCGTCTCATTGTGCCGCCACGGTCCCGGCTGGTATCCCTCGCCCATGGCGAACCCACGCAACAGGCTTCCCGACGCCGGGCCGGAGCCGCAGCGCTCCGAAAGCCGGGATTCGCTGGCGCGCATCACGCTGCTGCCGATCGAGCCGGCCCCGGAAGGCGCCGCGCCGCCGGGCCTCCCGGACGCGCCGTCGACCACCGCCGGCGCGGTGCAGGCCGCCGGGGCGGGCGGGGCTGCGGGTCCGCTCGGCGCGGGCGCCGTCGGGTTCTTCGACGTCGACGCCACGACCCTGCGGCTGCGCGGCGACGACACCTTCGCCGCGCTGCACGGCCTGGACGCGGCCGCGGCGACGGCCGGCCTGCCCGCGCCCGACGCGTTCCGCCACGTCCACCCCGCCGACCGCGCCGCCGTGGTCGCCAGCGTGCCCGCGGTCATGGCCTCGCGCGGCTACACCAAGGAGTACCGCGTCGAGGGCCTGGGCGGCACGCGCTGGGTGATGGCCTGCGGGCGACGCCAGCCAGGCCCGCCCGTGCGCTTCACCGGCGTCGTCATCGACGTCTCCTCGACGCGCGCGGCCGAGGCGGTGCTGCGCGACGCCGAGGCGCTGCAGCTCGCCACGCTGGAGCGCCAGGTGCTGGAACGCACCGCCGCGCTGGAGGCCGCCAACGCCCGCCTGCGCACCGAGGCCCGCGAGCGCGAGCGCACCGAGGCCATCCTGCGCCAGCGCCAGAAGATGGAGGCGATCGGCCAGCTCACCGGCGGCATCGCCCACGACTTCAACAACATGCTGCAGGGCATCGGCGGCGGCCTGGAGCTGATGCAGCGCCGCCTCGCCCAGGGCCGCCCGCAGGACGCCGTGCCGTTCGTCGCCCAGGCGCAGCGCGCGGTCGAGCGCGCGGCCGCGCTGACCCACCGGCTGCTGTCCTTCGCGCGTCGCCAGTCGCTCAACCCCGTGGCGGTGGACGTGGACGCGCTCGCCGGCGGGCTGCACGAGCTGCTCGGCAACACGGTGGGCCCGCGCGTGCGCATCGTGCTGGCGCGTCACGACGGCAGCTGGCCGGTGCTGTGCGACGCGAACCAGCTCGAGAGCGTCCTGCTCAGCCTGTGCCTCAACGCCCGCGACGCCCTGCCCGGCGGCGGCGACGTGACGATCGCCACCCGCCACGTCACGCTCGGCGAGGCCGAGGTCGCCGGCCAGGAAGGCGCCGAGGCCGGCGAGTTCGTGGAGATCACCGTGACCGACGCCGGCGCCGGCATGTCGCCCGCCGTGCAGGCGCGCGCGTTCGAGCCGTTCTTCACCACCAAGCCGTTCGGCGAGGGCACCGGCCTCGGCCTGAGCCAGGTCTACGGCTTCGTGCGCCAGTCCGGCGGCGTGCTGGACCTGCACAGCACCGAGGGCGAGGGCACCGTGGTGCGCATCTGCCTGCCCCGCCACCTCGCGGCGGCCGGGCCGGAGGAGCCCGCGCCCGCCTCGCCGGCGCGTCCGACCGCCGACGAGCGCCCCGTCGTCCTGCTGGTCGAGGACGAGGCCCTGCTGCGCGAGATGACCGCGGAGTCGCTGGGGGACCAGGGCTACCGCGTGCTGGAAGCCGCCGACGCCGAGGCCGCCCTGGACGCGCTCGCGCAGGGCGCCAGGCCCGCCGTGATGGTGACCGACGTGGGGCTGCCGAACGGCGCCAACGGCCGCCAGCTCGCCGACGCGGCCCGCGCGGTGCAGCCCGGGCTGCCGGTGCTGTTCATCACCGGGTACGAGGGCGGCGTGCTGGACGGGCAGCTGGAGCCGGGCATGGCGGTGCTGTGCAAGCCGTTCCGCCTGGAGGTGCTCGGCGAATACGTCGCGGCGCTGATCCGCGCGCAGGAGCCGGTGGCCGGGACGCCGTAGGAAGCAAGGCCAGAGGCGCTGCCTCTGGACTCCGCCAAAGGCTCGCCTTTGGAATCCTTTTCTCAAGCAAGGGGATCAGAGGGTTCTCGGACCCCTTGCGGGTCCGGGCGGAGCGGCCCGAAGGTTCCGACGGCCCTCCTGGGCCGTTGGAAGGGGCAGCGGAGGGGAAGTCCGGCCTTGCCTGTGCTCAGGTCCGCTCGATCTCGCGCGCCTGCCGGATGGCGCAGACCAGCTGCTCGAGCATGATCGCCGCCTGGTCGAGCTTGAGCTCGTGGATGTAGGCGGTCTCCGGCGTGTCGTAGATCAGCGCGACACGGTCCCCCATGGCGCGGACCTCGTAGGAAAGCAGCATGTCGCAGGCGTCGTCGCCGAACGGGGCCCTGGGGCCGCGGGCCGGGTCGCCGGGTGCAATGTCCATGGGTCGTTCTCCGCGCGGTCGCTGGGTTCAGGGGGATTCCGACGTTATGAAGCGGGACCTCGTTTGGTCCACGCCATCGTGATCCCGTCCGGTGAAGGAACGCTGAAGATCGCCGCCTCGACGTTCCCGGGTTTCATGAAACGGGCCTGAACCACGGCCGAGCGTCGCGGGCCGAACCGTTCTTGTAGTGACGTTTCTACGTCAGGAAGGGACGGCAATGCCGACCACGACGTTGTCCAGCCGCGAGTTCAACCAGGACACGGGCCGCGCGAAGAAGGCGGCCGCCACGGGGCCGGTCGTCATCACGGACCGGGGGCGGCCTTCCCACGTGCTGCTCAGCATGGAGCACTACCTGGCGCTGACCGGCGCGGGCACCGGCATCGTCGAGCTGCTGGCGATGCCCAGCGCCGAGGACATCGGGTTCGAGCCGCCGCGGCTCGACTGGCGTTTCCCGCTCCCCGACCTGTCCTGATGTTCGTGCTCGACACCAGCGTGGTGTCGGAGCTGCGCCGCGCGCGAACCGGGCGCGCGGACGCCCGCGTGGTGGCCTGGGCGAACGGGGTCCTGGCCGCATCGCTGTTCGTCTCGGTCGTCACGGTGCTGGAGCTGGAGCAGGGCGTGCTCCTGGCGGAACGGCGCGACGCGGCACAGGGCCGGGTGCTGCGACGCTGGCTGGACACGCAGGTGATGCCGGCGTTCGAGGGCCGTGTGCTGCCGATCGACGTGGCGGTGGCCCTGCGATGCGCCGCGCTGCACGTACCGGACCGGCGGGGAGAGCGCGACGCGCTGATCGCCGCCACGGCCCCGGTGCACGGGATGGCCGTGGCGACGCGCAACGTGGCGGACTTCGCCCCCACGGGGGTCAGGCTGGTCGACCCCTGGGCGGCGTGAAAGCAGCCGGCTCGCGGACCCTTCGGGCCTAGGGCGTCATCTGCGCCGGCTCCGTGCGCGCCCGCTTCACCAGCAGCTTGTTCAGCGCGTGCACGTAGGCCCGCACCGCCGAGACGATAGTGTCCGTGTCCGCGCCCTGCCCGTCCACCATCTTGCCGGCCTCCTGCAGCCGCACCGTGGTGCGCGCCTGCGCGTCTGTGCCTTCGGTGACCGCGCCCACGGAGAACAGCAGCAGCTCCGCCTCGTGCGGGAACACCTCGCGGATCGCGTTGAACGCGGCGTCCACCGGCCCGTCGCCCGACGCCTGCGCCGAGCGCGCCTCGCCGTCGACCTCGAGCTCCAGCTCCGCCTGCGCCGGCCCGCGCGAGCCCGCCCGCACGTCCAGCGCCACGAACCGCACCCGGTCCTCGGCACGCCCCAGCGTCTCGTCGACCAGCGCCACCAGGTCGTCGTCGTAGACGACCTTCTTGCGGTCCGCGAGGTCCTTGAACCGGCGGAACGCGTCGTTCAGCTGGTTGTCGCCGAGCCCGCCGTAGCCCAGACCCGCCAGCTTGTCGCGGAACGCCGCGCGCCCGGAGTGCTTGCCCATCACCAGCGACGTCTTGGACCAGCCCACGCTCTCCGGCGTCATGATCTCGTAGGTCGCGGCGTTCTTCAGCACGCCGTCCTGGTGGATGCCGCTCTCGTGGGCAAACGCGTTGCGCCCGACGATCGCCTTGTTCGGCTGCACGTCGAAGCCGGTGATCGTGGCCAGCAGCCGCGACGTGCGCAGGATGCGCGTCGTCTCGATGCCGTGCGTGTACGGCGCCGCGTCCGGCCGCGTGCGCAGCGCCATCGCGACCTCCTCCAGCGCCGCGTTGCCCGCGCGCTCGCCGATGCCGTTGATCGTGCACTCGATCTGCCGCGCGCCCGCCTGCACCGCCGCCAGCGTGTTCGCGACCGCCAGCCCGAGGTCGTCGTGGTTGTGCGTGGACAGGATCACCTCGTCCGCGCCGGGCACGCGCTCGCGCACCATCGCGAAGATGCGCGCGAGGTCGGCCGGCAGCGCGTAGCCCACGGTGTCGGGGATGTTGATCGTGGTCGCCCCCGCCCGGATCGCCGCCTCCACGCAGCGGCACAGGAAGTCGGGGTCCGTGCGGCTGCCGTCCTCGGCCGACCACTCGACGTCCGCGACGTGGGAGCGCGCCAGCGTCACCGACGCCGTCACCGCGTCGAGCACCGCGTCGGGCTCCATGCGCAGCTTGTACTTCATGTGCAGCGCCGAGGTGCTGATGAAGGTGTGGATGCGCGGCCGCGCCGCCGGCCTGGTCGCCTCCGCCGCCGACGCGATGTCGCCCGGCGCCGAGCGCGACAGGCCGCACACCACCGGTCCGTCGCGGCCGAACAGCTCCGCGATGGAGCGCACGGAGTCGAAGTCGCCGGGCGAGGCGATCGGGAAGCCGGCCTCCATCACGTCCACGCCGAGCGCCGCGAGCGCCTCGGCCATGCGCAGCTTCTCGGCCAAGTTCATGGAGAAGCCGGGCGACTGCTCGCCGTCGCGCAGCGTGGTGTCGAAGATGATGGCGCGGCCGGCGGGCAGGTCGCCGAAGCTCGGGTGCACGGTGGTCATGG
>JBPBQX010000270.1:0-18959 GCA_050955025.1 Janthinobacterium lividum
CGCCGCAGCCCTGGCCGCAGCCCTCGCGCTCGCCGCCTGCACGGCCGCCCCCCGCCCCCCCTCGCCCGACGCCGACACCCCGGCGGCTGCCGCCGCGCGCGCCACCGCCCCCGACGCCCCCCTCGCCGTGCCCGCGGCCGCCCCCGCCGCCTTCCCCGCGCCCGACCTCGTGCTCCCCATGCCCGACGGCTTGGCGCTGCCCGCGCGCGCCTGGCTCCCGCCCCCCGGCACGCCCGTCCGCCGCGTGATCCTCGCCCTGCACGGCTTCAACGACAGCCGCGACGCCTGGGCGATCCCCGCCCCCGCCTTCGCCGCCGCGGGCAACGCCGTGATCGCCCCCGACCAGCGCGGCTTCGGCGCCACCCCCACCCGCGGCCGCTGGCCCGGCGCCGACGCCCTGGTGTCCGACGCCGCCGCCTCCGTGCGCCTCCTGCGCGCCCGCTTCCCCGGCGTGCCCGTCGTCGCGATGGGCGAGAGCATGGGCGGCGCCGTCGCCCTCCTCCTCGCCGCCTCGCCCGACGCGCCCGACGCCACGGTCCTCCTCGCCCCCGCCGTGTGGAGCCGCGCCGAGCTGGGCCCCGTCCTCTCCGCCACCCTGCGGGCCGCCGCCGCGATCGCCCCCGCCCACGAGGTCACCGGCCGCGAGCTCCCTCTGCGCGTGGTCGCCACCGACAACCGCGACGCCCTGCTCGCCCTGATCCACGACCCCCTGACGATCCACGCCACCCGCCTCGACGTCCTCGCCGGCCTGGTCGACCTCATGGACCGCGCCGCCCGCGCCGCCCCGCGCGCCCGCGGCCCCGTGCTGGTCCTGGACGGCGGCCACGACCGCATCGTGCCGCCCGCCGCCACCGCCGCCACCTGGGCCGCCCTGCCCGCCTCCGCCCGGCGCGCCTTCTACCCGTCCGGCTACCACCTGCTGCTGCGCGACCGCGACCGCGCGCTGCCCACCGCCGACATCGCCGCCTGGCTCGACACCCCCGACCGCTGGCTCCCCTCCGGCGCCGACGTGGCCGCCGCCGCCTGGACCGCGAACCACGACTGGCAGGACGAGCCCGCGCCCTGGCTCCCCGCCAGCCTCGACGGCCTGGCGGGGCGCGACCCCCTGCCGTAGCAAGCAAGCAGTTCTTTCTTGAAAGAAAGAACCAAAGAACTTTCCCCACAAGGCTCCTTGCCCATGACGGCGCAAGGAATCCTTATGTGCAAAGTCTTTTTGCTTCTTTTTCTTCAGAAAAAGAAGTGCTTGCTTCCCTGCCCTCGCCGGGGCTGGCGCCGCCCCGCCAACCGCGCTACATCAGGCGCCACGGACCCGTAGCTCAGCTGGATAGAGCGCTGCCCTCCGAAGGCAGAGGCCGGACGTTCGAATCGTCTCGGGTCCGCCACGACTGACATTTTGTGTAACCTTTGCAGTAGGTTGCGCTTAGGTTTGCAAACCGCTTCCAACGGTTTGCAAACCGCCTTTCTCTATCCGTTCGTTTTAGCCCTTCCTCGCATCGCGGTTGCCTGTGTCGCCAAGGCCGCTTGATCGGCGGCTCTGGTGTAGTGGCCTACCATGGCTAGGCTCTTGTGGCCCGTCACGGCGGCGATCTGGTGGATGGTGCAACCGGCTTCTGCAAGCTGGCGCGCAGCCGCCTTGCGCAGCCCATGCGCCGTGCGACCGGCCGGTAGCCCCGCCTCCGCTGCCACCTGCCGGAACCAGTTTCCGAAGCTCGCCACCGCCAACGGGCTGCCCTGGGGTGTCGTTAGGAACGTCAGGTTATCGCTCGGCGCAGCGTCCAGGGCGGCTTGCAACTCGGAATGGACCGGGATGGTGAGGCGGACGCCCGTTTTCTGCTGACACACAGCAATGCCGGCCGGGCTGACGTGCTGGCGCCCCATGCGGACAACATCGCTGCGACGCTGGCCCGTGTAGAGCAACAAGGCCATGGCGAGGCGGGCACGCGTTCCCAGCGGCCAAAATGCCTCGAAGCGGGCGATCTCATCGTCAGACCACGTGTGGAAGCCTTCGGTCGTGGTTCGCCGCTGGCGGACGCTGGCAGTCGGATCGTCCTTCCGCCAGCCTCGCTCAACCGCGAACCGCATCAAGAGCCGGATCATCCGCAACAGGTTCCGGGCTGCGGCCGGCGTGTCCGCCTTACGATCTAGGATCATATAAATGTGTTTCGCCTGTAGCCCGGCTACTTGGTTCGTCCCGTGGTCGGCGCGGAACCGCTCAACGACGCCCCTGTAAGTCGCCTTCGTGCTCGGTCGCAGGGTCCTAAAGCCAGCGGACGCATACCAATCAGCCACAAGCGCCGAGATAGTCCCGGCTACCGTGCGATCCGCTCCTGCGCCAGCCGCTTTCCGGGCTACGTCGGCCGTTGCAGCCGCATGATACGCGAGCATGAAGGCGGGGCTACCCGGCTTGTCTGGCAGGGGCGTCGAAACCCCTGCCCTGCGAAAGTAGCTCCGAAGCCTGCCATGACGGTCAACGAAGGTATGCACATACTTCAAGGCTACGGCTGGCATGACTTGTCCCACCCTTCCGCCGCCGCATCCTGCACCGGGGTATCCCCACCATTGGGCAGCTCATCTAGGGCAGCGTCCAGGCGCCTCAGGTCCCAAACCAAGCGGGCTCCGATGCGCCAAGCAGCAGGCATCCGACCGTCCGCCAACATCGCGTCGAAGGTTCCAACCGAAACCCCGACGTAAGCTGCCGCGGCGGCACGGCAGAGACCACGTGGCGGGAGGTTGGGGGGAAGAACTTCATGGCGTGCCATGCTCAGGTCGCCCCCTTATTGGCGTTTGTGCCTGGTTCTGGCAGGCCCGTCCCGGTAGGTCCCGGCGATGGCCCAAGGTGTGGCATTCCAGGCCCATCAGCCGGGAAGTGCGCCGGCCCTGGCGAGGATGCCAAGGCATCGCCGTCAGCCCTCGGCGGCAGGCTCATGAGCGCCCTTCCGTCGTTGGCAGAGATCAGCCCCGCCATCCTCGCCGCCGCCGCGCCGGCAACAAGGCTGCTCCACGAGCCGCGCATCAGGCCGCCCATGTCGATTTGTAGTCGGTAGCCATCCGGCAGGACGCTATGCGTGAACTCGTCCTCAATCGCCGTCACGATGGGAGACAGCGCCAGCGTCGCGAAGGCGCTCAGGTATGGCGTCAGGTCGGCCGGCGCGTGCGCCCCCACCTGCAACATCGGCTCGGGAATACAAAAGATGCGCGCAACCTCCGCGACAGAGAACGCGCGGCTTGCCAAGAACTCTGCATCAACGAAATTAAAGGTTTGCTGTTTAAACTGCCAGTCATCTTCAAGCAAAGGAACCCGGCCTGTATTTAAAGAACCGGCGAAGCTATCCATTATACCTTCTGCACGCCGCCGCTGGTCATCATTCAATACTCTGGTGGTAGCTAGCCATCCCGAAGGGCGGGCCGACTGCCTCCATGCAGCATTGGCAACCCGCGACAACTCATGGCCTTCCGCAATCACCGTGCGGGCGCGAGAAAGCACGCTGCGCCCGATCAGTCCGCCGCCGTCCGCCCGCGCCCTGACGTGCAGCACGTCCGTATCGAGCAGCCGGCCGGACGGGATGCCCAGCGCGCGAGCCTCTGGCGTGTTCTGCACCACGTCATAGACCAGCCGGCCGGACGGCAGGACTTGCGGGTTCGTCCAGCCCCAAGGGACCGGCAGAAGGCCCGTCACGCCGCCCCTGCCGTCCTGAGTGACGGCGCACAAGGCGTTGCCCGTCGTCAGCAGCGACGCCGCCTGCGCACCGGCCCAGCGCGACCAAGACCAAGCCGGCGCGGGCCGTCGCAGCAATCTAGTCGCCGGCAGGGTCGCGGATGCCGCTTCCGGCCCCGCCTCGCTCTAAAAGACGATGGAGGCGGGCAGGGCGGACACGGCCGAGGATATAAGCTCGATAGCCCCAAGCACCGCCGCGAGTCCCTGCGGCTCGCCCACCGCCGGATGGCCGGCCAGAGAACTGGACCAGCCGTTCCTGTAGAGGCCGCCGCGTGTCTCGCCTCGCGACAGGGCGGGAGGCTCGACGCGAGCCTGACGCTCGCGATCTTTGCGTGCCATGGCCTAGATGCTTTCGATCATGCGGGACCGCGCGCGGGACAGTTCGCCCTGGCATCGCGTTCTCGCCTCAACGCTGGTGCCGGCCACCGCCGGCATCGGAACAATGGACAACTCCACGAGCTCGACGGCGGACAGCGTGCGCTTGCTGCCGGCCCATGCCTCGCCCGAAGGCCGGATACGAAAGCCTATAGAGCATCCGGTAAGGTCGCGGCGCTCCACCATGGCGAGCGTGTCCCGGCCGAGGCTGGTATCGGCCAGCGTGATGTCGAAGGACAGGCCGCGCGTGTCCGATCCCAGCCGCAGCGTGCCGCTTGACCTTCGCGCCAGCAGCGCATCGACGCTGTGCCCAACCAGGGCAAGCACGTCGTCGCCGCCGTCGAGAGTCTGCCGGAACGCATCGGGGCGGACAATCTCGGTGAACAGGTCCGCAATCGGTGTCTCGACGTTGTAGAGCGTGGCGTATCCGTCGAGCCTGCGGCCCTGCGCCGTCGCCCGGAGCTCAACGAGCCCCGAACGTGTCTCCAGCTTTGGAAAGCGTGCGGGGCTCGCCATGTCAGGCCGCCACGTCGGTGGCGACGGAAAAGCTAGTTGCGTGCCGAACCGCAACGTCACAGGTCAGAATAGAACGCACCAGGGCCGAACCCTTGCGGTAAACACTCTCGGCCTGCGAGTTTGCCGAAATGTCTACTTCTCCCCACAACCCGATAAGCAGGTCTGAGAAGTCGCCAAAGATTAGCGAGCTCAGGGCAGGAACCGATCCAGCAGCCGCCGTTACCGGCAGACTATTGGTCGAGGCATAGCGATAACCTGCGAGCTGACCAGGCACATCCATGACGTAGCCAAGGCTCGCGCCATTGGCGGCCGGGTTCTTCTGCGTCGCCATGGCCTTGGCCTTCACCAGCGCACCGCCAACCCACGCGGGCGACACCATCGCGGTATTCGCACCCTCGACGTTTGCGATCATCGAAAGCACGCCAGCCCACGACGGCGCGGCATTTCCGAACGAGTAGCGATTGACACCCGGCGTATTGAGCACGCCAAGAGGTGTCACACCGTCACCAGCCCCGAACAGCGCGGCGGCATCCAGGCTTTCAGCCATCGTGCGCGCCAAATCCATCTGCACGATCATTTCGATATCAGGACTGGTTTGCTGAATGAGATTGAGAGAAATCTCAGTGATCGCACCACAATGGCGCGGGCGCAGCGAGACGCGATCAAACGCACCGGTGCTTTCGGGAATCACTTGGTCCTCGCCGAACCACGACGCCGTGACACTTTGAGAACGTCGCGGAACGTCGCAAAGCCCGTTCAGGTCGGAAAGCACCACCGCGCCAAGATTGCGCACGACGGTCGCGTTTCTCAGCCGATCAATGAAGGCTTCGGTATGCAGCACGGTCGGCACCAGAGCCGCGCCGTTCGTGTCAGTCGATTGCTGGCCGGAGGTTAGCGCACGGGTCTGCAACGCGCCGCGCATATCCCATAGGAGGCCATCCGCGCGTCGGCCGCTGCGCAATTCTAGATGCCGCGACATTTCACGAACGCGACCAGACATGGCGTCGGTTGAACCTGGGAACACCTGCGCGCGCAGCACGTCGAGAACGCCGATCGTCCTCGTTTCAGCGTCAAACCGATTGTCACCAAGCGGCGCACCAAGCGCGCTACGGCGGTCCAGATCGTCAATCGCGGCGGTGCGAGCTTCGGCCGCCGTCAGGGCCGCCGCTTCCGCCACCAGGGTCGCGAACCGGGCCTGCGCCGGCCCTTCGAGCTCGCCGTTTCCGCTGGCGGTATCATTAATGCTACGCATTTCCGCCTTGATGGCGTCTTTCTTCGCGAGAATTTCCCGAAGTGTCATAGTCTTTTACTCCTAGTCCAAGCCTACTCTCTAATTAATGGCCGCCGATGCGACACCTTGGTGGAATGAAAAGCGAATTCTGTCCGGTCCTAAAGCTTCTTGCGTAGCTTTATGCTACAAGACACGGCGGTGCCTTCTTCCGAGGCCGGCCTTTCATGAAGATCACCACATCGGCGCGCTTTTCTAGTCCCTGCATTATGTCGCCAAGATTGACGAACACATGACAGGGACTTGCAGGCATGTCGCCCCCGTTGGCCGATTGGTTGCAGACGTTGGCACCTGCGACGTAGAGGCTTCCGTCCTGCTCCATGCCGAAGCTAAGTAGAAGGATCGTCTCGCCCGCGTCGTACAGCGCGCAGGGCCGCCGGTCACGCGGCCCGGCCTCGTTCGTGAACACGCGCGCCGCTCGCCCAGCGTCGAGCGGCGGGATGCCCATGCCGCGCAGCACGGTGAACACCGCGAGTTGGCACATCGTCTGCCAAGTCACGAAGGACGCGCAGCCCGTGCCAACGCCCGTCACGTCCTCGGCGTTGGGGACAATGTGCCCCTTGGCAATCTGGTAGTGCAGATGGCCGCACGTCGCCCCAGCGATCCACTCGGCATCCGCGAACGGGATTAGCCGCTGGTCGCTCGCGTAAAGCAGTTTCTCCATGTCGCCCTCCGTTGCTGCTCTCAGAAGCAATAGAAATGTCGTCCGCGCCCAGGATGCAAGGAAAATAGTCGAGCCTGCTAAATTAATCGTCCAATTGTTAAGAAATTCACGAATGCACCAGATCAAGCCTTTATCTGCGCGCAGCCGGCGATTATGTCGCCGCTTGTCATGTCGGACGAACGATCACCGGCTTTGTGTAAATGCCTGCCGCCGTCTTGTTCGGATTGGGCGGCACGTCGACACGCGAGCGCGCACCACAAAGCCCATAAATCTCCGCGAGCTTGCGAGCTTCACTCAGGAAGGCAGCAGGCGGAACACCACCGGCAGCAAATACGCTATTGATAGCACCTTGTAGATTGCACAAGTTGGAAAGTGTCAACTCGTCACCTTCGCTCGCAAGTCGGTTGTTGGTAATAACAGGTAGAATGTCGAGCCACACCGCTTCGCCGGCTTCGGTTAGGTTGTCGGGCTTTTGTGGTGATGTGCCAGGTTCGGTGACGATAAGTTTCTTACGGTCGCGCGTCACGTTGACGGTTCCGCGCGATAGCTTTTCCGCTGGCGTCAAAGGCACAGGTCCGCGCTTCATGTTCAGAGTGATCCTCGTCGGTTGAACGTCAATCGACGCTCAATCGAACGGATTTAACTTGCAAGCCTGACTCGCTAGACCGGCCTGTCACCCATTGAAATCTGTAGACTGCTGATCCGTCATTGTGAAATTCGGATTTTTTGAGCCCCAACCGGCTTATGTGCCCCACCCCGCAATGCGAAACCCCTCCCCTTTACGATCCATTCGTGGCAACGGTCGTCCACGCGCATACCAACACTGCTTGAAGGGCACATTTTTTGAAAATTGCGTCGGCCGCCCGTTTTCAAAGACTAATCGTCAACCCGGCGATGGCTGATCGTCTGCACATGGTGGAGCCTACGTCTCTGACCGCGTCTTCTGAGGCACAAACGTGCTAGAGCATTTCTTTATTGTCACTATCAAGACTATTTATAACTGGTTCACAAAATTTACTAATCCTACAATTCTAGTTGCTACAATTGTTTTAATTGTCACAATACAGCAATATTCAGTCGCAAAGGAAAAGTTAAGACTAGATAGCTATGATAAGCGATACCATTTGTTTGAACTTACCAGGACACTTCTCGATTTTTCAAAGCCGGGGAACTTTATACAAGACATTTACTCTATTGAAGATTTTGCGAAAGCATTAGAAAGTTTAAGCTATAGAGTCGATGATGCATTATTTTTATTTAAAGGATCGAATATTCACGTTGAACTCAAAGGTATAATCGCAATCGCGACCAATTTCTTGTTTTGGACTAAAAGACTTCGAGCAGATGAAATCAATAGCAGAGCCAATAGCATTGCTGGCAACGCAAACGTGGAATTTGAGGGTGCGATTCCACTGCCTTATACTTACTATCCAAACACAGCAATATTACAGCATATTGCAGAAAGTAGATTACATCTCCAGGTGAAAAATAAAGAACTTGCGGCTCTTTTTTCTGAGTATCTCGTGATCGAAGGAAAACCTCCTTTGACGGTCTACGCAAGTATAATCATTAATAGATTAAGCGCGGTGTTTTCAGTTTTTCGTTTGTTAGCAAATGCTTTCTCAAATAAGCTTGTCGGGGTAGGTGTATTCCCGCTATCTAGGTATTCTACTATAATTATCGTAGCTGTCTCAGCGATGTGGCTTTTGTGCCTTTGGATCGTAATCGGCTGACCCCGTAGGTTATTAGCACCACGAAGCTGCATGCCACGTCATACTACCGTTCCCAACGTCCTCCTTACGCTACCTCTCCTTGTAGTTCGGGCACAAACCGGGACAGGACGGGACCCCCTATAGGGTGGTGTCCCGTCCTGTCCCGGTCCCCATGCAGGGACAGACCGGGACAAGGCGGGACTCATCCCGATCTGTCCCGATCAGACCGGCTTACCCGGCTTCTCCGCTGGCCAGACCCATTCGTCCCATACCTCGATCAGCCCACCGGCCTGCAGGGAAGTAAACGCCCTCTGAAATGCCTTTTTGCGGGAGTCTTGTTGTTCTGACGAAGACAGCGAACCTCGATAGCAATGCTCCCGCCAAGTCGCAATCAGGGTAGCTGCGACACCACTTGGTATTTGGTCACATGGC
The DNA here is from genome assembly GCA_050955025.1 of Janthinobacterium lividum. Lineage (GTDB taxonomy): Bacteria > Pseudomonadota > Alphaproteobacteria > Acetobacterales > Acetobacteraceae > CAXSEF01. Next base: position 8,703 of record JBPBQX010000270.1, read on the forward strand.
GTCGGCGTCTCTGGCTCCGCCAGGATCGCCGATTGCAACAGTTCCATTGCTCGGGATTGGAGCGGCGCCATTCGTGAGCGTTTGCCCATCCTTTGTCCGGCCAAGGTAATTTCTTCAAGAACACAGGAGGTAATTTCGTCTCCTGCCTCTGTGTAACCCAGCACAACGGTTACAAGCCGCGAATGGAACGTGCCTTCGGTGGGCAAGTCTTTTTGTTTTGTAACCTGCAAAGTCGATACGCCGGTCGCATCGGCGTTGTTTGTCACCTTCAGTTCTGTATCTGCCGCCGCCCGTAAGAGGCTATGACCGCGTGCGCCGCGTGCATCGTCTTTACCGCTATGATGCACAACAAGCACGTGCGCGCCGGTCGCCTCGCGGATCATATCGATGTTCCGGACGAAGGCGCCCATAGCCTGCGGACTGTTCTCATCGCCGCCTGCAATCGCGCGACTAAGAGTATCGACCACAATCAGCTTCAACGGCTGGCCGAAGTGGTTTGCCGCTCTGCGGGCCAGCGCGACCAGCGGCTCAGTGTCGCCGTTGGGGTCGAGCAGATCCACCGGGCACGGTACCAATCCGAATGGTGTCCCCGGTGGCGGGGCTAAGTGCTGCCTAAGCGCCACAACCCGGTTTTTCATGCCATGCCCGCCTTCGGCCGCGACATAGAGCACGCTGCCTTGTTCCGTTTCCCGACCGCGCCAGGGCCAACCAAGAGCCACGTGCATGGCGAGGTCGAGAACAACAAAGCTCTTGCCGGTGCCACTCTCGCCGTAGAGGACGCTCATGGCGCCGTCCGCCAACAATCCACGGACAAAGCCAGCCGTGCCAAGAATTGGAGCGAGGTCATCCATCGGGAGAAAGTGTAGTCCCTTCGGCGCGACAGGGGGCGGTAGCTGCACCGCTGTTCCTGCACTACCCCCATGCTCTGCCCTTGTCTCCGGCCCCGGCCGGGTGCGGGGGTTCCTTGCGCCGTCTGCCAGCCCCTTACGGACCTTTGTGTCCAGGCTGCGCTCCGTCCACGGATCGCGGCCCGGCTGCGATGCCATGGAGCGGGCCGCCGTCATCAACTCGGCTTGGGCCTCGCTTTCCGCCAACTCGCCACCGGCTACCAAGCCGCCGATCTTGAGCGCCGCCTTGTTGAGGGTATCCTCCTGCGTGCCGAAACTAGCCGTACGGATAGCCTCGCACTCTTCGTCCAGTGCCTTGCGGCCATAGGCACTGCCGATAACCTCAGAACGCGGCAGGGTAGCCAGGGCGGGCACTGGTAGGGGTGCTGGTGGACGGCAGGCATCTACCAGCCACCCCGGCATTTCGGCCGGCTCCGCGTCATCCTCGACGGTGTAGCCGTCCGAAGGCGGGTGGATGATGTAGCCGCCGTCGCACCTGAAATCGACACCCGGTGCGATCTTGCTCTGGGTGTTCTTTAGCTCAACGCCTTCCGGCACGAGGAAAAGCAGATGCGAGCCGCCGGACCTTGTGGCGTGCCTGCGGGTCCGGGGTAGGTCGCCTTCAATCCCGTCCAGCCATGTCCGGCCGTCCTTCGCGGGGTCCTCTTCCACGTCAACGTCGATCACCACGAACCCCGAGCGGCGCCCCGTGGGAACCCCAATTAGGGCCGCACCGGGACGCTTGAAAAGCCGGTGGATGGCGGCCGGATCGGTGGTAGCATCCTTGAAGCCCTTCGCGCAGACAGGCGCCTTATCAAGGCCGCATGGGAACACCGGCAGGCCAAGCGTTTCCGCCGTAAAGGCAAGCGGAAGGACGCTCATCGCGCGATCTTTGGCATCGCCGCGAAATTCCGATTCCGGCGAGGTGATACTCGCCTTCCACAATGAAGGTTTGCGAGCATCAGAAAAACGCTATACCTCTCAATGGGGTAGTCTCGCCCGGTATGTGTGCTTAGGTGTTTGTTATTGCTCGAAACATTGATATGTCTCGGGTCCGCCACTCCCCCTCAGCTCGTCGCCGACCCCGCGCTCGGCGCCTGCGCGGCCGGTGCAGCGGCCGCCGGCACCTGCGGCAGCGGGATGAACTCCTTCTCGTCCCCCGGCACGGTCGCGAACCGCCCCGCCTTCCAGTCCGCCTTCGCCTGCTCGATCCGCTCGCGCGACGACGACACGAAGTTCCAGAACAGGAACCGCGGCCCGTCCATCACCGCCCCGCCGAGCAGCAGCAGCCGCGCCCCCGCCTGCCCCGCCCGCAGCGACACCGCGTCGCCCGTGCGGAACAGCAGCATCCGCCCCGCCTCGAACCGAACGCCCGCCACCTCGACCGAGCCTTCCACGACGTACGCCGCGCGCTCCTCGTGCGCGTCCGGCATCGGCACCTGCGCCCCCGCCTGCAGCACCGCGTCCGCGTAGAACAGCTCGGACGGCGTGCGCACCGGCGCGCGCAGCCCCCACCCCTCCCCCGCCACCAGGCGCAGCCGCGTGCCCCCATCCTCGATCACCGGCAGCGCCGCCGCCCCGTGGTGCGCGAAGTCCGGCGCGTCCTCCTCGTGCCCCTTCGGCAGCGCCACCCACGACTGGATCCCGAACAGCTTGTTCGCGTGCACCCGCGACGGCTGCGCGGTGCGCTCGGAATGCGTGATCCCGCGCCCCGCCGTCATCCAGTTCACGTCCCCCGGCTCGATCGACTGGTCCGTGCCCAGGCTGTCGCGGTGGTGGATCGCCCCCTCGAACAGGTACGTCACCGTGGACAGCCCGATGTGCGGGTGCGGCCGCACGTCCAGCCCGCGTCCCGTCAGGAACTCCCCCGGCCCCACCTGGTCGAAGAACACGAACGGCCCGACCATCTGCCGCTCCGCCGCCGGCAAGGCCCGCCTCACCTCGAACCCGCCGATGTCGTGCGCCCGCGGCAGGATCACCCCCTCCACGCCCGCCGGCATCACGTCGCCCGAGCACGCCCCCAGCCCCTGCCCCGTCTCCGAATCGCCGCTCATCGCCCGTGCTCCCTCATCCATTCGGCCGCAATGTCCACGTCCGCCTGCGACAGCCCATGCCCCGCCGGCACCGTCCTGTGCTCGACCCTGCCACCCGCCGCCGCCAGCTGCGAGGCCAGCCGCGCCGCATCCTCCGCCGTCACCATCGTGTCCGCCGCCCCCGACAGCAGCAGCACCGGCGCACCCCCCAGCACCCCCACCGGCGGCCGCCACTCCGCCGTGGTGCGCAGCGGCGTCATCGCCCGCAGCAGCACCGCCCCCGCCAGCACCCCCGGCCGCAGCAGCATCAGCGCCGCCGCGATGTTCGCCCCGTTGGAGAACCCCACCGCCACCGGCGCCCCCAGCCCGTGCCGCGCCCGCGCCTCCGCCACGAACCCCGCCAGCTCCCCCGCCCGGCGCCGCAGGTCGTCCTCGTCGAACACCCCCTCCGCCAGCCTGCGGAAGAACCGCGCCGCGCCCCCCTCGTCCACCGCCCCGCACGGCGAGACCAGCGCCGCCCCCGGCGACAGCGCCCGCCCCAGCGGCAGCAGGTCGTCCTCGCTCCCCCCCGTCCCGTGCAGCAGCAGCAGCGGCCGCAGCGCGGCGTCCCCCGCCGGCACGAAACGATGGCGCATGCCCAGCTCGGTCATCACAACACCCTCAAAAGGAAGAAAGCATGGGCTCTGCCCAAACCCGCCAGGGGCGAGCCGCCCCTGGACCGGCATTACTTAGGGAAGCCATCCAAGGGGCTTCCCTTGGCGGAGCTCGAGGCAGCGCCTCGACCTTTCTTCAAAGCGCCGGCAGCGCCGCCTCGATCCGCGCCCGGTGCGCCTGCAGGAACGCCGGCAGCTTCAGCGCCGCGCCGAGCGACGCCGGGTCCTCGTCCACCGCGAACCCCGGCGCGTCGGTGGCGATCTCGAACAGCACGCCCCCCGGCTCGCGGAAGTACACGGAGCGGAAGTAGTCGCGGTCCCGCTGCCCCGTCGCCCGCACCCCGTGGTCGCGCGCCAGCACCCCGACCATCGCCGCCTGCGCCGCGTCGTCGGCCGCCCGGAACGCCAGGTGATGCACCGACCCCCGCCCCAGCCCCGGCCCCGCCGCGGCACCCACCGCGCGCAGGTCCACGACCCCGCCCAGCGCCTCGCCGACCCGCATCCGCACCGCGCCCGCCTCGCGCCCCGCCTCGGCGAACCCGAACACGTTGCCCAGCAGCGCCGCCGTCGCCCCCGCGTCGCCCAGCGACAGGCTCACCCCGTGGAACCCCCGGATCGCGTGCTCCGCGCCCACCCCCCCGCCGCCCCACGCGGGCTCGGCCTCCACGCCCCCGATCCCCACGAGCGCGAGCCGCAGCCCGTCCGGATCGCGGAACGCGACCACCGGCTCGCCGAACCGCTCGCCCGCCTCGGCGCCGTGCGCGCGCAGCCGCTCCGCCCACCACCCGAGCGAATCCTGCGGCACCCGCAGCATCGTCTCCGCGAGCTCCCCCGCGCCTGGCGTCCCCGCCTGCGCCCCGGCCCACGGGAAGAACGTCAGGATCGTGCCCGGCGTCCCCGCCTCGTCGCCGTAGTACAGATGGTAGGCCCCGGGATCGTCGAAGTTGACCGTCCGCTTGACCAGACGCATCCCGAGAACGCGGGCGTAAAACCCGAGATTGCCAGACGCGTCACTCGCGATGGCGGTGACGTGATGGATGCCGGCATGGGCCATGGTGTCATGTCCTCGCGCGGGCGGCGCCGGCCGCCCTTCGCACACCGAGGTAGGCGCACGCCCTGCCGCGTGCCATTGCAGCGCCGCAACGTCGCCATTGCGCGGGAGACCACAGCGTGCCCGACGCCTGCCCGCTGGCCTGGGACGACATCCGCCTGGTCGCAGCCATCGCCGCCGCCGGCACGCTGCCCGCCGCCGCGAAGCACCTCGGCCTGGACCACTCCACCGTGTTCCGCCGCCTGCGCCGCATCGACGACGCCCTGGGCACGCCCGCCTTCGAGCGCGGCCGCGCCGGCTACAACCCCACCGAGGCCGGCGCCGAGATCGCCGCCCTCGCCGCGCGCATCGAGGAGGACCGCGACGCCGTGCTGCGCCGCGTCGCCGGCCGCGCCCCCTCGCCCGCCGGCGAGGTCCGCATCGCCACCAGCGACGCCCTGCTCTCCGGCCTGCTGCTCCCCCTCCTCGCCGAGTTCGGCGCCGCCTGCCCCGACGTCCGCCTGGACTTTGTAACCGGCAACACCGCGCTCAACCTGTCGCGCCGCGACGCCGACGTGGCGATCCGCGCCACGAACAGCCCGCCCGACACGCTGGTCGGCCGCCGCGTCGCCCGCATCGCCTGGGCCCCCTACGCCGCCACCCCGCACGACGCCCCGCCCGCCGACGACGCCGCCCCGTTCGCCGCCGACGCCCCCTGGGTCGGCTTCGGCGACGCCCTGTCCGGCCTCGCCGCCGCCGCCCACCTCCGCGCGCACCTGCCCGAGGAACGCCGGATCGCCGCCCGCTTCGACACCGTGGGCGGCCTGGTCGCCGGCGTGGAGGCGGGCCTCGGCCGCGGCCTCCTGCCGTGCTTCGCCGCCGCCCGCCGCCCCGCGCTGGCCCGCCTCGCGCCCCCGATCGACACGCTCGCCACCGACCTGTGGCTGCTGACCCACCCCGACCTGCGCCAGGTGCCGCGCGTGCGCGTCCTGCTCGACTTCCTGGCCGAGCGCCTCGCCGCCCTGCGCCCCGCCATCGAGGGCCTCGCCCCGCCTTCCTGACGTCCCGCCCCAGCCCCGGAGCCGCCATGCCTTTCCCGACCCGCGCCGCCCTCCTTCCCGCCGCCGCCCTGCTCGCCGCGACGGCCGTCCTGGCCGCCTGCTCCGCCCGCCAGACCGCCGCCAACCAGGCCGAGGCCACCTGCCGCGACGAGGCGATCCGCGACACCTCCGAGATCCCCGGCATCGTCGCCGACACCGCGCGCGACCGCATGACCCGCGCCTGCCTCGCCCGCCAGCCGCACTGAGCCCCCGCGAGCCCCGCCCCGCCCGCCCGCGGCCCCCGTTCCCGCACCCCGCGCACCCCGGTCTTGCGCTCCCGCGGACCGGCGCCACCTCCGCTGTCAGCCCCGAAACGGCCCGCAACACGGCCCAGCGAAGGTGCCTTTGCCATCATGACCCGGTTCGAGCAGCTCGCCCTCGACGAAGCCCTCGGCATCGCCATGGCCAGCCAGATCATGACCGCCTCCCTCCTGCTCCACGTCGCCGAACGCGACCCTTCCGGCATCCCGGCGCTGCGCGAAACCCTGGACGCTCACGCCCGCATCCTCGAAGGCCCCCACGCCGCGAGCTGCTACAGCCGCGCCGCCCTCGGCCTCGCGCGCACCCTTCTCGCCTCGCGCCAGCAGTCCCTCGCCGCCATCGAGCAGGAAGCGGGCTGAAGACCGGCAAGGAAGCGGTTCTTTCCTGAAGGAAAGAACCAAGGAACCTTGCCCGAAAGCCGCCCGCGGATCCGCCTCTCGGAGCGTGTCATGGACCCGCGCGCCGGGGCAGGTCAGGAAGCCTTCTTTTTCTGAAGAAAAAGAAGCAAAAAGACTTTCTCCGACTGGCACCGTGCCGCCCGGTGGGCCCGTGTCCCCATGGGCAAGGTTCTTTGGTTCTTTCTTTCAAGAAAGAACTGCTTGCCTTGCCTGCCGCACGTCATGCGGCACAGTCACGGACCCATGACACCCTCTTAAGGGATGCGTTCCAAGGGCGCAGCCTTTGGCGGAGTTTGAGGCGGAGCCTCAACCTTCCTTGCGCTCCCCCGATGCGCGGTATGCGAAGCCGCCCCGTCCTGCCATCCTCCCGCGCGATGCCAGAACACACAGCCCGCCTGTCCGTCCCCGCCTTGCTGCGCCCTGCCGCGTCGCTGGCCGGCCTCAGCGTCGTGCTCCTGGGCCTCGGCCTGGGCGCCGGCGCCTGGAACGGCCTGGCTGCCCGCCACGCCGCCGCCGCGATCGAGCGCAACGCCGCGCTGTCCGACGGCACGGAGCGCCTGCTGTCCGCCCTGCGCGACATGGAGCGCGGCCAGCGCGGCTTCATCCTCACCGGCCAGGACGAGTACCTCGCCCCCTACCGCGACGGCCTCGCGCGCGTCGACCCGCTGCTCGACGGCCTGCGCGGCCTCGGCTTCGCGCTTGGCGCGCTGCCGGACACGGTGGACGCCAAGCGCGCGGCGACCACGCGCGGCGTGGACACCTTCCGCACACGCGGCCTGGACGCCGCGCTGGCGCTGGTGCGCTCCGGCGAGGGCCGCACCACCGCGGACGCGGTGCGCGCGCAGGCCGACCGCCTGCAGGCCGAGGCCGCGCGCCGCATCGCCAAGCTGCGCCGCGCCGACGCCCGTCGCGACGTGGCGCTGACCGCGCTGGCGGCGGCCTCGATCCTGGGCGCCTTCGCGCTGATGGCGGTGCTGGTGGTGCGCCGCCGCCGCGCGGAACAGGCCGGCCGTGCGCTGCTCGACGCGGTGCTGGAGAACGCGCCGCTCGGCCTGGGCATCCTCGACTCGCGCCTGCGCATCCGACACATCAACCGCGCGCTGGCCACCATGAGCGACCGCGCGCTGGGCGCTGCCGTGGGCACCTCGATCTGGGACGTGCTGCCCGACCTGCGCGCGAGCCTGGAGCCGCGCCTGCGCGGGGTGGTCGAGGGCGGCCGCCCCGTGCCCAACCTCGAGGTCGCCGCCGACAGCAACACCCGCCCCGACCAGCGGCGCGAGTTCCAGATGAGCTTCTACCCCCTGGCCCGCCACGGCGCGTCCGACGGGGCGGCCGACGGCGCCGGCATGGTGGTCACCGACATCACCACGAGGAAGCGCGTGGAGCGCCGCCTGCGCGAATCCGAGGAACGCTTCCGCACCATGACGGAAGCCAGCGCCTCGATCGTGTGGACCACGGCCCCGTCCGGCGAGTTCGTCGAGCCGCAGCCGGAATGGTCGCGCTTCACCGGCGTGGCCGAGGAGGCGCTGCACGGCTGGGGCTGGCTCGCCACGATCCACCCCGACGACCGCACCGCCACCGCCGAGGCCTGGAGCGCCTCGCTCGCGTCCCACGCCCGCTTCGACACGGAAAGCCGCGTGCGCCGCGCGGACGGCGAATGGCGCGACATGCTGGTGCGCGGCGTCCCGGTGCTGGAGGAGGACGGCGCGGTGCGCGAATGGGTCGGCACCCACACCGACATCACCGAGCGGAAGCGCGCGGACACGGAGCTCGCCGCCGCCCGCACCGCCGCAGAGGCCGCCAACCGCGCGAAGAGCCAGTTCATCGCCAACATGAGCCACGAGCTGCGCACGCCGCTGTCGGCCGTGATCGGCTACTCCGAGATGCTGGAGGAGGAGGTCGAGGAGCTGGGCCAGGGGCAGCTGCTCGGCGACCTGCGCAAGATCAACTCCAACGCCCGCCACCTGCTGAGCCTGATCAACGACGTGCTCGACCTGTCCAAGATCGAGGCCAACCGCATGACCTCCTTCGCCGAGGAGTTCGACGTGGCCACGCTGGTGCGCGAGGTCGCCTCCACCGTGGACTCCCTGGTCCGCCAGAAGAACAACACCCTCGTCCTCGACCTCGGCGAAGAGGGCGGCGCGGGCGGGGACGGCGGGCCTGCCGCCCCGCTCGGCGCGATGCGCACCGACGCCGTCAAGACGCGCCAGTGCCTGTTCAACCTGCTGAGCAACGCCTCCAAGTTCACCGAGGGCGGCACCATCACCCTCTCCGTGCGCCGCGAGCGCTCCCTGCCGGGCGACGCCCCGGCGGCGGCCGACACCCCCGCGGCCGGCGACTGGATGATGCTGCGCGTCGCCGACACCGGCATCGGCATGACCCCGGAGCAGCTCGCGCGCCTGTTCGAGCGCTTCGCCCAGGCCGACAGCTCCACGACCCGCCGCTTCGGCGGCACCGGCCTCGGCCTGGCCATCACCCGCGCCTTCTGCCGCCTGCTCGGCGGCGACGTCACCGTGGAGAGCGCCGAGGGCGAGGGCACGGCCTTCACCATCCGTCTGCCCGTCGACATGCCCGAGCACGTCCAGCCCGACGACGACGACGCCCCCGGCGCCGAGCCCCGCCCCGCGCCCCCGCCGATCAGCCGCGAGCTGGTCCTCGTGGTCGACGACGACCCCGCGCAGCGCGACCTGCTCACCCGCTTCCTCCAGCGCCAGGGCTTCGCCGTGCAGACCGCGCCCGACGGCCGCGCCGGGCTGGAGCTGGCCCGCGTGCTGCGCCCCCGCGCCATCCTGCTCGACGTGATGATGCCGCAGATGGACGGCTGGGCGGTGCTGCGCGCGCTGAAGGCCGACCCCGACCTCGCCCGCATCCCCGTGGTCATGTCCACCTTCAACAACGAGCCCGCCCTCGGCCAGGCGCTCGGCGCCGCCGACCTGGTGCCCAAGCCGGTCGAGTGGGACCACCTGCGCGCCGTGATGGACCGCTTCCGCGACCACGAGGGCGCCGTGCTCGTGGTCGACGACGACCCCGACGCGCGCGACCGCCTGCGCACCGTGCTCACCCGCAACGGCTGGACCGTCACCGAGGCCGCCAACGGCCAGGAGGCGCTCGACCACGTCCGGCGCGCCCGCCCGCGCCTGATCCTGCTCGATCTGACGATGCCGGTGATGGACGGCTTCACCTTCCTCCACGACCTGCGCGCGCTGGAAGGCTGCGCCCACATCCCCGTGGTCGTGCTCAGCGCGCGCGACCTGACGCGCGAGGACCGCGTGCGCCTGCAGGGCGCCGAGCGCGTCCTGGGCAAGGGCGAGACCAGCATGTCCGAGCTCGCCGGCGAGCTGCGCACCCTCGCCCCCCCGGACGCCCCGCCCGACACCGCCGCGCCCCCCGCCGCCGCGCCTCCTGCCGCCGCGTCCGACGCGCAATCGGCCGCCCCGCAGCCGGCAATGCCGCCCGCCTGACGAACCCTTCGCCCCGTCGGGGGTTGTGCCCGTGCCCGCATGAAGGACTGACGCGAATGCGCCTGCTGCTTGTCGAGGACCACGAGGAGATCTGGGACTTCCTGTCCCGGCGCCTGACCCGGCGCGGCTACGAGGTGAGCGTCGCCACCGACGGCGAGGCCGGCCTGCTCAAGGCCCAGACCGAGCGCCCCGACGTCATGCTCCTCGACATGAACCTGCCGCTCATGGACGGCTGGACCGTGGCCCGCACGCTCAAGGCCGCCGACGCCACGAAGGCCATCCCGATCATCGCGCTGACCGCCCACGCCATGTCCGGCGACAAGGAGAAGGCGCTGGAGGCCGGCTGCGACGACTACCACGCCAAGCCCGTCGACTTCTCCCGCCTGCTCACCCAGATCGACGCCCTCGCCCCCGCCCCCTGAGCCCCCACACCC
>JBPBQX010000271.1:0-18748 GCA_050955025.1 Janthinobacterium lividum
TCGCCTGGCTGGCCGACGAGGCCGGCATGGACGAGATGCGCTGGTTCCTCACCCAGGAGGTTGCCGGCGAGGCGGGCTTCGACGACCTCGCCGCGCTCACGCAGGTCAAGATCTCCCAGCAGGCCAAGCTGGAGATCGCGCGCAACTACTGGGACGAGATGGGCCGCGGCAACCCCAAGGGCATGCACGGCCCGATGCTCGAGGTCATCGCCGACCGCCTCGGCCTGCAGCCCACGCTGGAGACCACCGTCCCCGAGTCCCTGGCGCTGGCCAACATCATGGCCGGCCTCGCCTGCTCGCGCCGCTACGCCTACCACTCCGTCGGCGCGCTCGGCGTGATCGAGCAGACCGCCCCCTCGCGCGCCATCCTGGTCGCGCGCGGCATGAAGCGCCTCGGCGTGCCCCCCGAGGACCGCCACTACTTCGACCTCCACGCCGTGCTCGACGTCAAGCACTCCGAGGCCTGGAACGCCGAGGCGATCCACCCGCTGGTCGCCGAGAACCCCGACGTCGCCCCCGCCATCGCCGAGGGCGCGCTGATGCGCCTGGAGGCCGGCCTCGCCTGCTTCGAGCGCTACCGCACCGAGCTGTGGGGCGAGCACGCCAGCCTCGCCGCACCCTCCGGCACGCCGGCTGCCTCGTCGGGCCGTCGCGGCTTCTGCGTCCGCTGAGCAAGCAAGGTTGAGGCTCTGCCTCAAACTCCACCAAAGGCCAAGCCTTTGGAATCCATTACTTAAGTAGCGGGTTTCCAAAGGCCTTAGGCCTTTGGCGGGTCCGGGCAGAGCCCGGCCTTGCTTCCTTCCTCCTTCCCGGCGACCTCCACGAGCGTCTGCCTGAGCCACCTGTGCCCCGGGTCCGCCTCGTAGGACGCGTGCCACAGCAGCGACAGCGCGACCTCCGGCAGCGCCACCGGCGCCGGGCTCAGGCTCAGCCCGAGCTGCCACGCGAACAGCCGCGCCAGCCGCGCGTGCATGGTCGTCACCACCGGCGCGCCCGCCACCAGGAACGGCACCGCGAGGAACCGCGGCGTGGTAAGCACCACGGTCCGCGCGAGCCCGAGCGGCGCGAGCGCGTCGTCCACGACCCCGCGCTCGCCCGGCCGCAGGCTGGTGAGCACGTGGGGCAGCCGCACGTAGTCCGCGAGCGAGATCGGCGGCGTGACGCCCACCAGGCCGGCGTTGAACATGCACAGGTAGCTGTCGCGCAGGAACGGCCGCCAGCGGTGGTGCGTCTGCCCGCCCGCCGGGATGCCGATGCCGACGGCCAGGTCGATCCGGTCCGCGTCCAGCTCGTCGAGCAGCGCCAGTGGGTCGCTCGGGTAGAGGCGCAGCCGCACGTGCGGCGCCACGGCGCGCAGGTGCGCGAGCAGCGCCGGGCCGAGCAGCACCTCGACGCTGTCCGGCAGCGCGATGCGGAACACCCGCTCCGCCGTCGCCGGGTCGAACGCCACGCCGGGCGCCACCAGCGCCTGCACCTGCGACAGCGCGAGGCGCACCGGGTCCGCCAGCGCCAGCGCGCGCGGCGTGGCGCGCATCCCGTCGGGGCCGCGCGTGAGCAGCTCGTCGCCGAACAGCGCGCGCAGCCGCCCGAGCGCGTGGCTCATCGCCGACTGCCCCAGCCCGACCCGCGCCGCCGCCCGCGTCACGCTGCGCTCGGCGAGCAGCGCGTCCAGCGCCACCAGCAGGTTCAGGTCGATGCGCCCAAGATTGACGTGGTCGATAGCCATCATTGATCCAATCGGTTGGATTAATGATAGGGCATGGCCCACCTTCCTGACAACGCGCTAGGCCACCCCGGCCGCGCCCCTCCCCAGGAAGCCCGCCATGACCCCGACCGCCACCCTCCGCCGAGCCTTCGCCGCCGCCGCCCTGCTGCTCGCCGCCACCGGTGCCCGCGCCGAGGGCCTCGATCCCGCGGCCGGCCAGACCATCGACCTCGGCAGCGTCGCCGGCACCGCCTACTACACGGTGCAGCCCGACGGCTTCCACGTGGTCGCCACCCTGGCCGACACCCGCTCCGGCGCGCCGATGCGCGTCGAGGCGACCCTGGCCGCCGGCCAGACCGTGGTGCTCTCCACCCCGGGCGGCCGCTCCGGCGCACCGCGCACCGTGGAGATCACCCGCATCGACCGCGAGGTGCTCGTGCACAACGTCGCCCTGACCAACTGAGCGACGACAGGCAAGGTCGAGGCTCTGCCTCGAGCTCCGCCAAAGGCTCGCCCTTGGAATCCTTGACTTAAGGGATGGGTTTCCAAAGGCCCCTGGCCTTTGGCGGGTTCGGGCGTAGCTGCCAAAGGTTCCGACGATCCGCTTGGATCGTCGGAATGGCAGCGGAGGGAGAGCCCGACCTTGCTTGCTTGCCTTCCTGCAACTTTCCCCGTCCTGGCCGCCTGATACCGCACGCGCCGCACCCGCCGGCGCCCCGCCACAGGAGCCGCCACGATGAGCACGGCACTCGCCACCGTCCGCACCGCTTCCCCCGCCGGCCACCAGGGCCGGGACCTCGCCCGCGGCCTGGGCTGGTTCAGCCTCGTGTTCGGCCTCACCGAGCTGGCGCTGCCCGGCGCCCTGTCGCGCACGCTGGGCTTCGGCAACCGCCCCGCGCTGGTCGCGGCGTACGGCGTGCGCGAGATCGCCGCCGGCGCCGGGATCCTGCTCGGCGGCGACCCCGCCCCCTGGATCCAGGCGCGCATCGCCGGCGACGCGCTCGACCTGGCCACGATCGCGGTGCCGCTGTTCACCCGCCCCGACCGGCGCGAGGTCGACCTCACCGCCCTGCTCGTCACCGCCGGCGTGACCGCGCTCGACATCCTCTGCGCCCGCCGCCTCGGCGCCCTGCCCCGCCTGCGCTGACCCCCGGCGGCGCCAACCCCGGCGGCGGACACCCTCCGCCGCTGGCACCGCGATTGCACTGGCCCTGGCGAACCGAAGCACCGGACGCCGCCATGGTCGACGCCAGCCTCTCGATCTCCGCCCCCCGCCCCCAGGCCGCCCCACCCCGGTCGCTCCCGCCCGCGCCCCCGTTCGCCGACTCCCTCCCGGCCGCGCCCGCGCCGGCCGCCCCGCTTGGCGCCGTTCCTGCCGTCTCCGGCCCCGGCCCCACGGGCACGGCAGCGTCCGCCGCCACGAACGCGCCCGCGCCGCCCGCCGCGCCCGGCCCGGCCGCGGCCGCCGGAACCCCGCCCGGGCCGGCAGCGGCGAAGCCCGCGGCGGCCCACCCGTCCGCGTTCCACGTGCTGCTGTCGGAGATGAACCCCCTGCAGTATGTGCCGGTGGTCGGCACGATCTACCGGGCCGTCACGGGCGACACGATCCCCGAGGCGGCGCGAATCGCCGGCGGCCTGGTGGTCAGCGGCCTGACGGGCGGCCCGGTCGGCATCGCCATGAACGTCGGCGCGACCCTGCTCGAGCGCCTCACCGGCATCGACCCGGAGAAGATCGGCGACCGCCTGCTCGCCGAGCTGGGCATCGGCCACGCCACCCCTGCGCATCCCGCCACCGCACTCGCCGCCGCGACCCCGCCCGCCGCCGCCGCCCCGGCCCCCGCGCCCTCGGCCATCGCCTCGTCGGCGCCTGCTTCGTCGGTCCCCGCCTCGTCGGCCCCCGCTTCTTCGGCCCCCGCTTCTTCGGCCAGGGCGTGGTCGCCCGCGCAGCTCGCGGCCTATGGCGTGACCGGCGGCGCGGACGGCACGCTGCGCCGCGGCACGGTGTCGGGCGCCGACGTGCTGAATTCCCTGGAGCTGGCCCGCATCGCCGCGCCCGCCCAGGGCCAGCCCGTTCCCGCTTGACCCTGGCGGCGCAGCCACGCACGCCGCCCCGGGTCCGTCCTGCCGCGCAGGACGCGGCCCCGAAAAAGCCGCGGAATGTCCTGCCGCGCAGGACGAACCGACCCTGTTCTGTCCTGCGCGGCAGGACAGGGAAGGTCGGGCCCTGCCCGAACCCGCAAAGGGCCCGGGGCCCTTTGATCCCTTGCCTCAAGGGGTGCGTTCCAAGGGCGCAGCCTTTGGCGGAGCTCGAGGCAGCGCCTCGACCTTGCTTCCTAGCGCCGCCGCCAGACCAGGGTCGCCGAGATCGCGTAGTTCCACACCACGCCGACCGCCGCCCCGAGCACGGCCGACGGCGTCCACCCGCCGCGCGCCGCGTACAGCATCCGCGCGATCCCCACGTCCGCGACCGCGCCCACGCTGCACACCGCGACGAACAGCGCGAGCCCGCGCCACAGCGCCCGCCCGCGCAGCCTCGCGCCCCGGTACGTCACCACGTTGTTGAGCTGGAAGTTCGCGAGCATGGCCACCAGCGTCGCCGTGACCTGGGCGGAGGCGAACGCCATCCCCGCCGCCCGCCCCGCGTCGAGCACGCAGAGGTGGATGCCGACCCCGATCAGTCCCACGAGCGCGAACGAGACGAAGCGCAGCGGCACCACGCCCCCGCTCGCCTTGTCGAACAGCAGGCCCGCGAACTGGAGCAGCACGACGACGTCGAGCTTGCTGTCGCCGGCGACGCGCGGGGCGAAGCGCACGGCGACCTCGCGGATGCGCAGCGCCTCGCCCGAGGACAGCACCAGATCCACCAGGATCTTGAACCCCGCGCCGGTGAGCCGGGGGGCCGCGCGCTCGAACACCGCGCGGCGCAGCATGAAGAAGCCGCTCATCGGGTCCGAGAGCGGCACCGGCAGCACGGCCTGCGCCGCGCGTATGCCCAGGCCCGAGATCCTGTGCCGCCAGCGCCCGTCGAGCCCCGCGCTGTCGCCGCCCGCGACGTGGCGGCTGCCCACCACGAGGTCCGCGCCGTCGCGCAGCAGGGCCAGCATGTCGCCGAGCCGCGTCTCGTCGTGTTGCAGGTCGCCGTCGATCACGGCCACGAACTCGGCGGACGACGCCATCGCCCCCTCGATCACCGCGGACGACAGGCCGCGCCGCCCGATGCGCCGGATGCAGCGGATGCGCGGGTCGACGCGCGCGATCTCGCGCACCCGCGCGGCCGTGCCGTCGGGGCTGTCGTCGTCGACGAAGATCGCCTCCCAGCGCACGCCGTCCAGCGCGGCCGCGAGGCGGCGCGCCATCGGCGCCACGTTGGCACCCTCGTTGTAGCAGGGCACCACCACGCTCAGCTCGGCGGCGGCCTGCAGGGCACTCGTCACCTGGTCCACGGCGCCTTGTAGGTCATCGACCGGCGGCTGTCAGCGGGGACGCGGCAAGGGAAGGAAGGCCAGAGGCTCTGCCTCTGGACTCCGCCAAAGGCTCGCCTTTGGAAACTTTCACGAAAAATGGCGATCCCCTGCGGGCGGCTAGACGAATGCCACCGGGCCCTGGTCGAGCACCGCGTACGCCAGCGCCAGCATCTGCTCCGCCAGCCCGGTGAGCCCGGTGCGGTCCGCGTCGCGCGCCAGCCCGAGCAGGTGGCTCGCCAGCGCCAGCGGGCTGGTCGCGTCCAGCCGCGCGCCCCCCACGCGACGCGACGCGCCCTGCCCCTCCTGCCCCCGTTCCTGCGCGGCCTCCACCGCACCCTCAGACGCCTTGCCCATCCGGCCCGCCCTTTCCTGCCGCGGCAGAAGGGCGGACCGGACTGTGGCAAAACTAGGACACGCGCCCTGCGGCACGAACATGTGAGACCCGACCGCAGGGCGCCGGCCGCCCGGGCCGCCTTCCCGGGCGTGGCGCCCTGCCGCCGCTCAGGCCGCCAGAGTCGGGTAGTCCAGGTAGCCCTCGTCGCCCTGGCTGTACCAGGTCGCCGCGTCGTCGCGGGCCAGCGCCGCGCCCGAGCGGATGCGCGCCACCAGGTCCGGGTTGGCGATGAACGGCCGCCCGAACGCCACCGCGTCCGCCTCGCCCCGCTCCACCGCCGCCTCCGCCGTGGACCCCACATAGTCCGAGTTCAGCACCACCGGCCCGCCGAACGCCGCGCGGATCACCGGCGCCACCGGGTCGCGCGCCGCCCTGCCGAACGTGCCGTCCTTGCCCGGCTCGCGCAGCTCGATGAACGAGACGCCCACGCCGGCCAGCGCCTCGGCCGCGGCGCGGAACAGCACGTGCGGCTCCGGGTCGTCCACGCCCTGGATCGGCTCGTTGGGCGACAGGCGCACCCCGGTCCGGTCCGCCCCCACCGCGCCCGCCACCGCCTCGGCGACCTCGCACAGCAGACGCACGCGGTTCTCGACGGCCCCGCCGTAGCCGTCCGTCCGGTGGTTGCCCGACGCGCGCAGGAACTGGTCGATCAGGTAGCCGTTCGCCGCGTGGATCTGCACCCCGTCGAAGCCCGCCGCCATCGCGTTGCCCGCCGCGCGCCGGTAGTCCTCCAGCAGGCGCGGCACCTCGTCGGCGCCCAGCGCCCGTGCCTCGCCGTACGGCTTCTTGCCGTCGTAGGTGTGCGCCGCGTCCGGCGCCGTGGTCGCGGACGACGACACCGGGGCGGCGCCGCCCAGGAAGTCAGGGTGCACCAGCCGCCCCATGTGCCAGAGCTGGCAGACGATGCGCCCGCCCGCCTCGTGCACCGCGCGCACCACCGGCTTCCACGCCTCGACCTGCTCCGCCGACCACATTCCCGGCGCGTACGGCCAGCCGAGCCCCTCCCGGCTGATCCCGGTGGCCTCCGAGATGATCAGCCCGGCCGCCGCGCGCTGGGCGTAGTACTCGGCCATCCGCGGCATCGGCACGTGGTCCCGCGTGGCGCGCGCCCGCGTCAGCGGCGCCATCAGGATGCGGTTGGGCGCCTCGATGGCGCCGAGGCGGATCGGATCGAACAATGTCGGCATGGGCTTCCTCGCTGAAACGCCGCCCACAGGTCGGACGCCGCGCGCCGGATTGCGGCACGTCTCACGGAAACGTCAGGGCAGCAAGGTCGGGCCCCTCCTCCGCTGCCCATCCCCACGGCCCAGGAGGGCCGCCGGAACCTCTGGGCAGCTCCGCCCGAACCCGCAAAGGGCCCGGGGCCTTTTGATCTCTTGACTTAAGGTGTGCGTTCCAAGGGCGCAGCCTTTGGCGGAGCTCGAGGCGGAGCCTCGACCTTGCCTACGCCTTGCCTTGCTGCGCCACGAACGAGCGGACGAACCCCTGCAGCCCCGCCACGTCGAGCCGGAAGCCGCCCTCCGGCGCCGCGCTCCGCTCGAACCGCCGCGCGTACGACAGGTACGGCATGTAGTCCCGCAGCCGCCGCATCACGAGCTCCGCGAGCACCGCCTTCGCCCCGCCCGCGCCGGGCTCCGTGACGCCCAGCGGCACCCCGCTCATTGGCGACAGCTCGCGCAGCACGTCGGCCAGCGCCAGCGGCTCGGCCGCCGTGACGTGGAACGTGCGGTTCGCGGTCGCCTCGCCCCCGGCCGCCAGCGCCAGCATCTCGTCGACCACCGCGTCCACCGGGATCAGGTCCAGCGTCGCCCCCGCCGGCACCGGCAGCAGGATCCGCCCCGCCCCCTTCGCCTGCGCGCTGCGCCCGAACCGCAGCAGCGCGTCCGCCACCTGGTAGAACCCCGACTGCCCCGCCATCCGGTGCGTGCGCGAGTGCGCGATCACGATGCTCGGCCGGAACACCCGCCACGCCACCCCCGCCCGCGCGCACCCCGCGCGCACCAGCGCCTCCGCCTCCCACTTGCTCTCCTCGTACGGGTTGTTGAACCGCGCCGGGCGCGTCACGTCGTCCTCCGCGACCAGCCCCTCGCGGTCTCCCGCCACGTACGCCGTGCTCACGTGGTTGAACGCCGCGACCCCGGGCAGCGACGGCAGCGCCGCCACCAGCGCCCGCGTCCCCTCCACGTTGGTGCGCCGCACCGCGGCCCGGTCCGCCTCCCGGAACGACAGGTTCGCCGCGCAGTGGAACACCGCCGCCGGCCCGCGCAGCCAGCCCCGCGCCCGCCCGATCCACGCCGGGTCGTCCATGTCGCCGAGCACCACGTCCGCCCGCGACAGCAGCGCCCCCGCGTCGGCCGCCATCGCCTGGTCGCGCACCGCCCCGCGCAGCGCCGCCTCCAGACGCCCCCGCGCCGCCGCCTCGTCCGCCCCGCGCACCAGGCAGCCCACCCGCGCCGACGGGTCGCGCGCCAGCCACTGCGTCGCGACCTGCGCGCCCAGGAAGCCGTTCGCGCCAGTGATCAGCAGGTCCATGCGGGCACGGTCTCCGGCAGAAGGCGCCCGCCGCAGCGACGAGGCGCGCACTCCGGGGCACTATGGGCTTCCAGCAAGGAAGCAAGGTCTTCTTTTTCTGAAGAAAAAGAAGCAAAAAGACTTTGCCCGATAGGCTCCGCGGCAACACGGGTGGCGTTGATCTTTGGGGCAGAAGTTCTTTGGTTCTTTCTTTCAAGAAAGAACTGCTTGCTTCCTTGCTGCCTTGAGGGGGGGGGGCCTACGGCCGCAGCATCCCGTCGCGCACCCCGTCGCCCAGGCCGGCGCGCTCGATCACCTCGACCAGCCGGCGCATCCGGCGGCGCTCGTCGTAGAGCTGGTCCAGGAGGCCCAGCACCACCGGCATCGCCCGCTCGTCCACCTCCATCGCCCGGCGCAGCTCCACGATCAGCCGCACCCGCGCCACGTCCACCTCGGCGAACACCGGCGCGCCCGCCTCGCGCCCCGGCCTCACCCAGTCCAGCGCCACCCAGCGCTCCAGCTCTCCCGGCGCCAGGCCGTCCACCCGCGCGCACACCGCCAGCAGCGTGATCATCCGCTGTCCCCCCCGAGCGCGGCCCGCGGGTCGAACCCCGGCTGCTCCCACCCGCGCAGGAACTCCGCCAGAGGCTCGTCCACGGGCCCCAGCACCAGACGCACCGTCACCAGGCAGTCCCCGGCCGGCTTGCCGCCCGCAGCCGCCACCCCGCGGCCGCGCAGACGCAGCACCGCGCCCGCGTCCGAGCCCGCCGGGATCGCCATGCTCACCGTGCCGGCCGGCGTCGGCACCGCGACCTTGGCGCCGAGCACGGCCTCGCGCACCGACACCGGCAGCTCCACGCGCACGTCGCGCCCGTCGCGGCGGAACACCGGGTGCGCGGCCACCGCGACCTCGATCAGCGCGTCGCCGTCCGCCGCCCCGCCCATGCCCGCGCCGCCCTGCCCGCGCAGGCGCAGCACCTGCCCGTCCTCCAGGCCCGCGGGGATGCCCACGTCCAGGAACTTGCCGCCCGGCAGCGTCAGCCGCTTCGTCGCCCCGCGCACCGCTTCCAGGAACGTCACGTCGAGGCGGTACTGACGATCCTCGCCGCGCACCCGCATCGGCTCGCCACCGCCGCCGCCGCCCGCGCCGCGGTTGAAGAAGGCGCCCAGGATGTCGCCCAGCTCGTCGTCGGACACGGACTCCGCGCCGGCCCCGCGCCCGGCGCCGCGCGAGGCGTAGCGGGCGGCGCCGGGCGTGTCCGCGAAGCCGCGGTAGAACGAGCGGTCCCCGGCGCCGGGCGGCGGCGGCCGCGCCTTCGGGTTGCCGCTGCCGTCGATCTCGCCGCGGTCGTACTGGGCGCGCTTGTCCGGGTCGCCCAGCACCTCGTTGGCGACGCTCAGCGCCTTGAAGCGGGCTTCCGCATCCTTGTCGCCGGGGTGCAGGTCGGGGTGGCTCTTCTTCGCGGCGGCGCGGAAGGCGCGTCGCACGTCGTCGGCGCTCGCGTCGCGCGCCACGCCCAGCAGTCGGTAGGGATCATCATCGGCCATGAAGGTTGCCACGCGCGAGCGGCGCCGGAGTTGCCTGGGGCCGTCGCGCCAGCCGCCGCCCGCGCCGGCGCCCGGCTGGCTGAATACCATTGCAATCTTCTGTTGCGTTTTCGTATCGTTGCGCAGTAGAACCGAGTTGGTCACCAGGAAACGGGAGAGGATCATGTCGGAAAGCGGTCACGGACAGCGCCAGCCCTTGCCCACGCAGTTCCGCAGCCTGTTCGGGCTTCCGCCCGCGCGCCACGCCGAGGCGGACCTGATCGCGCTGGCCGCGCTGATGGACCTCGCGCCCGACCCGGCGGACCCGAAGGACGGCCCCGACGAGGAGGAGAACCCGTTCGTCCCGGCCGGCTACACCTACCTGGGGCAGTTCGTCGACCACGACCTGACCTTCGACGAGGTCAGCGACCTGGGGGACCTCAACACGTTCCACTTCGCCGTGGACTCGCGCACGCCCAGCTTCGACCTCGACAACGTCTACGGCGGCGGCCCCGACTTCAAGCCGTTCCTCTACGAGCAGAAGCCGGCGTTCACCGGCCGGCTGCTGCTCGGCGAGCCGATCAGCAACGGCTTCCACGACGTGGCGCGCAACGCCGAGGGCCTCGCCCTGATCGGCGACCCGCGCAACGACGAGAACGCGCTGGTGGTCCAGGTCCACGCCGCCGTCATCCGCTTCCACAACGCCATGGTGGGGCGCGCGAACGCCGGCCGCGGCACGGCGCCCTGCACCGGCCGCGACGCGTTCGCGTGGGCGCAGCGGCAGACCCGCTTCCACTACCAGCGCATGCTGCTCGACGACTACCTGCCGCGCATCGTCGACACGGCCGCACCCGGGGTCGCGGGGCTGTTCGGGACGCTGCGTGCCGGCGGGCGCCCGGAGCCCACGCTGTTCCGGCCCGGCGCGGGCAGCGAGATGCCGCTCGAGTTCTCCGTCGCCGCCTACCGGTTCGGCCACTCGATGATCCGCCCGGGCTACCGCCTCGCCGGCACCAGCGACAGCCAGAAGGTCGCGATCTTCTCCGGCGAGAACGGGGGGCTGCGCGGCTTCCGCAGGCTCGACCCCGCGCTCGGCATCGACTGGCGGCTGTTCGTCCACCCCGCCCTGCCCGCCGGCGAGCCGCTCGGCGCGGACGGGCAGGCGGCCAACAACGCGAAGGGGCTCGGCCGCGTGCAGTTCGCCTACAAGATCGACCCGATGGTGGTCGACCCGATCACCAGGCTGCCCACCGTGGTGGCGCCCGGCCTGCTGCCCGACGAGAAGGATAAACCCGCGCTGCTTCGCTCTCTGCCGCTGCGCAACCTGCTGCGCGGCAACGACTTCGGCCTGCCCTCGGGCGAGGCCGTCGCCCGCGCCCTCGGCCTTCCCGACGCCGCCATCCTGAGCGACGAGCAGCTCACGGTACGCGACCAGAGGGACGACCCGGCCGGCGGCAGCAACTTCCTGCCCGCGCGGCGCATCCCGCTCTCCCAGGCGATCCCGGCGATGCAGGGCAGCACGCCGCTGTGGTTCTACATCCTGGCCGAGGCAGAGCAGGGCGTGATCGCGGGCATGGCGGCCCCCGGCACGGACCCGGAGCTCCTCGGCACACGGCTCGGCGCGGTGGGCGGCACCATCGTCGCGGAGACCTTCGTCGGCCTGATGCTGGCCGACCCGGACTCCGTGCTCAACCTGCCCGCGCCGTGGCGCTCCATCAACGGCCGGGCGACCTTCTCCTTCCCCGAGCTGCTGGCCGAGGGTGGCGTCGCGTTCGGCAACTGAGCCCTCCCCTCCGACCGCGCCCGCGCCGGCCCGCGACGTTCCCGGCCCGCGCCCCCCACCGGGCGCCGGGCCACGGCGCCGGCGGGCCCGTCCCCGAGCACAGGAGTCGTCCACGCCGTGTTCCTGAGCCCGATCCTCGACGTCGCCGCCGGCCTGTCGCTCGCCTTCCTGGCCGTGAGCCTGGTGGCGAGCTGCGTCGTGGAGGCCATCGCCTCCGTGCTGAAGTGGCGCTCGGCCGGCCTGCTCGCCGGCATCCGGCAGATCGTCAACGACCCCGGCTTCGACGGGCTGGCGAAGCGGCTCTACGACCACGCCCTGGTCAACCCGCGCGAGGACGGGCAGACGACCGCCGCCATCGGCCGCAAGCCCGCCTACGTGGCGCCCGTGCAGTTCGCCGACGCCATGCTGGAGATCGTCGGCGCGGCGCAGCCCACCGTGGCCGAGGCGATGGGCGCGATCGACGCCAGCCCGCTGCTGGACGACCAGCTCAGGACGCTGCTGCGCGGCATGGTCGCGCGCACCGGCGCCGACGCGGCCGGCCTGCGCGACGAGCTCGCGCGCTGGTTCGACGGCGCGATGGACCGCGTGGGCGGCGCCTACAAGCGGCGCACGCAGCTCGCCTCGTTCCTCGTCACCCTCGCGATGGCCGCGGCCCTCAACGTGGACGCGCTCCACGTCGCCAGGGTGCTCTGGACATACCCGGTGGCGGACGCCGCGCTGCAGGTCCCGTCCGGCACCGACGCCGGCACGGTCCTCGACCATGCTGCCCTGCTGCCGATCGGCTGGCAGCTCGGACACGCCGACCCGAAAGGCATCCGCTTCGTGGCCCTCGCCATCCCCGGCTGGCTGCTGACGGCCACCGCCTCGCTGTTCGGCGCGCCGTTCTGGTTCGACGCGCTGCAGACCGTGGTGCGCCTGAAGGGCGCCGGCCCGAGCCCCGCCGAGAAGAGGAAGGGCCGCGCCGCCGCGGCCTGAAGGCAGCAAGGTCGAGGCTCCGCCTCGAGCTCCGCCAAAGGCTGCGCCCTTGGAACGCGCCCCTTAAGAGAAGGCGATCCAAGGGCCCGGCCCTTGGCGGAGTTTGAGGCAGAGCCTCAACCTTGCCTGCCTGCCCCCAGGAACGCGTCCGCCATGCGCAGCGACAGGGCCATGATCGTCAGCGCCGGGTTGGCCGACAGCGCGCTCGGGAACACCGAGTTGTCGCACACCCACAGGTTGGCGACGTCGTGGCTGCGCCCCGCCCCGCCGACCACGGAGCGGCCCGGGTCCGTGCCCATCCGGCACGTCCCGATGGTGTGCGCCGAGCGTGTCAGCGTCCACAGGTCCTCGGCGCCCGCGGCCTCCCAGACCTGGCGCATGAACGCCTCGGCGTGGGCGTGCACGGCCCACTCGTTGGGCCCGTAGCTGAAGCGCACGCGGACCTTGGGGACGCCCATGTCGTCCGCCTCGTCGGCCAGCTCCAGGAGGTTGGCGTCCTGCGGCAGGCACTCGCCGTTGATGCCGATGCCGGCGACGTGGTTGTAGCGCTGCAGGTAGTCGACCAGCGGCTGCCCCCACAGGCCGCGGCCGCGCGCCACCTGGTCCGCCCAGGTCACCGGCACGATGCCCAGGCTCTGCACCAGGTAGCCGCCCGCGAAGCCGGCGCCCGGGGCGCGCACCATGTCCTCGGTGATGAGCGACGAGGGGTAGCCCTTGTTGGGCCGCATCTCGGCCGCGAAGGTCCCCCACACCTGGGTCGCGACGTGGGCCATGTAGTTGCGCCCGACCTGCCCGGAGGCGTTCGCGAGCCCGGCGTGCAGCAGCAGCCGCGGCGTCTCCACCGCGCCCGCGCACAGGAACAGCGCGGCGCAGCGCTGCCGGTGGTCCACGCCGTCGCGGCGGTAGACGACGGCCACGACGCGCCCGGCGGCGTTCCGCTCGACGGTGTGGACGAAGCAGCCCGGCCGGATCTCGGCGCCCGCCGCCACCGCGAGCGGCAGGTAGGTCACGTCCATGCTGGTCTTGGCGCCGTTGCGGCAGCCCTGGTGGCAGTGGCCGCAGTTCACGCAGGCCTGGCGCGCCGGGATGCCCTCGGCCGCGTAGTCCTGCGACAGCACCGCCGCGGGCGCGGCACAGGTCCGCACGCCCAGCGCAGCACATCCCGCCGCCATCGCCTCGGCCGGCGCGTTCAGCGGCACCGGCGGCAGCGGGTAGGAGCGCGAGCGCTCCCACGGGTAGGACTGCGGGCCGGACGCGCCGATGAAGCGCTCGACCTCCTCGTAGTAGGGCACCAGCTCGTCGTACGGCATGGGCCAGTCCTCGCCCACGCCCAGCTCCGTGCGCAGCCGCAGGTCGCGCGCGTCGGGCCGGGGGATGAACGCGCCCCAGTGCAGCGTCGAGCCGCCCACGCCGATCCCGCTGTTGTTGGACCCGAACGCCTCGGGCGGGTCGCCCGACACCAGACGCTCGCCCAGCCAGTAGAGCCCGGAGGCCGACAGCTCGTCGGCGGCGAAGTCCTCGCGCGGCGTCCAGTTCCGCCCCGCCTCCAGCGCCACCACCCGCAGCCCCGCCCGCGCCAGCCGCGCCAGCAGCGGAGCACCCCCGGCCCCGGTGCCGACCACCACCGCGTCGACCTCGTCGCCCTCGGCGTAGGTCCGCATGCCCTCGAGCCTCACGACCGCACCCCCTCGTGCCCGTCGGCCACCGGCTCCCAGTCCTCGCGCGCGCCAATGCCGAGCCGCACGAACCCTTCCAGCCGCGCGCCGTCGCCGCCGTAGCCGATGCCGCTGTAGCCCATGCGCGCCAGCGTCGCCGGGTGTGCCACGTACGCGCGCACCGCCGTCGACCGGACCTCCTCGAACCACAGCTGCATCCGTTCCGCGTCGAGCATCCCCTCGCCCGCGTCCAGCGTGCCCGCCGCCGCCCGCCCGAGCAGCGCGTCCTGCGCCGCGTCGGCGAGCCCCGCGAACCCCGGCGCCCCGCCGTGCCGCGCCGCCGCCTCCAGCGTGTCGAGCCCCGCGCGGCACAGCACCGCGTCGGGCGGCGCCCCCGCCAGGCGCCAGCCGTCGCCCGCGCCCGCCGCCAGCACCGCGTCCACGCGCGCCGCCAGGTCGATCCGCACGCCCGCCGGCTGCGGCACCATGCGGTCCACCGCTAGCCGCAGCGTCGCGCGCTGCGCCTCCGACATCGCCCGCGCCGGCGCCTTGGGGTCGTCCGGCCGCGCCCGCTCCAGCAGCGCCGCCCGCGTGCGCGCGCTCACCCGGTCCGCGCCGAGCAGCGCCCGCCACGCCGCCCCCGGCCCGCCCGCCACGCCCGCCACCGCCTCGACTTCCCCCTGCGCCGCCCCGCCCGCGACCTCGTCCAGGAACGCGGCGACCAGCCCCGCGACCTCCTCCGGCCGTTCCAGCGGCAGCAGGTGCCCCGCGCCCGCCAGCGTCGCCAGCCGCGCCCGCGCGAACGCCGGCGCCACCAGCACGCGCTGCGCGTCCGTGCCCAGCGCCGCGTCCTCGCCGCCCGCCAGCACCAGCGCCGGCGTCCGCAGCACCCCCACCCGCGCCGCCCAGTCCTCGCGCGAGCCGTGCTCCAGCCACGCCCGCCACGCCGCCGGGTCCGCGCGCACCACGTCGGCCACGGTGCGCCCGTTCGCCGCCGCCGGCAGCGCCGCGCCGACGTTGTCGCGCACGAACCCCTCGGCCTCGGCGGCACTCAGCCCGGCGTCGCCGCGGAACCAGCCCAGCATCTCCTCGCGCTTCGCGGCCGCCATCGGCTCCGGCCCCGCGGGCGAGGCCGCCACCAGCACCACCGCCGCAAGCCCCTCCAGCCCCGCCTCGCCGTCCTCCGCGCGACGCGCCAGCACGGCGGCCACCTTGCCGCCCATGCTGTGCCCCGCCAGCGCCCAGCGGCCCGGCGCCTCGCGCCGCACCGCGGCTGCGACGTGGTCCGCCATCTCCGCCACCGTGCGCCCGCCGAGCCCGGCCGCGTCGCCGAAGCCGGGCAGGTCGAGCGCCACGCAGCGACGCGGCGCCAGGCGTTCGGCGACCTCCGTCCACGTGCGGGCGCTGCCGCCGAGGAAGTGCAGGAGGAACAGGGTCGGGGCGGGCTGGGGCATCGCACGCAGGTGGCGCCGGGGGGCGGCTTGGCTAGGGCGGGAAGCAAGCATGGGCTCTGCCCAAACCCGCAAAGGGTCCGAGGACCCTTTGATCCCCTGACTTAAGTGGTGCGTTCCAAGGGCGCAGCCTTTGGCGGAGTTCGAGGCAGCGCCTCGACCTTGCCTTGCCTTCCCACCGCGAACACCGCCACGCACCCCGCCCCCGACAGCACCGCGAGCGGCAGGAGCCCGAGCGGGTAGCTCCCGGTCGCGTCCTTGATGACGCCGAGCAGCGTGGAGCCCACGAGCCCGCCGATGTTACCGACCGCGTTGATCTGCGCGATGCCCGCCGCCGCGCCCACCGCGCCGAGCCACTCGGTCGCCAGCGCCCAGAACGGGCCCTTGACCATGTAGGTGGCGCCCACCGCGACGCAGAGGACGAGCATCGTCGGCCCGAGCGAGCGGAACAGCACCGCCGCCGCCAGGCTCGCGGCCAGCAGGCCGAGCGGCAGGCCGGTGTGCCACACGCGCTCGCGCCGCGCGTCCGAGGAGCGGCCCCACAGCACCATCAGCACGGAGGCGATGCCGAACGGCAGCATGTTCAGCAGCCCGGTCTGCGTCAGCCCGAGGCCGAAGGAGCGGATGATCTGCGGCTGCCACAGCGACAGGCACTGGCTGGCCCCGGAGGCGCCGGCGTAGACCAGCGAGGCGGCCAGCACGCGCCGGTTCGACAGCACGCGCCACAGCGGCATGTGCGCGCCCGCGGGCCCCCGCTGCGCGCGCTCGTCGGCGAGCCGGCGCACGAGCCAGGCGCGCTGGTCCTCGTCGAGCCAGGCGGCGCGCTCGGGGCCGTCGGTCAGCACGAACAGGGCGGCCACGCCGAGCAGCACGGCGGGCGCGGCCTCGAGCAGGAACATCCACTGCCAGCCGCGCAGCCCGAGCGCCCCGTCGGCCTGCAGCAGCGCCGCCGAGACCGGCGAGCCCAGGAACGAGGACACCGGGATCGCGACCATGAACACCGCGACCACGCGGCCGCGGTACTCGCGCGGGAACCAGTAGGTCAGGTAGAGGATCACGCCGGGGAAGAACCCCGCCTCGGCCGCGCCCAGCAGCAGGCGCACCGCGCAGAACGACCAGGGCCCGACGACGAGCGCCATGCCGGCGGATGCCAGGCCCCAGGTGACGAGGATGCGCGCGATCCACAGCCGCGCGCCCACCTTCTCCAGCGCGATGTTGCTGGGCACCTCGAACAGCACGTAGGTCAGGTAGAACAGCCCGCCGCCGAGCCCGAACGCGGAGGGCGACAGGCCGATGTCGTGGTTCATCTGCAGGGCGGCGAAGCCCGCGTTCACCCGGTCCACGAAGGCCAGGAAGTAGCCCAGCATCAGGAACGGCACGACCCGAAGCGCCACCCTGCGCATGGTCTGCCGCTCGACCTCGCTCCGCGCGTCCGCCTGGTGCATCCGTGTTTCCCCCCGCGCCACGCTCGCGCCTGGAGGACGCGGGCACAAGCCCGCACGGTGCGGTGTCAGAACGTGATGTTGGTCCGGATCCCGAACACCGCCTCGTTGCCGACCCGGCGGCCCGGCGCCAGCGGGTTCGCGATGCCGCCGCCCGGCGTGTAGACGTACTGGAGGTCCGGCTGCAGCAGCAGCCACGGCGCCGCCTGGTACTGGTACGTCAGCTCCAGGAAGCTCTCGCTGGAGCGCACCGGCACGGCGCCGTTCAGCGCCGCGTTGTCCGCGTCGTAGCCGCTGGCGCTCGCGCTGATCCTGGCCAGGCCGTAGCCGAGCCCGACCGTGTCGTTGTCGCGCCCGGGCAGCGGCGCCTTCAGCGTGACGCCGGCGGCGAGGCTGAAGTTCGCGACGTTGCGGTCGCCCGGCGCGCCCATGATGCGCGCGAACACCCCCGCCGAGCGCGGGCTGGCCGGGTCGGGCCGCCACACCATCTGGTCCACCACGCCGTAGACGCTGTAGTTGCCGCGGTGGCCCAGCGCCACGCCGTTGGACGCCCGGTTCGCCAGCGACAGCCCGTCGGTGCCGGTGCGCTGGTCCGGGAACGTCGCGGTGTCGTACCAGAAGCCGAGCTTGTAGGTTCCCGGCAGGCCGCCGCCGCCGCCGCCGCGGTCCATGTCGCCGACCGCGGGCTGGTTGATGGCGTACTGCACCTCGCCGATCACGAACGCCCCGGTGCCGGTGCTGAACTCCGTGCCGGACTGCGCGGCGCCCCTGACCTGGAAGTCGTCGTAGAAGGACCCGCCCGCCGGGTTGTCGTCGAACACGCCGGCCAGCACCGTGACGTTGCGCGCCGGCACGAAGCGCGCGCGCACGCCCAGCGAGGACAGCGGGTAGGCCGGCCCGCCCGCGTACAGGTCGACGGAGGGCACCAGCGGCCAGCCCATCGCGGTGTTGATGAACAGCCCGGAGTACGAGGAGCCGATGAACTCCTGGTCCAGGCTCTGCTGCCCCGCCTTGACGTCGAGGTTGCCGGCCAGGAAGCCCTGCTGGTACCAGGCCTCCCAGAGCCGCGTGGAGCGCTGCGCCTCGATGCCGCTCGCCGTCTGCAGCGACGCCAGGTTGTCGGCGCTGAAGTAGCGGCCGTGGATCTGGAACGCGCTGACGTTGAGGATGCCGCCCTCCAGCCCGAACGCCTTGGCCGTGTCCACGCCTACGCTCATCGTCGTGAGCCCGTTGTAGTCGGCGCCGCGCCGCAGCCCGCCCGTGGCGTTGCCGAACACCTCGTCGGTCTCCTGCAGCCCCAGGGCGATGCCGTAGCCGTCGAGGATCGTGCGCAGCCCGTAGAGGCTGCCCAGCAGGTTGGGGCGCGACGCCCGGAACAGGCCCGTGGCGAACCCCGGCTGGAACGGCGAGGGGCCGGTGCCGAACGGGCGCGTGCTGTCGCCGGGGCCGGGGATCGGGCTCTGCTGGCCGGACGGGCCCGGGTCGGGCAGCCCCTGCGGGTCGGGCAGCGCCTGGGCCCGCGCCGCGCCGGCGGGCGCCCCCCAGGCCAGCAGCGCGAGCGCGAGGCACGGCACGGCGCGCGCGCCGGCGGAGGGGGGATGTCTGTGCAACGGGGGACTCCAGCCTGGCGATGGGGGGGACGCAGCCTGGATGCGACTGCTTCTCATTACGAACAACGGCGGTCCTGTCAAGCGCGCCGCCCTGCGCCGGCAGCCGGCGTGGTACGGCGGCCACAAGGGGGGCGGCGAACCCGCGCCGGGAGGTTTTCCGCCCGGGACCGGGAAAGCGTGGCCTGTCCCCGCCCGGCGCCTGCCCCTACGCAGGACGCCCAACGCCCAACGCCC
>JBPBQX010000272.1:0-18452 GCA_050955025.1 Janthinobacterium lividum
TGCCGTGCCCGCCGTCCCCGCCCCGGCACAGCACGATCCGGCGCCCCGGCTCGTCCAGGTCCGCGATCAGCGTCTCGTGGTCGTCGGCGATGATCTGCGTGCCCACCGGCACCCGGATCAGCACGTCCTCCGACGCCGCCCCCGTGCGGTCCGAGCCCGACCCGTTGCCGCCCTTGCGCGCCCGGAAATGCTGCGTGTAGCGGAAGTCGATCAGCGTGTTCAGGTTCTGGATCGCCTCGACGATGATGTCGCCGCCACGCCCGCCGTTGCCGCCGTCGGGCCCGCCGAACTCGATGAACCGCTCGCGCCGGAACGCGATGATGCCGTCGCCGCCGTCGCCGGAACGAACGTAGATCTTGGCCTGGTCGAGGAACTTCATGGCGTCACTGGCCTACAGGGAAGCAAGCATGGGCTCTGCCCAAACCCGCCAAAGGCCTGGAGGCCTTTGGAAACCCGTTACTTAAGAGAAGGCGATCCAAGGGCCCAGCCCTTGGCGGAGTTTGAGGCAGAGCCTCAACCTTGCTTTCTTCCACAAGGCACAAACGACAAGGGGGCCGGCTCGCGCCGACCCCCTGGCCCCAGCCTGCGCGGCGGCGCTACTCCGCCGCGACGGCGCCCGGCTCGACCGAGACGTGCACCCGGTCCTGCGCCCGGCGGGTGTACTTCACGATGCCCGCGATCAGCGCGAAGATCGTGTGGTCCTTGCCGAGGCCGACGTTGGCGCCGGGGATCCAGCGCGTGCCGCGCTGGCGGATGATGATGTTGCCGGCGATCACGGTCTCGCCGCCGAACTTCTTGAGCCCGAGGCGACGCCCCGCGGTGTCGCGACCGTTGCGGGACGAGCCGCCTGCCTTCTTGTGTGCCATCTCGCCGTCTCCTTCAGGCGCCGTGCGCCGTGCCGGGCGTCTCGCTGCCCTCGCTCATCTTCGCCGCAACCTCGTCGGCCGGCGCCGCATCCCCGCCGGCGGCCTCGCCGCCCATGGCCTCGGCCACGGTGCGGTGCTCGCCCGCCTCCTCGCCCGCCATGGTCGCCGCAACCTGGGAGTCCGGCGCACCGGTCTCGACGTGCTCCCCGCCGCCCATCGCCTCGGCCACGGTGCGGTGCTCGCCCGCGTCCGCCCCGGCCATCGTCGCCGCAACCTGGGAGTCCGGCGCGCCGGACTCGCCGTGCTGCTCGCCGCCCATCGCCTCGCCAACGGTGCGGTGCTCGCCCGCGTCCGCCCCGGCCATCGTCGCCGCAACCTGCGAGTCCGGCGCACCGGTCTCGACGTGCTCGCCGCCGCCCATCGCCTCGCCAACGGTGCGGTGCTCGCCCGCATCCGCCCCGGCCATCGTCGCCGCAACCTGGGAGTCCGGCGCGCCGGACTCGCCGTGCTGCTCGCCGCCCATCGCCTCGCCGACGGTGCCGTGCCCGGAAGACTCCTGCCCGGAAGCCTGCGCCCCCGACGTGCCGGCCGTGGACGCGGTCCCGTGCGCGCCGCCGCCGATCGCGCCGATGCGCAGCACGGTGACGTGCTGGCGATGGCCGTTCTTGCGGCGGCTGTGCTGCCGGCGGCGCTTCTTGAAGATGATGATCTTGTCGAGCCGGTCCTGCGCCACGACCACGGCGCTCACCGTGGCGCCCGCGACCACCGGCGAGCCGATGGTCATGGCGCCCTCGCCGCCCACCGCGAGCACGTCGGTGAAGGTGATGGTCGAGCCGGGCTCGGCCTCCAGCTTCTCCACCTTCACGAGCAGGTCGGGGGTCACGCGGTACTGCTTCCCGCCGGTGCGGATCACTGCGAACATCTCTCGGCTCTCACTCTCTGCGGCCGGCCGGGGACGGCGCCGCGTGCATCATGGCAGTGGCCACGGCCACCCCCGCCACGGCCCGCTGGAGCCCGGCCGGAGGCGCGAACGGCAAGCGGGCGGCGGGAATGCCCGTCGCCGGATGCCGTGCCCTACCGCCCCCCACCCAAGGAGTCAATCGGCGGCGCCTCGACTCCGCGCGCCAGCCCCGCCCTGTGCCCCGCCTTGCTTCCCACGCCGCCCCCTGCCTATAACCCGCGCGAGCGCAGCCGGCCCCGGCCGGACGGCGCCGCGGAGAGGTGCCAGAGTGGTCGATCGGGGCGGTCTCGAAAACCGTTGTGCCTTCGCGGGTACCGTGGGTTCGAATCCCACCCTCTCCGCCAGCCCCGCTCCACCCTGACCCCCGCTACCGCGCCCGCAGCACCGCGCGCCGCACCCCCTCGCCGATCGCCGTGACCAGCGCGATCCCCACGACCAGCCGCCCGGCGCCGCCCCAGCTCGCCGTCTCCGCGCCCAGCGCCACCACCAGCGCCGTCGCCCCGCCCACCGGCGTCCTCGCCTGCGCCAGCATCTGCGCCGCCGCCGCGAGCGGCATCGCGATCCCCACCGCCGCCACCCGCACCCACGCCACGTGCTCGCCCATGAACGCCGGCGCATGGCCCGCCCCCGCCAGGAACACCCCGGCCATCCCCGCCGCCACCCCCAGGAGCTGCCCCACGCCGATGGTGTACGGCTGCGCGCTCGGCTGCTCCGGGCCCAGCGCCTGGGCGAACACCGCCGAGCCCAGGCTCGGCACCAGCCACGCCTCGCCCAGCCCGGCGCTCAGCGCCGCGATCGCCACCATCGTCGCCGCGATCAGCATCGGCGGCAGCAGCCTCGAGGCATCCATGGGCGCATTCCTCACAAGGGACGGGCCGGCACGCGCCGGAGGCCGACGCAACGGACCCTCCCCCGCATCGTTCCCGCGGCGACGGGCCCCGTGACCGACCCCGAGCTGGCCGAGTTCCTCGCCGACTGCCCCACGCTGTTCCACATGGCAGCCCGCGACGCCTGGCCCTCCATCCTCGCCCACGGCCTGCTGTCCACCTCCGCGCTGCTCGACCTGCACGGCGTCCGCGGCCCCGCCCGCGACGCCGTCGAGTCCGCCCTGCGCCCCACGGGCGTCACCCTGCACGCCCCCGGCCTGCCGCCGGCCGTGGTCCGCGACCAGCACCCCCTCGGCGAGGCGGGCCTGCGACGCTGCCTGCGCGACGGCCTGTCGCCCGCCGACTGGTGCCGCCTGCTCAACCGCCGCGCCTTCCTGTGGCCGTCGCGCGCCCGCCTGCTGCGCCTGCTCGACGCCCGCCCGTACCGCGACGACGCCCACGCGGTGATCGAGCTGGACGCGGCCCGCGTGCTCGCCGCCCACCGCGACCGCATCACCCTTTGCGCGATCAACAGCGGCCAGACCCGACGCAACGCCGCGCCGCGCGGCCTGTCCACCTTC
Source organism: Janthinobacterium lividum (assembly GCA_050955025.1). Taxonomy (GTDB): domain Bacteria; phylum Pseudomonadota; class Alphaproteobacteria; order Acetobacterales; family Acetobacteraceae; genus CAXSEF01. Next base: position 3,275 of record JBPBQX010000272.1, read on the forward strand.
CTGCCGGTCGCCGACTACCCCTACGCCCACTGGCGCCGACGCCGCCCCCGCGGCGAGCGCGTCGTGGAGCTGGCCGTCGAGCCCGGCCTGCCCGACGTCGCGCCCCTGGTGCGCCGCGTCGTGCTGATGCGCGGCGCCGACATCCTGGAGACGCTCCACGAGGCCGCGCCCGCCTGAGCGGCCTCCCCGGCCCCGCGAAACCCCGTCTCAAGAAAACCGTTCCCAGGCCCCGGCCTTTGGAGGACCATGGCGCGGGGCCCGGGATCCCGCCCGCCGCCATCGCCCTGCCACAATCCCCGTGCGTGCGTACCAGAAACGTGCCCGCCGCGGCGAGTAACAGGTGCCGGACTACCACCCCGTCCCCGTGTACAAACGTGTGCAAACCTGACGGCGGCCGGCCCTCGTCTCGCCGGCGAGGCGATTCCCGCTGAATCCCGCGGCCAGAAACCTGGAAACCTCCGGCCGCGTTACTATGTGCGGGCGTACGGACAGGAGAGCTTCGTGAGCGATACGGTGACCATCCAGGCGGTGCAGGCCGCTTCCGCATTCGGCCCCTCCGTCGGGCTGAACGTCTCCTCCGACACCGCGGCGGCCACGACGCTGCAGCAGCTCCGCGCGCTCGGCCTGACCGGCGTGCGCGCCACCGCGACCACCGCCGGCGAGGTCGCCAACCTGGCCGCGCTGGCGCAGAACGGCATCCGCCTCGACCTGGTGCTCGCCCCCGGGCAGAGCGCCGCCGCCTTCGCCGCGGCGGCACAGCAGATCAACGGCGCCGCCCCCGGCCACCTCGCCTTCTTCGAGGGCCCCGACCTGGTCGCCAACCCCGGCTACACCTACACGAACCCCGCCAACGGCGCGGTGCTGTCCGGCTACGTCGCCGCGAACCAGGCGACCACCGACATGGCGAACGCGGTCAATTCCGCCGGCATCGGCGGCACGCCGGTCCTGGGCTGGAGCTCGGCCACCGGCGTGCCCGCCAGCGACACCACGACCCAGCTCGGCGCCCCCTACGTCAACATCAATCCCGGCGACGTGGCGCTGGCCGAGCCCGACTACGCCGCCTTCACCGCCGCCCAGGACGCAGGCCAGAGCCTGAGCCGCTCCAGCGCCCAGTACGTCGTCACCAACGTCGGCGGCGCCAACGCGGGCTCGCTGCTCGACGCGGTGCTGGACGCCCAGTACGTCTACGGCTTCTACGGCGCGGCCGGCGGCGCCGTCACCGCGCCGGCCACCTACCTCGCCGCCGCCACGGGCGCCACGAACAGCCCGGCGGCGCTGTTCAACGCCGACAGCTCCCTGGCCGCCGCCGGCGCCGCCTACGCCAACCTGTCGGCGATCATCGCGGCCGGCAACGGCGGCTCCTCCGCCGGCTCCTCCCTCTCCGTCGGCCTGGCGCCCGCGGAAACCGGCGTGCAGTACGCCGAGCAGCTGCTGGTGTTCGCGGGCCCCGGCTCGAGCGACAACATCGTGATCTGGGGCGACACCGAGGGCCCCTCCGGCGGCGGCCACGGCCCCTCCGTGCTGAGCTTCGGCGCGGTGCAGAGCAGCGTCACCGTGTTCGACCCCACCCTGGGCACCGGCGCCGTCGCCACCTACGCCAACATCTCCGAGCTCGACATCGCCAACACCCCCGACGGCCCGCTGGTGGTGCAGGTCTCCGGCGTCACCGGCTCGGGCAGCAGTGCTGCCGCCACCTACGCCGGCGCCAACGGCGGCGTCTACGTGGTCGCCACGGGGTCGGGCGCCATCTACACCACGCCGATCAACGGCGCGGCCGTGGTGGACTCCTCCGGGACCGCCAACGACGTGATCAACAGCCGCGGCACCGACACCATCTCCACCGGCGGCGGCACCGACGTCGTCTACGCGTCCGGCGCGGCGGCCACCGTGACCGGCGGCTCGGGCACGCTGATCTTCGTGGCCGGCGCCGGCAACTACAACGCGGGCGGCGGCTCCTCGACCGCGATCCTGTACGGCGGCGGCGGCCTCGACACCCTGACCGGGGCCACCGGCGCCGGCTCCATCATGGTGGCGGGCACGGGCAACACCACGCTGTCCGGCGGCGGCGGCAACTCCGCCGTGATGTTCGGCGGCACCGGCGCCACCAGCTTCTTCGGCAGCGGGGGCGGCCACGACACCATGGTCGGCGGCACCGGCAACAACACCTTCACCACCACGAACGGCGACATCGTGTTCGGCGGCACCGCCAACGACGGCTTCAACCTCACCGGCGGCGAGATCGTCGTCGAGGGCGCAGGCTCGGACACCGTCACGCTGTACTCGGGCGCCTCCACCGTGTTCGGCGGCACCGGCGCCACCGGCTTCGTCGCCGCCACCGGCACGGGCGTGAACGCCTCGCTGGTCGGCTTCAGCGCCGCCGACCACCTCACCCTGGTGGGCGCGAGCGGCGCCGCCGTGTCCGCCGCCGTCGCCGGCGCCGCCAGGGGCTCCTACGGCACCATGCTGAGCCTGGCCGACGGCACGCGGCTCACCCTGTTCGGCGTGACCGCGCTGGACGCATCCCAGGTCTCCGCCGGCTAGTTTTTCTGGACTGCGCCCCCTCCGCTGGGGTAGGCGCACGGCGCTGCACCGCAATATGCCGTGCTCCTCCCCCACGCGTCTGTCCTGCCATCCCGACCGACCCACGCTGACCCAGAGGGCCACGATGCATACGCGACACAGGCTGATGACCGGCGCCGCGCTCGCGGCGCTCGCCACCTCTTCCCTCCTCGCCCCGTCGCGGGCGGCCGAGCTGCTTCCCCCGATCCCGCTGGCGACCGGCGGCCTGGCGGCGAACCCCTCGCCCCCCGGGTCCGGCTGCACCCCGGCCGCCGAGGGCCACGTCGACGAGTTTCTCGCCGTCGTGCGCAGCTCGCCGCGGCCCGACGTCGGCCCGTACACGGTGACGCTGCCCGGCTACTCGTCCAACCCCGGCAGCGCGGCGGGCGACAGCTACCGCCCGTTCCTGATCCAGGCGAGCCCCGGCGACACCATCCGCTTCGACCTGGTCAACCAGCTCACCGCCGCCGACACGATCAACAACGACCCGCTGATCTCCGCCGCGGAGTCCGTCGAGGCCAACGTTCACTTCCACGGCCTGATCGTCTCGCCGCACTCCAACAACCCCGCGGCCACGCCCTGCGCCCTGCCCGGCGACTACGTGTTCGCCCAGACCGACCCGGGCGCCACCACCTCGTACCGCGTGGACATTCCCGCGACCCTGCCCGGCCGCCTGCTCGGCGCCACCAACTCGCCCACCCCCTACCCGTCCGGCCTGACCTGGTTCCACGCCCACATCCACGGCAAGACCATGGACGACATCGCGTCCGGCCAGGCCGGCCTGGTGTCGATCGGCGACACCGTGGGCTCGCTGCTGGCCGCGCCCGGCATCCCCGCCGCCGACCAGGCCGCCCTGAAGGCCACCACGACCCAGTACCTCGCCCTGCGCGACATCCAGCTCGCCGCGCCCCCCGCCTCCGACCCCGCGACCGCGCTCCCCGGCACCCCGGCGACCTGGCTGCGCGGCGCCACCTCGGAGTACGACTTCCAGGCCTGCCGCGAGGGCTCGTTCCCGGCGCCCGCCGTCGCCGGCACCACCAACGTCAGCCACGGCAACGGCTGGTGCGGCCACTCCGGCCTGCGCTACATCAACTCCAGCGCGAACACGACGCACAACGTCGGCGGCATGAGCCCCGACACCCGCTGGCTGTTCACCGTGAACGGCCAGGTGTTCCCGAGCATCACGATCGCCCCCGGCACCAACAACCTGTGGCGCGTCGCCAACCTCAGCGACACCCAGACCTACGTGCTGCAGCTCACCGAGGACTCCACCGGCCAGCAGCAGCCGATGCAGGTCGTCACCATCGACGGCGTCGTCACCGGCACCAGCGGCGACCCGGGCAGCCCCAACAAGCAGCTCGGCGTGAACCTCCGGCAGATCCTGATGCTCCCGGCCACGCGCGCCGAGATCTTCATCCCCAACTCCGCGACCACCGCCGACCGGGTGTTCACCCTGTCCACCGCGGGCGCCAGCACCGGCGTCAACACCTCCGCCAACCCCTCCTTCGACGACTACCAGGGCATCAACTCGCCCGCGGTCAACCTCGCCCAGGTCGTCATGAAGGCCGGCCAGGCCTCCGCCACCCAGCCGCTGTCGCTCACCCTCGCCGGCGCCGCCGCCTCCACCCAGGCCAACACCCGCGGCCTCGCCGCCACCAGCACCGCCGCCTTCGCCGCCCCGCCCGCCAACTGCATCGCTCTGCCGCAGTACGGCGGCACGTCCTACGGCTTCCGCCGCCGCATCAACTTCGCCATCGGCAACAACCTGTCGCTGGGCAGCGAGGTCGTGAACGCCGCCACCGGCAAGAACATCGACACCAGTCTCGACGGCAACGGCGCCGGCGCCCACACCATCCCGCAGAGCTTCTTCTCGATGGCCGACATGACCAACCCCGCGGCCGACCGCCGCATCTGCCCGCGCCTCGGCGAGCAGGAGGTCTGGGAGCTGGTCAACTACAGCAACGAGATGCACAACTTCCACATCCACCAGGTCAAGTTCCGCCTGAGCGTGCCCGGCGACCGCGGCGTGCCCCCCGGCTACACCGCGGCCCAGTCCATCACCGACCCCAACAACATGGTCGCAGCCCTCGCCCCCGAGGTCGCCGGACAGAGCCCGGTCGCCAACGTCGACCTGTGGCACGACACCCTGCCGGTGCCGCCCGCCTCCACCAACGGCGTCCCCGGCCGCGTCTTCGTCACCATCCCGTTCCGCGCGCAGCAGCAGGTCGGCAGCTTCGTCTACCACTGCCACTTCCTCTACCACGAGGACCTCGGGATGATGGCGCTGGTCCAGGTCTACGACCCGCTCGCCCCCACCCGCGTCACCGAGAACGCCGTCGACGACGCGATCCGCGCCAGCATGTGCACCGCGCCCGGCTCCGCCGCGCTGCCCACGCCCACGGACACCATCCTGCAGCGCCTCCGCACCCTGACCGCCAGCCCGACCTGAAGAAGGCAAGGCCAGAGGCTCTGCCTCTGGACTCCGCCAAAGGCTCGCCTTTGGAATCCTCTTCTTAAGTAACGGGATCAAAGGGCCTCCCGGCCCTTTGCGGGTCCGGGCAGAGCCCGGCCTTGCTTCCGTCAGGGCCCCTCAGCGGGTGCCCTGCTCCTCCTGCCACATCGCGTAGGCGTTGCGGCAGATGCTCAGCCAGCACTGGTCCGAGATGTCGAGGATGTCGTGCTCCGGCGCGAAGCGGTCCATGTATCCGCACAGCAGCCCCGGCCCCATCCGCTCCACGCTCCCGGGCACCTTCCCGCCCCGCGCCGTGACCACGTAGAGCAGCGTGTTGGGGCCGTGGCTCCGCAGGCTCGACCAGATCGGCGCGACCTCCTGCGGCGAGAGGTCCTCGTTGCGCTTGAGCACGAAGATCTTCTCCGCGTCCTCCAGGTCCTCCAGGAACATGCGCTGCATCAGCTGCAGCCGCTTCTGCGTCTCCAGCCGGAAGTCCTCGCCGCTGATCGACTTCCTGGCGCGGAACGAGTGCGAGTTCAGCCCGTAGATGCTGTGGCGGACCATGTACTCGAGGTCCTCCTCCGGGTCGCCCACGTGCCCGCTCATCCAGTACGAGATGTGGTCCAGGCTCGCCAGGTCGCGGAACCCCGTCGCCAGGCCCAGCAGCAGCTGCGCCAGCCCGATGCCCGAGAACCGCAGCAGCTGCAGCGGCTCCGCCCCGTAGACGCGCTGGCAGAAGCCGAACTCGCAGTTGTCGCCCAGGCTCTGGAACTGCGCGAGCAGCCTCGCGGGCTCCGGCCCGTCCGGGCGCAGCGCCGGCGCCTCGAACAGGCCCTCGGGCGCGCCGTACAGCCCGATCCGGCTGATCTCCACCGACAGCACGCGGCTGTCCGTGCCGCCGATGAGCGTGGAGATGTCCACCCCGTCGTAGTGCGAGACCGTCAGCTGGATCCGCCCGTTGCGCACCAGCGCCTGCGGCACCACGACGGACACCGCGACCCCGCGCTTCACCGGCGAGGCCTGCAGGAAGTGCCCGCCGCTCCAGAACGACACCCGCTGCGGCAGCGAGATCGGCGACATCGACAGCACCACGACATAGAACGGGTGCGCCTCGCCCACCTCGACCTCAATGTGGCTGCGCGAGTGGATCGCCCACACGGAGCCGGGCTCCGGGATCGACCAGCCCCAGACCAGGCTCGCCAGCCCGGCGCCGCCGATGCAGCACTCCAGGTCCCCAAGGTGAACCAGCGTCATCCGACCTCCCGTGCGCGTCCCGCGCAGGACCCGCCGCGCCCGCTGGACCCGGTGGACCAGAGCAACACCCGTGCCAGCGCCGGATCCGGCCCGATGCCCCGCCGGCCTGCCCCGCCGGCCTGCCCCGCCGGCCTGCATCGTCCGCGGCCCGCCCCTTGTCAACACACCCGCGCAACCACGCACCCGCACCCTCGCACGCGGCCCGGATTGTCCTTTCCGCAACAGTCTCGCCAATCCGGCGAGAGCGCCAGTGACAGCACACGCGCGGCGTGCTCTCTCGTCCGGTCAATCGCCCGGGAGGCACAGCATGAAGACCACCGACCTCGTCGACCACGTCGCCACCGCCGCCGGCCTCGACCGCCTGGTCGCGCGCACCGCGGTCGAGGCGGCGCTCGCCGGCATCGTCGCCGCCGCCCGCAAGGGCGACGAGGTCAGCCTCGCCGGCTTCGGCAAGTTCAAGGTCAAGGACAGCCCCGCACGCCAGGGCCGCAACCCCGCCACCGGCGCGCCCATCGACATCGCCGCCTCGCGCAAGCTCGGCTTCTCGGCGGCAAAGCAGGTCAAGGACGCGCTGGCCGGCTGAGCGAAGCAAGCAAGGCCAGAGGCTCTGCCTCTGGACTCCGCCAAAGGCTCGCCTTTGGAAACCCCTACTTAAGTAACGGGATCAAAGGGCCCCCCGGCCCTTTGCGGGTTCGGGCAGAGCCCGACCTTCCTCCGCCCATTCCGCGTACGGCGTGGTGCGCGCCATGTGCCGGTTGTAGTCCGGCGCCCCGTCCGCCCACCACACCGGCCCGCGCTCGCCCAAGCCCCGCTTCGCCGCGTCCACCCGCGCCCGCGCCGCCTCCCGCGCCGCCGCGTCGTTCGCGCGCATCGCCGCCCCCTTCGCCCGCCGCGCGTCCATCAGCTCGCGCGTCAGCGCGGCGCGCGTGGCCTCGTCGAGCCCGGGGTCCGTGCACCGCCACAGCCGCCCGCGCACCACGAAGTACCGCCCGTCCGGCGTCACCGGATATCGCATCGACTCTCCCCGCCAGTGAGGACAGGCAAGGCCGGGCATTGCCCAAGCCTCGCCAGAGGCCCGCAGGTGGCCCCACGAACGAAATGATAGGCGATCCCGGCGCAGACCCGTATCGTCGCGACGGTCTGGTGTGTGCAGGACAGGGCGATGCCGCGAACGATCCTCTCCTGCCTGGGCCTCGGCATGGCGACCGCGGCGGCGGCCGGAGCGGTCGTGGCGCTGACCGGATCCCCGTCTCCCGAGCTTGTGACGACAGCCACGATCGCCGGCGGCATGGCGGGGAACTTCGCGACCGATCTGTGCAGGATCCTGCATCGCCCGGTCGCGGCGCGATGGCTCGAAGGCCGGTCCGGCATCGACGAGAACCACCATGTCGCCAGCGCGCTTCGCCTCGCCCAGCTCGACAGCCTCCGCCTGATCCTCGCCCGGTCCGCCGAGGCGAACGCCTCCGACTGGGACGACGCCCGCCGGAGCGGGGCGGAGCGCTTCCAGGCCGGGCTCGGACGGTTCCTCGACACGCAGACCGAGGCTGCCAGGCGTGGCCCGCCCGCCGCCGCCGACGCCGGAGCCGACGAGGCGCGCATCCGCGACGAGGTGCTGGCCAGCCTGCCGGACGTGTTCGACAGCAGCCTCGCCGCACGCAGGGCCGACGGCGGCATCCCCGCGCTGCGGGAGAGCCTGGCGAGGCTTCGCGCCACCACGGAAACCGCGGTGCTCGCCGAGCTGCGGCTCCACATCGACGCCTCCGACCGGAACCTGCCTCCCGCCTTCGTCGCGGCGTTCGAGGGCGCCGGCTTCCCCGACTCCTGGTTCGACCTGTTCGTCCGCGACGCCGCGTCGCGCCTGAAGGAGGACGCGGGACTCGAGCGCGTCTGGAACGCCGAGCAGCTCGCGGCGGTCAAGGCGATTGTGACCGCCGAGCGCTCCGTCCTGGGAGAGGTCAACGAACGCACCAAGCGCCTCGAACAGGGACAGGCCCGCGCCGAACAGGCGCAGGCCGACCAGACGGCGATGCTCCGGGAGCTTCTGGAGCGTGCGCGCAGCGGCGACGTGTTCTCGCGCGCCGCCGAGCAGGGCATCCCGGAGGCTGCGGTCCGCTCGATCATCCAGCGACTGGGCGGCGAGGGGATCGCGCACGAGGACCTGATCCCCTGGCTTGATGCCTGGATTGAGGCGGCACGCGAGGAGCTCGGCCGGCGCACGAACAACGGCGAGGCGTTCGAAGCGGCGCGGCGGGAAGCCGACCGGCGCTTCCGGGCTGGCCGGCTGCAGGAAGCGTCCGCCGCCTTCATGGAGGAACTGGCGCGCGAGGAGCGGCTGGAAGCCGGACGCCAGGCCGAACGGAAGCAGCACCGCCTTAGCCTCCTGGAGGAGGCCATCCGGTTCGACGAACTCGCGTTCGACATCCCGGCCGTCGTGTCGAAGCTGCGGATGATGATGCGGATCGAGGACCTCGCCGACCCGGACGTCCGCAGCGAGTGGCTTGGGGGAAAAGCGCTCGAATTCTACGAGCGGGGCTGCGACAAGGGCGTCAACACCGCATTGTCCGTCGCAATTGTGCTGTTCCGGGAAACACTGCAGGAGCGGACGCGCGAGCGGGTCCCGCTTGACTGGGCAATGATCCAGAACGGCCTTGGTAATGCGCTTTGCCGGCTCGGAGAGCGCGAGAGCGGCACGGCGCGCCTGGAGCAGGCTGTCGCAGCCTACCGCGAGGCGCTGCAGGAACAGACGCGCGAGCGGGTCCCGCTCGACTGGGCAATAACTCAGAACAACCTCGGCAACGCGCTCCAGATGCTTGGAGAGCGCGAGAGCGGAGTGACACTGCTTGAGAAAGCCGTTATAGCCTTCCGCGAGGCGCTACAGGAACGAACGCGCGATCGGGTCCCGCTCGACTGGGCAATAACCCAGAACAACCTTGGCAATGCGCTCCAGACACTCGGAGAGCGCGAAAGAGGCACAGCGCGGCTAGAGCAGGCCGTCGCAGCCTTTCGCGAGGCGCTGCAAGAGCTGACGCGCGAGCGGGTCCCGCTCGAGTGGGCAATGACCCAGAACAATCTCGGCAACGCGCTTTGGGCGCTCGGAGAGCGCGAGAGCGGCACGGCGCGGCTGGAAGAGGCAATTGCAGCCTTTCGCGAGGCGCTGCAAGAACGGACGCGCGAGCGGGTCCCGCTCGACTGGGCGAAGACCCAGAACAACCTTGGCGTCGCACTTCGCGGGCTCGGAGAACGCGAGAGCGGCACGACACTGCTTGAGCAAGCCGTCGCAGCCTACCGCGAGGCGCTGCAGGAACGGACGCGCGAGCGGGTCCCGCTTGACTGGGCAATGACTCAGAACAATCTCGGCAACACGCTCAAGGTGCTTGGAGAACGCGAGAGCGGCACAGCGCGGCTAGAGCAGGCCGTTTCAGCCTTTCGGGAGGCGCTGCAGGAACGGACGCGCGAGCGGGTCCCGCTCAACTGGGCAGGAACCCAGAACAATCTCGGCAATGCGCTTTGCAGACTCGGGGGGCGCGAGAGCGGCACGGCGCGGCTGGAAGAGGCAATTACAGCCTTTCGCGAGGCGCTGCAGGAACGGACGCGCGAGCGGGTCCCGCTCGACTGGGCGATGACCCAGAACAACCTTGGCAATGCGCTTCAGGCGTTCGGAGAGCGCGAGAACAGCACAGAGCGACTGGCAGAGGCGATTGCAGCCTACCGCGACGCGCTGCAGGAACGGACGCGCGAGCGGGTCCCGCTCAACTGGGCGGGAACCCAGAACAACCTTGGCAACGCGCTTTGCAGACTTGGAGAGCGCGAGAGCAGCACCGCCCAGCTTGAGGAAGCTGTCGCAGCCTACCGCGACGCCCTGCAAGAACGGATACGCGAGCGGGTCCCGCTCGACTGGGCGATGACCCAGAACAACCTCGGCACGGCGCTGCGGACACTTGGAGAGCGCAAGAGCGGCACAGGACGGCTGAAGGAAGCGGTTGCAGCCTTTCGCGAGGCGCTGCAGGAGTTGACGCGCGAGCGGGTCCCGCTCGACTGGGCAATGACCCAGAACAATCTCGGCAACACGCTCAAGGTGCTTGGAGAGCGCGAGAGCGGCACGGCGCGTCTAGAGGAGGCAGTCACCGCCTGGGACGAATGCCTGGACGTCACGACCTCCGTTTGGCCGTCAGAGTGGCTTGCAGACGTTCTCTCGCACCGATCCCAAACAGTCGCCGAAATCAATCGACGATCGGAAGATCGGATCTGAGCCAAGCGCCGGAGAAGCCCGAAGCTCGCCTTCTACGCCCCCGGCCTCGCCACCAGGAGCACGGATCCCCGCCCCTCCCGCCAGCGCGTCCCTACATCAGCACCGGGATGCCGTGCTGCTTCGCCTTGCTCACCGGCTCGACGTGGATGTTGATCACCGCCTCCCCCAGCTCCGCGCGGATGCCGTGCTCGATCCGGTCGCAGATCTCGTGCGCGTCCTCGACCGCCATGCGCGACGGCACCACCAGGTGGAACTCGATGAACGTCGCCCGCCCCGCCACCCGCGTGCGCACGTCGTGCGCCTCGATCGCGCCGTCCGCGTAGCGCGCGATCAGCCCGCGGATCGCCGCCGCCTCCTGCGGGTCCGTGACCTCGTCCATCAGCCCGCCGACCGCCTCGCGCAGCATCCGGTAGCCCGACCACAGGATGTTCAGCGCCACCAGCACCGCCACCGCCGGGTCGATCCGCAGCACCCCCGTGAGCGGCACCAGCGCGAACCCCGCGATCACGCCCCCCGTGGTCCACACGTCGGTGAGCACGTGCCGCCCCCCCGCCGTCAGCGCCGGCGACTTCGCCCTGCGCCCCTGCCGCAGCAGCACCACCCCCCACGCCAGGTTGCCGCACCCCGCCAGCGCGTTCAGCCCGATGCCCAGCAGCGGCGCGTCCGGCACGTGCGGGTGCTCCCACGCCATCCACGCCTCGCGCCCGATCAGCAGCGCCGTGGTGAGCACCAGCGTGCCCTCCACCATGGCGCTGAAATACTCCGCCTTGTGGTGCCCGTACGGGTGGTTCGCGTCCGCCGGCCGCGCGCTGTACCACAGCGCGAACAGCGCGGTCGCAGCACCTGCCACGTTGATCACCGTCTCCAGCGCGTCGGAGTAAAGCGCCACGCTGCCGGTAACCCAGTACGCCGCCGCCTTGAGCGCGAGCACGGCCAGGCTGACGCCCACGCTGCCCCAGGCGACCCGCATCGTGCGTTCCATCCGTCCCCCGCCCCCTGCCCCGCGGTTGTACGGCAATCCACGCCCGCGCGGAACGGCCGAGGCAAGGTCGAGGCTCCGCCTCGAGCTCCGCCAAAGGCTGCGCCCTTGGAACGCGCCACTTAGGTAAAGGGCCCGGCCCTTGGCGGGTCCGGGCGTGGCGGCCCGAAGGTGCCGACGGCCCGCCTGGGCCACTGGCATGGGCAGCGGAAGGAGACGCCTGCCTGCGCGCAACCCCCGCCCCGCCCCGGCGTTGCGCGCCTGGGGCAGTCCCGGAGTGCGCCCGATGACCAAGTTCCGCGGCAAGCCGCCCGGCAGCGGCGCCGGCACCATGTCGCAGCGCACCGAGCGCCTGCGCCCCAGCCTCGCGCTCGACCCCAAGCAGGTCGCCGAGGCCCGCCGCCTCCGACGCGCCGGCCACGAGCCCGACCAGATCGCCGCCGCCCTGGAGCTCCCCGTCGAGGAGGTCGAGAAGGCGCTGATGCAGATGCGCTCGCCCCGCCCCGAGACCACGCGCGGCACGCTCAACGTCACGCTGGCCGCACACCGCATCCTGATGGCCGAGCGCCAGGGCAACGAGCCCGTCTGGCAGACCATGGACCGCGTCGTCGACGAGCTGCTCCGCCTCCGCGCCGCCGCCGCCAAGCCCGCCGCACGCCGCAAGGAAGCCGCCGAGCAGCCCCTCCTGGCCCTGGAGTAGGCAAGGTCGAGGCTCCGCCTCGAACTCCGCCAAAGGCTGCGCCCTTGGAACGCATCCCTTAAGTAAGCGCCGGTCCAGGGGCGGCTCGCCCCTGGCGGGTCCGGGCAGAGCCCGGTCTTCCTACGCCCTGGCCTTCCCGCTCATCTCCGCCCCGTCCTCCGGCCCGAGCATCGCCGCCATCGGCGCCGCTGCCAGCGAGACCGCCGCCACCGCCATGAACGCCGCCGCGTAGTCGCCGACCCCCGGGTGCGCCCGCCCGGCGAGCACGCTGGCCAGCTCCAGCGCCCCGGCGCCGGCCGACACGCCGAGCGTGATCGAGAGCTGCTGGATCGTCGTGTACAGCGTGGTGGCCGCGCTGACCCGCGCCGCGGGGATGTCGGCGTAGGCGACCGCGTTGTACGCCGTGAACTGCAGCGACCGCGCGAACCCGCCTGCCAGCAGCACGCCGTACAGCGCCGGCGCCGGCCAGTCCGGCCGGAACAGCCCCATCGCGCCCAGCAGCGCCGCCGACAGCACGCCGTTCCACACCAGCGTGGTGCGGAACCCCAGGCGGCGCAGCGCGAACCCGGTGACCGGCTTCATCAGCAGCGCCCCGGCCGAGGACGCGAAGGTGACGAGCCCGCTCTGCAGCGCGCTGTCGCCGAACCCCAGCTGCAGCATCAGCGGCAGGAGGAACGGCACCGCCCCCACGCCGACGCGGAACAGCGAGCCCGACACCACCGACACCCGGAACGTCCCCACCCGCAGCAGCGACAGGTCCAGCAGCGGCCGCGCCCGGCTGCGCGCGTGCAGCAGGTAGCCCCCCGCCGCCGCCCCGCCCGCGCCGAGCAGCGCGAGCGTCGCCCACCCCGGCACCAGGCCGCGCCCCGCCGTCTCCAGCCCCGCCATCAGCGCCGCCATCGCCAGCCCGCTCAGCACGAGCCCGCGCCCGTCCAGCGGATAGGACTCCGCCTCGCGCGCGTCGGGGATGAACAGGCTCACCAGCACGATGCCCAGCACGCCGATCGGCACGTTGATGTCGAACACCCACCGCCAGCTCGCGTAGGTGACCAGGAACCCGCCCAGCGGCGGCCCCACCACCGGCCCCACCAGCGCCGGCACCGTGAGCCACGCCATCGCCGACACCAGCTCCGAGCGCGGCACCGAGCGCAGCAGCAGCAGCCGCCCCACCGGCAGCATCATCGCACCCCCCACCCCCTGCAGCACCCGCGCCGCCACCAGGAACGCCAGGCTGTCCGCCCGCCCGCACAGCACCGACGCCACGGTGAACACGGCGATCGCCGCGCGGAACACCGTGCGCGTGCCGAAGCGGTCCGCCATCCACCCCGACGCCGGGATGAACACCGCGAGACTCAGCAGGTAGGAGGTCAGCGCCACGTTCATGCGCACCGGGTCGACGCCGAACGTGTGCGCCATCGCCGGAAGCGCGGTCGAGATCACCGTGGAGTCGAGGTTCTGCATGAACAGCGCACAGGCGACGATCAGCGCGGTCAGCCGGGAGGAACGCATGGCCCCGTGTCGAGCACAGGCGCCGCGCGGGAGCAAGCAAGGCCTTCTTTTTCTGAAGAAAAAGAAGCAGAAAGACTCTGCCACGAAGGAAGTGGCCCCGCCCGGCTGGCACAGGCCTTATGGGCAAAGTTCTTTGGTTCTTTCTTTCAGGAAAGAACTGCTTCCTTGCCTGCCTTCAGGTGTCCCCGGCCAGCGCGATCTCCTCGAGCGAGCACCCCTCGCAGTCCACGCCGATCACCGCCTCGGTGGCCGCGGCCCCGAGCATCAGCACCGCGGCGACCGCGTATCCGCCGCTGACCGCCCAGGCGCTGCCCGTGCCGATCAGCGAGCCGAGCACGTAGGGCGCGATGATGCCGCCGACCCCGGTGCCGATCGCGTAGAACAGCGCGATCGCCAGGCCGCGCGCCTCCAGCGGGAAGATCTCGCTCGCCGTGAGGTAGGCCGACGACGCGGCCGCGCTGGCGACGAAGAAGATCGCCGACCACCACATCGTCTGCGTCTGCTCCGTCAGCAGCCCCTGCCCGAACAGCACGGCGGTGATGGCCAGCAGCACGGCGGTGCCGGCGTAGGTCCCCGCGATCATCCGACGGCGCCCCAGCGTGTCGAACAGCGGCCCGAGCAGCAGGGGCCCCAGGAACGAGGCGGCGGCCAGCGGCAGGATGTGCAGGCCGATGTCCTGGTCCGCCACGTGGTAGAACTGCTGCATCACCATGCCGTAGGTGAAGAAGATCGCGTTGAACAGGAACGCCTGCGCCGCCATCAGCACCAGCGCCAGCAGCGAGCGCGTCCGGTAGCGCCCCAGCATGGTGCGCGCCACCGACAGCAGGCCCGAGCGCACCTGCGGGTGCGTCGTCACCGTGAACGGCGCGGGCGAGAGCGCAAGGCCGCGCGCGCGGGCATTGCCCTCGATGCCGTCCATGATGCGCGCCGCCTCCTCGCCGCGGCCGTGGGCGAGCAGCCAGCGCGGGCTCTCCGGCACCCACTTGCGCAGGAGCAGCACGCCGAGCCCGAGCACGCCGCCGATCCCGAAGCCGAGCCGCCAGCCCAGCCCCACGCCCACGTAGTGCCCGCTGAGCAGCGGGATCGACGCCCCCGCCCCGGCCGCCGCCCCGATCCAGAACGTCCCGTTGATCGCGAGGTCCACCCGACCGCGCAGCCGCGCCGGGATCAGCTCGTCGATCGCCGAGTTGATCGCGGAATACTCGCCGCCGATCCCCATCCCCGTGATCGCGCGGAAGAGGGCAAAACTCCAGAAGTCCCACGCGCACGCCGACAGCAGCACGCCGACCACGTAGACCAGCAGCGTGACGTTGAAGATCGCCTTGCGCCCGACCAGGTCCGTGAGCCACCCGAACAGCAGCGCGCCGATCACCGCGCCCGCGACGTAGGCCGACGCCGAGCCGCCGATCTGCGCGGTGGTGAGCGACAGCGTGCGGCTGTCCTGCAGCATCGGCCCGATCGAGCCCACGATCGTCA
>JBPBQX010000273.1:0-18116 GCA_050955025.1 Janthinobacterium lividum
GTAAAGCCAGTCCAGGGCGGCTCGCCCTGGCGGGTCCAGGGCAGAGCCCTGGCCTTCCTTCAGGCGCAAAGGACACAGCCATGTACGTCGGAGAAGGCATCGACCGCGTCGACGGCCCCCTCAAGGTCACCGGCGGCGCCAAGTACGCCGCCGAGTTCGACACCGCCGGCTTCGTGCACGGCGTTCTGGTGCAGAGCACCGTCGCGTCCGGCACGCTGACCGCGCTCGACATCACGGCCGCCTCCGCGATGCCGGGCGTGCTCGGCATCCTGACCCCGTCGGACATGCCGAAGCTCACGCTCGACAAGGCCGCGCCGCAGACCGTGCTCTACCCGTTGCTGCAGGACATGTCCGTCCAGTTCAACGGCCAGCACCTCGCCGTGGTGGTCGCCGACACGCTGGAGCGCGCCACCGAGGCCGCCATCGCCGTGCGCGCGACCTACGCGGAGACCGACGCGGTCACCACCATGGCGCAGGCGATGGACCACGCCGTCGTGCCCAAGAAGTTTCGTGACGGCAAGCGCCCGCCCGACAGCACCCGCGGCAAGCCCGACGACGCCTTCGCCGCCGCGCCCACGAAGGTCGAGCAGACCTACACAACGCCCGTCGAGCACCACAATCCGATGGAGCCGCACGCCACCCTGGCCCGCTGGGACGGCGGCAGGCTCACCGTGTGGACCGCGACGCAGGGCATCTCCGGCGTCAAGAAGACCATGGCCGGCCTGTTCGGCCTGCAGCCCGACGACGTAACGGTGATCGACCCCTACGTCGGCGGTGGCTTCGGCTCCAAGGGCAACTGCTGGCCGCCCGCGGTGCTCGCCGCCGCAGCCGCGCGCAAGATCGGCCGCCCGGTCCGCCTCGTCGTGACCCGCGAGCAGATGTACTACTCGAACGGCTACCGCCCCCGTACGTCGCAGACCCTGAAGCTCGGCGCGCAGGCGGACGGCACGCTTACCGCGCTGCGCCACGACGCGGTGACGCAGAACTCGATGGAGGCCGTCGGCGAGTTCGACGAGCCCTCCGCGCTGATCAGCGAGATCTCGTACTCCTGCCCCAACGTCGCCGTCACCCACCGCCTGGTCCAGGTCAACCAGGGCCTGCCGACCTACATGCGCGCCCCCGGCGAGAGCTCCGGCAGCTTCGCGCTCGAGTCCGCCATGGACGAGATGGCCTCGGCCCTCGGCATGGACCCGATCGCCTTCCGCCTGAAGAACTACGCCGAGCGCGACGAGCACGAGGACAAGCCGTTCGCGTCCAAGGCCCTGCGCGCCTGCTACACCCAGGGCGCCGCCGCCTTCGGCTGGGACAGGCGCACCCTGGCGCCCCGCTCCATGCGCGACGGCGCGGTGCTGATCGGCCAGGGCATGGCCGGCTCCACCTACCCGACCAACCGCAATCCCTGCCAGGCCAGCGCCCGCCTCGACGCCGACGGCACCGCCGTGGTGCGCTCCGGCACCCAGGACCTCGGCACCGGCACCTACACCATCATGACGCAAGTCGCCGCCGACGAGCTCGGCCTGCCCATCGGCAAGGTACGCGCCGAGCTGGGCGACAGCCGCTTCCCGGCGGCCCCCGTGTCCGGCGGCTCCACCACCGCGGTCTCCGTGCTGCCCGCCGTGCAGGCCGCCTGCCGCGCCGTGCGCACGCAGCTCTTCGGCATGGCACTCGCCGTCAAGGGCCCTGCCTGGCAGGGCGTCACCCCCGACCAGCTCACCCTCAAGGACGGCGTCGTCTCCGGCCCCGCCGGCAGCCTCAAGCTCGCCGAGATCCTCGCCGCCAAGACCCGCTCCTTCGTGGAGGCCGAGTCCGGTGCCAAGCCCGACGAGGACGCGCAGAAATACTCCCGCCACGCCTTCGGCGCCCAGTTCGCCGAGGTCCGCATCGACCCCGACTTCGGCACCATCCGCGTCAGCCGCCTGGTCGGCGCCTTCGACTGCGGCCGCGTGCTCAACGCCAAGACCGCGCGCTCCCAGCTCTACGGCGGCATGGTGTTCGGCCTCGGCATGGCGCTGCTGGAGGAGAGCGTCGTCGATGCCGCCACCGGCCGCTACACCAACGCCAACATCTCGGAGTACCTGGTCCCGGTGAACGCCGACGTCCGCGAGATCAATCCGATCATCGTCGACAGCACCGACACCATCACCGACGAGCTCGGCGCCAAGGGCGTCGGCGAGCTGCCCATGGTCGGAGTCGCGGCCGCCATCGGCAACGCGGTGTTCCACGCCACCGGCGTCCGCGTACGCCACCTGCCGATCCGGCTCGACGACATCCTGGTCTGAGGCAAAGGCCAGGGCTCTGCCCTGGACCGGCTTCTAGGAAGGCAGGGCGGCGACCACCTCCCGCAGTCGCCCTCCCGCCGCCACAAGCGCCGCCTCCGCCTCCGCCGCGCCCATGCCCCGCAGCACCAGCACCGCCACCTTCACGGTCCCGCCCGCCTCGCGCAGCGCCCGCGCCGCCTCGTCCTCGCCCGCCCCCGTCAGCTCGCGCAGCATCCGCACCGCCCGCCGCCGCAGCTTCTCGTTGCGCGCCTGCATGTCCACCATCCGCCCGCGCCACACCCGCCCGAGCCTGACCATCAGCAGCGTCGAGAACATCGTCAGCGCCGCCTTCTGTGCCGTCCCTGCCTTCATCCGCGTCGACCCCGCCACCGCCTCCGCCCCGGTCTCAACCAGCACCGGATGCCCGCTCGCCCGCAGCAGCGCCGAGCCCGCGACCCCCGCGATTCCCACCACCAACGCGCCTCGCGCCCCCGCCGCCTCCGCGCACGCCACGGTGTACGGCGTGCCCCCGCTTGCCGCGACCGCGATCACCACGTCGCCCGCCCCGACCCCGTGCCCCTCGATCGCGGCCAGCGCCGCCGCCCGGTCGTCCTCCGCGTCCTCCACCGCCCCCAGCAGCGCCTCCCGACCACCGGCCAGCAGCAGCACCAGCCGCTCCGCCGGCCAGCCGAACGTGGGCATCAGCTCCGCCCCGTCCTGCACGCCCAGCCGCCCCGACGTCCCCGCCCCCGCGTAGACCAGCCGTCCCCCGCCCACGAGCCGCCCCACCGCCGCGTCCGCCGCCGCCGCCAGCGCCGGCAGCGCCGGCCGCAGCGCCGCCACCGCGCTCATCTGCCCCTCCCACAGCGCGTCCAGGATCGCCGCCGATCCCCACGAGTCGAGCGCCTCCATGCGCGGGTCGAAGCCCTCGGTGGCCGGCAGGGTCGTGGTCATGGCGCGTGGACTCCCAAAGGAAGCAAGGCCGGGCTCTGCCCGGACCCGCCAAAGGCCTGAGGCCTTTGGAAACCCATCTCTTAAGCAAGTGGATTCCAAAGGCGAGCCTTTGGCGGAGTCCAGAGGCAGAGCCTCTGGCCTTCCTTGCCTTGCCGTCCCCCGCAGGCCAATTGGAGGCCAGGGCAGGGGAGTGCGCATGGCGCCGGACGGAACCACGCTTTCGCAGCGCACCACGGACGCAGCACGGCGCACGCTTTCGGGCGAGCGCCGCGGCCTGCTCGCGATGCTGCCGTTCTTCGGCCCCGCGGTGATCGCCTCGGTCGCCTACATGGACCCCGGCAACTTCGCGACCAACATCCAGGCCGGCGCCGGCTACGGCTACGAGCTGCTCTGGGTCGTGGTCCTGGCCAATCTGGTGGCGATGTTGTTCCAGTCGCTGTCCGCGCGCCTCGGCATCGTCACCGGCCGCAACCTCGCCGAGCTGTGCCGCAGCCACTTCCCGCACCGCGTGGTGATCGCGATGTGGCTGGTCAGCGAGGCCGCCGCCATCGCCACCGACCTCGCCGAGTTCCTCGGCTGCGCGATCGGCCTGTCGCTGCTCACCGCCCTGCCGCTGATGGGCGGCATGGTCGTCACCGGGATCGCCACCTACGCGCTGCTGGAGCTGCAGCGGCGCGGTTTCCGCCCCCTGGAGATGATGATCGGCGTGCTCGTCGCCGCCATCGCCCTGTCCTACGTGGTCGAGCTGGTCATCGCGCCGCCGAACTGGGGCGCGGTCGCGTTCCATTCCGTCGTCCCCCGCCTGCGCGACGCCGGCGCCGTCACCCTGGCGGTGGGCACCGTGGGCGCCACCGTGATGCCCCACGCGATTTACCTGCACTCCGGCCTGATGCAGGACCGCATCCGCGCCGGCAGCGAGGCCGACCGCCGGCGCCTGATCCGCTTCTCCGACATCGAGGTCCTGGTCGCGCTGGGCGCCGCCGGCCTCGTCAACATGGCCATGGTCGCGATGGCCGCGACCGCCTTCCACGACGGCGTGCACAACGGCGTGGCCGAGATCGAGACCGCCTACACCACTCTCATCCCGCTGCTCGGCCACGGCGCCGCTACCGTGTTTGCCGTCTCGCTTGTCGCGTCCGGCCTGTCCTCCTCGGCCGTGGGCACGATGGCAGGGCAGGTCATCATGCAGGGCTTCGTCGGCTTCCGCATCCCGCTCTGGGTCCGTCGCAGCGTCACCATGGCGCCCGCCTTCGCGATCGTGGCGATGGGCTTCAACCCGACGCAGGTCCTGATCGCCAGCCAGGTCGCGCTCAGCCTCGCCCTGCCGCTGCCGATGATCGCGCTCCTGCTGCTGGTGCGCCGCCCCGACGTCATGGGCGGCCTCGTCCCCAGGCCCCGGACCCTGGCCGCCACCGTCGCCGCCACCGCGGTCGTCCTCGCCCTGAACACCCTGCTGGTCGCACAGGTCTGCGGCGTCGCCGTCCCCGGCCTCGGCTAGGACGCACGGCACGGTTCGCGCGGGTCCGCGGAAAGGCTGACGGGCCGCCTGCCGCACGCTTCGGCCCGGGCGCGATCACACGGCGAGGTGACGTCCGGCTCGGCCGAATGCGGGCCGGGAATCGACCGCCGGTCTTCCTGTCCTGTGCCTGGGCCGCTATCGGTTGGCCGCGCACGCAACGCGTCCCGACGGAGAACCCCATGATCCGCTTCCCGCTTCTTCCCGCCGCTCTCGTGCTGGCGGTTTCCGGCCCGGCGCTGGCCCAGGTCGCCAGCCACGAGCCCTCGCAGGTCCAGGCCGGCACCTATGCGATCGATCCGCAGCACACCCAGGTCGGCTTCGGCGTGTCGCACATGGGCTTCACCACGTACTACGGCCACTTCGCCGACGCGTCCGGCACCCTGGAGCTGACGCCCAAGAACCCCGCCGGCAGCAAGCTGTCCGTCAGCGTGCCGACCGCCTCGGTCTCGACTACCAGCGACAAGCTCGACGGCGAGCTGAAGGGCGACCAGTGGTTCGATGCCGCCAAGTACCCGACGATCACCTTCACCTCGACGCAGATCGTCCCGACCGGCCGCGGCGAGGCCAAGGTCACCGGCAACCTGACCATGCACGGCGTGACCAAGCCTGTGACGCTCGACGCGAAGTTCGTGGGCGCCGGCACCAACCCGCTCGACAAGAAGTACACGGTCGGCTTCGCGATCACCGGCCTGGTGAGCCGCTCCGAGTTCGGCGTGAAGACCTATGTCCCGCTGATCGGCGACGAGGTCGCGATCACCATCTCCGGTGCGTTCGAGAAGCAGGGCTAGATCAGGCAAGGTCGAGGCTCTGCCTCGAGCTCCGCCAAAGGCTCGCCTTTGGAATCCTCGACTTAGGAACGGGTTTCCAAAGGCCTCAGGCCTTTGGCGGGTCCGGGCAGAGCCCGGCCTTGCTTCCTTCTATCCTTCGACCGACGCCGACATCGCCCGCTTTTCCCGTCCCGCCAGCAGCCTGTCGAAATACGCGATGGTCCGCCCGAGCCCCTCGTCGAGCGCCACCTTTGGCTCCCAGCCTAGCAGCGACCGTGCCAGCGTGATGTCCGGGCAGCGCTGCATCGGGTCGTCCTGCGGCAGGGGGCGATAGACAAGCTTCGAGTGTGCCCCCGTCAGCCGGATCACCCGCTCGGCCAGCTCGCGCACCGGGATCTCGTGCGGGTTGCCGATGTTGACCGGCCCGGTGACCTCGTCGCCGGTGGCCATCAGCCGGACGAAACCCTCGACCAGGTCGTCGCAGTAGCAGAACGCGCGCGTCTGCATCCCGTCGCCATACAGGGTGATGTCCTCGCCGCGCAGCGCCTGGACGATGAAGTTGGACACCACGCGCCCGTCCTGCGGGTGCATGCGCGGCCCGTAGGTGTTGAAGATCCGCACCACCTTGATCCGCACCTTGTGCTGGCGGTGGTAGTCGAGGAACAGCGTCTCGGCGCAGCGCTTGCCCTCGTCGTAGCAGGCGCGCGGGCCGAGCGGGTTGACGTTGCCGCGGTAGTCCTCGGTCTGCGGGTGCACCGTGGGGTCGCCGTAGACCTCCGAGGTGGACGCCTGCAGCACCTTGGCCCGCGTGCGCTTGGCCAGGCCCAGCATGTTGATGGCGCCCATGACGCTGGTCTTGGTGGTCTGCACCGGGTCGAACTGGTAGTGGATCGGCGAGGCGGGGCACGCCAGGTTGTAGATCTCGTCGACCTCGACGAAGAGCGGGAACGTCACGTCGTGGCGCAGCACCTCGAACGACGGATCGCCCAGCAGGTGCGCGATGTTGTCCTTGCGCCCGGTGAAGAAGTTGTCCGCGCACAGCACGTCGTGCCCGTCCGCCAGCAGGCGCTCGCACAGGTGCGAGCCCAGGAACCCCGCGCCGCCGGTGACTAGGACGCGCCGTCGCGTCAGCGGGGCGCTCATCGCCGGCCACCCGCAACATCGGGCCTGGGCAGGGCAGGGCAGGGCAGGCGGGACCTGGACAAGGAACAACACTCCGGGACGGGTCGGCCGGCGAGACTTGCAGAGCCGGGACGCAGGATCAACTCCGACCCAGGCCGCGCCGGCGCGAACCGTGTCCGCGTTCGTGCTGGACGGTGACAGCACCCCCACTCATGGGCCATGGTGCTGCAGGCGGAGGGCTGGGGCGATGCTGATACGGGTTGCACGCGGCTGGGAGCTGCCGGAAAGCGCCGCGACGCCGGAAACCGCCATGCTCGCCCGCCGCACCGCGCTGGGCGCGGGCCTCGCCGGCGCCATGGCGCTCGGCCTCGCCGGACGGGCTCGCGCCGCCGACGCGACCACGGTGGCGGAGGATCCCGCCGTCAACCCCGCGTTCGTCGCCGGCCGTGCCACCACTCCGGAAGACGCGGCCACCACCTACAACAACTTCTACGAATTCGGCGAGGACAAGTCGATCTCGCGCGCCGCGCAGAAGCTCCCTCTTGCCCCCTGGACCGTCAGCATCGACGGCCTGGTCGAGGCGCCCATGACCCTCGGCCTCGACGACCTGCTGCGCAGGATGCCGCTCGAGCAGCGCGTCTACCGCCACCGCTGCGTCGAGGCCTGGGCCATGACCGTGCCCTGGACCGGCTTCCCGCTCGCTGAGCTGGTCAAGCTCGCCAGGCCGCTGTCCTCGGCGAAGTTCGTGACCTTCACCACCGCCGAGCTTCCCAAGGTCATGCCTGGCCTGCGCCAGAGCTTCTACCCGTGGCCCTACACCGAGGGCGTGACCATGGCCGAGGCCACCAACCCGCTTCCGTTCCTGGTCACCGGGATGTATGGCAAGCCTCTGCCGCCCCAGAACGGCGGTCCGTTCCGCCTGGCACTGCCGTGGAAGTACGGCTTCAAGTCCGCCAAGTCGATCGTCAAGGTCAGCTTCACCGACACCGAGCCGCACACCTTCTGGGAAGCGATCAACCCCGACGAGTACGGCTTCTGGGCCAACGTGAACCCCGCCGTGCCGCACCCGCGCTGGAGCCAGGCCAGCGAGCGCCTGATCGGCAGCGACAACCGCGTCCCCACCCAGCTTTACAACGGCTATGGCGAGTTCGTGGCCTCCCTGTACCCCGACACCACCACCCGGAAGTACTTCATGTGATCGCCCTGCGCGCCTTCAGCCTGATCGCCGCGGCCCTGCTCGTCGCGGCCTTCGCTCTCGCACTGCTCGGGCCGCAGGACATGACGCTGGGCGAGGCGCTCCACGGCTTCGACACCGGCCTCGTGCCGCGGCTGCAGGCGCTGTGCGGCCCGCTGCTGTGGCGCATCGCCGCGCCCCTGATCGCCAGGCCGGCGTGGCTGCCGGTCGCGGCGCTCGGCTTGGTTTCCGCGGGCATCGCCGGCTCGCTGGGCACGTCGCGCCCGTCGCAGACCCGCCGCCGCCGGAGCTGAGCGCAGCAAGCAAGGTTGAGGCTCTGCCTCAAACTCCGCCAAGGGCTGGGCCCTTGGATCGCCTTCCTTAAGGGACGGGTTTCGAAAGGCCCCTGGCCTTTGGCGGGTCCGGGCGGAGCCCGGCCTTGCTCGCTTCCTCCCCGAGCAGCCGCCCCGCAGCCTCGACCATCCGAAGCGTCTCAGCCCCGACGTCCCGCGCAGCCAGTTCCGCAACCGCCACGAACTCCGCCGCCTCCGCGTCGTCCCCGCATGCAGGCGCCCCGCCCTGCCACGCCGCCGCAAGATCAAGGATCGTGTAGTGGAAGCGCACGCACTCCTCCGCGTCGCGATGGATGCCGTCGACGTAGCCCACGAAGCGCAGCGCCCCGACCTCGAGCCCTGCCTCCTCGCGCAGCTCGCGCCGCCCCGCCTCCTCCACGGTCTCGCCCACCCGCTGCGCCCCGCCAGGTAGGGCCCAACGTCCCCGCCCGGGTTCGCGCCCGCGCCGCACCAGCAGCACCGCGTCGCCGCGCAGGACGATGACCCCCACGCCGACCAGCGGCCGGTCCGGGTACTCGCGGCGCGTTGTCACCGCCGGACCGAACGAAGCGCTACTTCGGCACCACCGGGGTGCCGTTTCCCTGCATGGTCTGCGGCCGGATCACCGGCGTGGGGAACGACTTGCCGGCAGGCGGCGCCACGTGCATGTCGGCGTCGCCGGTCTGGCCGGGATGGATCACACCGGCCGCGCTGTCGC
Source organism: Janthinobacterium lividum (assembly GCA_050955025.1). Classification (GTDB taxonomy): domain Bacteria; phylum Pseudomonadota; class Alphaproteobacteria; order Acetobacterales; family Acetobacteraceae; genus CAXSEF01. The sequence continues at coordinate 8,845 of JBPBQX010000273.1, forward strand.
CCGGGCCCGCCGTGCGCGGCTTGACGATGTCGGGCGGCGTGGAAGTCGGGCCTGACGTTGCCGGCGGCTGCGCCGGGACGGCTGCGGTCTGTGCTCGCGCCACTCCCGCCACGAGCAGCCCGGCGCCCAGCACGGCTGCGGCAGTCACGATCTGACGGGTCATGGTGTCGGCTCCTGGTGTTCGGTGCTCTCGCCGAGCAGGTGGATCGAGAACAACCCCTCGGGATCGGTCCAGACGCGCAGCCCGGTCCAGCCCGCCTCGGCCGCCAGCGCGCGCAGGCCGTCGACGGTGTGCTTGTAGCTGTTCTCGGTGTGGATGGTCTCGCCCGCCTCGAAGCGGATCAGCCGCCCGCCGAGCCGGACGTCCTGCGCGCGCAGGCTGACCAGGTGCATCTCGATGCGGCCGAGCGCCTCGTTCCACAGCGCCCGGTGCGCGAACGCCTCCGGCTCGAAGTCCGCCCCGGCCTCGCGGTTGAGACGGTGCAGCACGTTGCGGTTGAACGCGGCCGTGACCCCCTGCGCATCGTCGTACGCCGGCACCAGCCGCGCCGGGTCCTTGCGCAGGTCCGCCCCCACCAGGAACCGCGCGCCGCGCCCCAGCGTCGCCCGCACCTCGCGGAGGAACGCCCGTGCCGCCGCCGGGTCGAGGTTGCCGATCGTGGAGCCGGGGAAGAACCCCAGCCGCGGCCGCGTTGCCACCGCGTCCGGCAGCGACAGCGGCGCCAGGAAGTCCGCCGTCACCGGATGCACCGCCAGGCCCGGGTGGGACGCCGCCATCCGTTCCGCCAGCAGCGCCAGCTCCGGGCCAGCCACGTCGATCGGCACGTAGGCGGAGAAGCGCGGCGTGGCGTCGAGCAGCAGCAGCGCCTTGGCCTCGTCGCTGGCGCCGTACTCCACCAGCACGGCGCCCTCCGCGACGCCGGCCGCCACCTCCGGCGCCACGCTCTCCAGCAGCGCACGCTCCGTCCGGGTGACGTAGTACTCCGGCAGCCCGGTGATCAGCCCGAACAGCCGGCACCCCTCGGGGTCGTAGAACAGCTTCGCCGGCAGCGTCTTGCGCGGCGCGCACAGCCCGGCGAGGGCGTCCGCCACCACGCCGGCATCGACCAGCGCCTCGTCCATGCGCGTCGCCGCGCCAGCCCCGTGCCCGTCCACCTCAGAGATCGCGCGCCAGGCGCACCCCGGTGACCTGCCAGCGCTTCTCGGGATGGAAGAAGTTGCGGTACGACGCCCGGCTGTGCCCGGGCGAGGTCGCGAACGACCCGCCGCGCAGCACCATCTGCCCAATCATGAACTTGCCGTTGTACTCGCCGATCGCCCCCTCGGGCGGCCGGAATCCCGGATAGGCGAGATACGCGCTGTTGGTCCACTGCCAGACATGGCCGAACAGCTCCGGCAGCCCTACCGCAGTCTCGAGCTCCGCCTCCGTGGGCAGCCTTGCCCCCGCCCAGCGCGCGTAGGCGTCCGCCTCGTACCACGACACGTGGCGCACCGGCGCAAGCGGGTCGAGCGGCACCTCGCCGCCCAGCCCCATCTGGAGCCACGCTCCATCGCGTTGCCGCCAGTGCAGCGGCGCCACCCAGCCCTCGTCCTGCGCGCGCGTCCACCCATCGGCCATCCACAGCCCGACCCGCCGGTAGCCGCCGTCCTCTACGAACGCGAGCCACTCGGCGTTGCGCACCAGCCGGTCTGCGAGCGCGTGCGGCTGCAGCAGCACCTGGTGGCGCGGCGACTCGTTGTCGAATGCGAACCCCTCGAAGCTGCCGTCGGCCAGCGCGTGCCCGATGCCCGCGATGCCGCCCTCGCGCTCCACGAACCGCGTCGGCCCCGGCGTACCCGCCGGCTCGACCCAGCCCGGCAGAACCGCGGGCGACAGCGCCGAGCACGAGAACGCGTGCATCATGTCGGTGAGCAGCAGCTCCTGGTGCTGCTGCTCGTGGTGCAGGCCCAGCGCAACCAGCGGCTCCAGGTCCGGCCGTCCCGGCAGCAGCGAGTCCATCGCCGCATCGACATGGGCGCGGAACGCCGCGACCCGCTCGACCGACGGCCGCGTGAGCAGCCCGCGCAGCACCCGCGGATGACGCGCGCCCACCGCCTCGTAGTACGAGTTGAACAGGAACGAGAACGCCGGATCGAACACCGTGTAGCCGGCGATGTTGGGCACGAGCACGAACTGCTCGAAGAACCATGTCGTGTGCGCACGGTGCCACTTCGCCGGGCTGGCGTCGGGCATGGACTGCACGACCTGGTCCTCCGCGCCGAGCGCCTGGGCGATTCGGTCAGAGTGGGACCGCACCGCCCGGAAGCGGGCGGCCACGCCGGAGCCGGGCGGAGCATCGGTGGCGGGATGGCTCGAACCCATGGGCGGACTCCTTCGCTCCGGCAACGACGCGCGGCAGCCGGGGTTGCCGCGGCCGCAACGAGCACGTCCCGCCCTGCCGCGAGTGCAAGGTGAGTGCGCGTTGCGGCAATCTCAAGGCGGCGCCGCGCCCGGCGGGCGCGCGGCATGCCGGCGCAATCCCGTTAGTACGCTGTCAATCATGGTCTGCGCTGATGACGAGAGGCAGAAACCTGAGAGCATAAGCAGGTACTCCGACTCTTCCCGGTTGCAAAAAGCTGCAGCTTTTCATCGTCCGCGAGCATTTGTCTTTCCTATTCCTCGTCGTGAGGTGTAGGGGAGCATCACGGCGCCGTGAGACGTTCCCTGGTTGTGGTGGATCAATGCCGAGCGACGCGTACACCTGGACGACATCGACCGGAGGCACGTGGAGCGGCGCGGCCAACTGGACCGACACGTCCACCGGCGTCGCCGGCGCGGCCGCGCCCGACGGCAGCAGCAACGTCACGCTCACCGGTCCCTCCGGCGCCTCGGTGCAGCAGATCTACGGCCCGGGCCAGGCCAACGCCGCCCTGTTCCTCAACAGCTCCGCGCTGAACGGCACCTATGCCTTCGGTTCGCTCGCGATCGGCGGCGCCGGCCTGGTGGGCGGCCTGACCCTGAACGCCGGCGCGTCCGCCAGCGTGGCCGGCACCGCCACCCTGCTCGACGGCGGGCTGCTGCTCGCCACCGGGTCCCAGCTCACGGTCGGCGGCACCCTCACCCTGGGCGGCGCCGGCGCGGCGCAGCCCACCGCCACGCTCGACGTCGGCGACGGCGCCCACGCCCTGCTGGCCGGGCTGCAGCTCGCGCCGGGCGTGCACGACAGCATCTCGATCGAGGGCGCCGGCAGCCTGGAGATCGGCGCAGGCGGCCAGGCGGTCGCGGGCGCCGTGGTCGTCGACACGGGCGCGCTCGTCTCCGGCGCCGGCACGATCGGCTTCGGCGGCACGGTCGCGGACTACGGCACGATCCTGGCGAGCGGCGGCGTGCTGAGCCTCGGCCGCGTCAGCGGCAGCGGAACGCTCGCGGTCGCCGCCGGCGCGGCGCTCGACCTCGAGGGCGGCACCAGCGGCGCCGTCTCCATCGTCATGGCCGCAAACAGCGTCCTCGAGTTCGGCCGCGCCGCGGTGGCGCCCTCCGGCGTGATCACCGGATTCGCCCCGGGCGACACGATCCTCGACCGCACCGACGCGGTCACCGTGAGCGCGACCAGGGTCTCGGCCGACCTGTGGTCCCTGTCGATCTTGAACGGCGCCCAGGTGCAGTCCACCCTCAGCTTGGCCGGCAACTACGACGGCGACGTGTTCTCCTCCGCCCCGAACGGCGCCGGCGGCACCAGCACGGTATTAGGTAGCACCCGCCACCACAGGAACATTGATCCTGCCGGGTGTCTGCCTACCCTGCCGGCATGGAACTCAGCAATCCCGTCCTGTCCGGCCTGATCCGCAAGCGCCAGGAGCTAGCCGACGAGTTGGAGGACGCGCAGGCCGTGCTGCGCCGCGTGGTGGCCTCCCTGGACGCCATGGACGCCACGATCCGGCTGTTCTCTCCAGACCTAGACCTAGAGACCGCACGGGTGCGCCCGGCCCGCCAGGTGGCCAACCCGCAACAGGAGACGACGCGCCATGTGCTCGGCATCCTGCGGAACGCGGAGGAGCCGCTAACCTACGGGGAGATCGCCCTGCGGATGATGCAGCTTCTGGGCGTCACCGTGACCGACCGGGCGCTGGTGGAGATCATGCGCAGGCGGGTGGGGACGTGTGTGCGACGGCTGGTGGGACGTAGGGTGGTAGCAGAAAGCGGCGTCAAAGACGCGGTGGCATGCTGGGCGCTCACGGCCAAATAAGGCGTATCTGGCGACCAGCCTGCGCAAACTGCGGAACCGGGGGAAGGTGGAAGCGGACAAGGAGAACGGGCGGAATGCGCGGAGGAAGGCTGGTTAACTGACTAGAGCCTTGCACGCACGTGCATGCGGCAGTTGGTAAGGCGAGAAGAGGTGACGAAGGATCGGGTGGTGGATGGGAAGCTACGTAGAAAAAAACACTACGGCTACAAAATTTAGTTAGACCACCACCCTTTAAAAATCGCAGTTAGACAGATTAAAAACCTCTATCGCGCGCCGTTTATCGATATTGAACTAAGAACCGCTTCTCTCAACTCGCTCGCTCCTCTACGAACAGAGTCTGATAGACTTAAAACCTGGATACGATGATCGCCCCCATCACTGGCGATCGCCCGCGCAAGCTTCTCGGCTTCGCGGGTGATTAGCCTCGCAGATCCGGGCTGTTGCACTTCGTTTGGCATGGATTCTCCCTTCGTGCATCGAGCTAAGGTAACATCTAAGCTCGGCAGATTCCACGTTTATCCAACGGGTAGGCGCGCAGCATTGGTGGTTATCAAACTCGCAATCTCGCTCGCGAGGTGATTAAGCGCCATTCCGTTAGACCCGTTAAAACGTCCTGGGAGGTTGCTGGTTCCGACTATCACACCCCAAGGTTGACCATCCTCTGTTACAAGGATTGGCTCAGTCTGGAGAGAGACATACACCTTTCCGTCGTACTCCCTAGTTAGCCCAGTGGGTGCTTGTAGCAGCTCTCTTACCGCTGGAACACGCGCGTCCAAAGTTGTCTTGCCCGAACGGTTTGAAAAGGTGATTCCCACATGGCCCTGTCCAGGCTGCCAAGGGCGACCTTCTGAATTTCCGGGGTGGGAAGTGGCTTTCTCTCTCCATACACAAAGTAAAGTGTTAGTCATTGTATCGAATTTATAAACTCCAAAACTCCAGAGTTCTGTGGGCCTAAAATGATAAATATCATCCTTGCGATACACGATTAACCCACACATAGCCGAAATCGCCTCAATCAACTTAACATCTTCCAACTTTGGGTTGTTGACAGATGCATCGACAAACTTCCGCCATGCAGTACAGAGAAGATCAACAGTTGTAAACACGCCTACTGCTACGTCGAAACCTTTAAGTTTTTGCGTGAGTTCATCCAGTTCAGCAAGAATTTCTGCTGAAGACTTTATGTAAAAATTGTTAATAGAGAAAAATATTGCAAATACAATGCAAAACACAATAGGAATGTAAAAAGCAAAGGGGCTTAAAGCTATAAGCTCTTTTCTTGAGTCGCATAATAATCCAACAAATATAGGTATTATAGCACCGCTTATTACACCGCAAAAGTCCTTTAAGCGAGCCAGTGCCCTGACCGTTTGACGCACTCTATCATAGAGATTTTGGCTTCGTTCCAAAATACCACCCTCATGCTAAGATCTGAATTATCATAGTGCGTCTTGGTATTATTGAGAAGCAGCCCGCTGCCAATACCCGCAGAAGTCCACGCTCGGCTTTGCGGATAAAGCCAAGCGGACAACGGCCCGGCTCTGCGCTCCGTTGCTCTCGCGACGGTGGCCCTCGCGCCACGCGCTCTCCTGCGCGTAGCGGGCCAGATAGACGCCGGCGATGTGGTGGTGGTGTCCGACCTCGGACCGACGCAGGCGGCTGAAGAAGCTCTCGGCGCCATTCGTGCACGCGCCATCCATGCTGTAGGCCATCTGGTGGTTGATCCGCTTGACCACGTAGTGGCCATGCAGCTCGTTCCACGAGTTGGCGTCGTCGGCCATGATCTCGGTGCCGGCGGCGACGTGGTTGCGGATGTAGGAGTGTGCCGCCGCCTCGGACTTGAAGGCCGAGGGCATGATCATGCCGTCGCGCTGGCGGATGACCACCACGCACTGGCGCTTGCCGTTCTGGTTGCGCACCTGGCGGCGATCTCGGCGGTTTTCCTTGTGGTTGGCCGGTTTGATGTAGCCGCCGAAGTAGGCGCCATCGACCTCCACGACCTTGCCCTCGCCGCCGAGCTGGTAGCCCTTGACCTCGGAGGCCAGCGCCTCGCGCAACTTGTGGCTGAGCACCCAAGCCGTCTTGTACTGCACGTCGAGATCACGCGAGAGCGCCAAGGCCGACTTGCCCTTGACCTCATTGCAGAAGATCACGATGGCCGCGAGATAGGTCTGCAGCGGCAGCTTGTGGAACGCGAACAGCGTGCCGCTGGTGAGGCTGAAGTCCTTGCGGCATGCCTTGCAGCGGAAGCGCAGGGCACCGGACGGGCGACGCGCCGAGTAGCAGGTCGGGCAGGCGCAGTGCGGGCACACGGCCTTGCCGTCCGTGTCGGCCCAACGGATGGAGGCGAACAGCGTCTCGGCCTGCGCGTCGGTCATACGGAGGACGGACGCGAGAGAGAGCGTGCGGGCCTTGGCGGAGAGGAGGAAGTGCTGGGCCATTTGCCGCATCCGTCGTTAATACGACAGATATGTAGGATGTATGACGCGCTCTTGCAATAGGAAACCCGACGGATATGTCGTATTCTCCCCGGAAGCGTAGGAGGATGGCATGGCGGCAACGAGCGACAAATGGGCGGATCACGCCAAGCGACACCTGAAGGCGGAGTTGAAGCGGGCTGATGTCGGATACGCCGAGCTAGCCAGACGCTTGACCGAAATGGGCATCCCGGAGACGGATACGTCCGTCGCCGCCAAGGTCAATCGTGGAGCGTTCCCAGCATGGTTTCTGTTCGCCGTCATGCGCGCCATTGGCGCGCATACCTTGCGGGTGGAGGAGTGGCTTTAAGCGTTATTTTGGAGCTACAATAATGAACAAGGTGTCTGGTGCGCCATTAGACACTGTAATGTATTGAGACTTCAATCCTGCTGCATCAAAGGCCGCTTTAAGCAAAATAGCAGGACGGATCGGAGCATCTTCAAACTGCACAGCTATCATAATTCCGCTCCAAGACGTTGAATCTAGATCCCTAGGCACGACGCTGTTCTGCTCTCTACCATCTAGAACTAGCTTTAATCCTCCTTCTTTAGATACCCGCAATAGATCGCGTGCATACTGCAGACTCTCAATTTCGCGCTCGGCTTCAATGCTGAAAGGGGGGACCGAGTCCTTTATCTTGGTAAACTCCTCTTTTAGGGTCGCCTCTTCTTTACCATAGATGCGTCTATTAGCAGTCTTCTCAGAAAAGTATTGCATCGCCGCTGGTATATTGCTGTGTGTTATAAAAACAGCAAAGAGAACGAATGTCCCAATTGAGATTAGGGCGCAAATGAGAATTGTCCAGCCAGCTAGAGGAATCCAAGGCCGAGCTCGTTCCGCTTCTTCCTGATAAATAGCGCAGCCCATGTAAATCATGCCGAACGCAGCAAGACCAATTGCAACGTAGGGAAGACAATTAGCCATCACGTCGGGAATACCTCCAACGTGATGCAAGGCATCAAAATAAAAGCTGAGGTAACCTTGCCATTGTGGAAGTCCAACAAAAGCTGCCAATAAAAGCGACAACCAACATGGCCACTTGTTCGTGTCGATAAGTGTCCTGAGAGACTCAAAGAACGTCTCTTGGCTGGCAGGCATCTGCTTTTCTGCGATAGGCTTTTCGCCTGACTGTGCTGGCGCCGCCTCTGCTTTGGTAGATTGTTGCTGCAAAGGTGCGTCAGCCATGTCCACAAACCCGTTGGTAGATTCGGGCTTATTCTAACGCAATCGCCACTCCCATCATATCCAGAGAACGATAGGTCCGCGCTCACAGCAGGTACGCTGTTCTCCTTCACGAAAGCGCCCCCAAGCAGGCATGGTTGTGTCTGGCTCTTGGAGAAAGTGGCTCTGACTGATCCCGGATACCTCTCCGTTGTAGTGGCGCTTGCCACATAATACCGCACCAGCATCACAGTCTCCGCCCCCAGCGCGACCGGAACCGGCACAGGCGGCACCAGCACCGGCGGCACGAGCACGGGCGGAACAAGCACGGGCGGCACCGGCACGGGTGGCGGCGGGGTCGCGGCTCCGACCTCGGGCGACACCGCGGCCGGCTACACCTGGTTCGGCGGCAACGGCAGCTTCTCCGTGGGCGCGGACTGGGTCGCGTCGGCAACCGGCAGCACCGCCGCGACGCCGCCCGGCGCCGCGGACTCCGCCACGATCACCGGCGGGCAGGGCTCCTACGTCCTGGTCGGCGGCACCGGCCAAGTCGCGTCGCTGAACCTGATCGGCAACGTCGACCTGACCGGCGGCGTGACGGCGGCGAGCACCTCGCTCGGCACCAGCTCGGCCCCGTCCAGCCTCGAGGTCGACGCCGGCGCCTCCCTGCGCGGCACGGAGCTGACCGCGGTCAACGGCAGCGTGGTGGTGAGCGGCGCCGGCGCCACTCTGGCGATCTCGGACCTGCTGACGCTGGGCGGCGGCATGTCGGGCGTCGGCCTGCCCGTGACCTCGCTCTCGGCGACCGAGCAGGGCGTGGTGAGCGTCGGCGGCCTGATCATGGGCGGCGGCAGCGGCGCGTCCGTGAGCGTGGACTCGATCTCCTCGATCGAGGTCGGCACGCTCGGCAACGCCGCCGCGGGCGTGGTCACCATTGACGCCGGCGCCTTCCTGCAGGGCAGCGGCAACGTCCAGTCCACCGGCGCGATCGTCGACAACGGCAGCCTGGTCGCCAACGGCGGCACGCTGACGCTCGGCACGATCACCGGCACCGGCACGCTGTCGGTGACCAGCTACTCCGCCGCCATGCTCGACGGCCCGGTCGCGGCCGGCATCACGGTCGACATGACCGGCACGAACACGACGCTCGCCCTGCTCGACGAGCGCACGCTGCCGGCGGGCACGATCACCGGCTTCTCGATGGGCGACCAGATCCTGCTGCCAAACGACACGATCACCTCGACCCGCTACGTGGCCTCGACCACCGGCGGCGCCGGCACCCTGACGCTGCTCTACTCCGGGCAGGTCGCGGCCACGCTGCTGATGGCCGGCAACTTCAGCGGCTACACCTTCTCCAACGTGCGCTCCGGCACCAACGGCACCGCGATCGTGCTGACCTCGCTCGCC
>JBPBQX010000274.1:0-17488 GCA_050955025.1 Janthinobacterium lividum
GTCCGGCGGGGTCTAGCCCTGCCGTCGCCCGGGCCGGGGCGACGAGGGGCGGAGGCGTGGCGCGAACGGGGCTGGCAGGCCGCCGCGCCGCCCGCTAGCCTTGGTGCGGAAACGCAAGGACACCGCCCATGGCACTGCCGCTCACCGTCGGGCGCATCCGCGCGCCTGGCCTGCTGTCCGAGTTCCGCGCCTTCATCATGCGCGGCAACGTGGTCGACCTCGCGGTCGGCATCATCATCGGCGCGGCGTTCACCGCGATCGTGCAGAGCCTGGTCAAGGACATCTTCACACCGCTGATCGGGCTGCTGGTCGGCGGCATCGACTTCAGCAACATCTTCGTCGTGCTCAAGGGCGCGCCGGCGGCCACGCTTGCCGAGGCGGTGCAGAAGGGCGACGTCACGCTCAACGTCGGCGTGTTCCTGAACGCGGTGATCTCGTTCCTGATCGTGGCGGCCGCCGTGTTCGGCGTGGTGAAGCTGCTCTCGACGATGCAGCGGCGCAACGACGCGGCGGAGACGCTGCCGCCCACCACGACCGAGGCGCTCCTCATGGAGATCCGCGACGAGCTGCGCAGCGGGGCGCGGACCGCAGCGTAGGCAGGAAGCGGTTCTTTCCCGAAAGAAAGAACCAAGGAACCTCGCCTCTTGGAACCGTGCCAGCCGGGCAGCAGCGACTTCTTAACGGGCAAAGTCTTTTTGCTTCTTTTTCTCCAGAAAAAGAAGGCCTTGCTTCCTGCCCCCTCAGGCGTCGCACCCCGACTCCCGCAGGGTCTCGACCACCGCGTCCGGCGGCACGTCGCGGCTGGTGAACGCCTGGCCGATGCCGTGGACGAGCACGAAGGCGAGCCGCCCGTCGCGCATCTTCTTGTCGCGCTGCATGTGCGCGACCAGGGCCGAGGCGGAGTGCCGCCGCGGCAGGGCGTCGACGCGCGACGGCAGCCCGGTCGAGGCCACGTGCGCCGTGACGCGGGCGGCCTCGCCGGGCGGGCAGACGCCGAGGCGGGCGGACAGCGCGAAGGCGAGGCACAGGCCGAGGCCGACGGCCTCGCCGTGCAACAGGCCCTCGCCGTAGCCGGTCTCGCGCTCGAAGGCGTGGGCGAAGGTATGGCCGAGGTTGAGCAGGGCGCGGCCGTCGGAGGCGGCCTCCTCGCGCTCGTCGTCGGCGACCACGCGGGCCTTGAAGGCGCAGGCGCGCAGCACCGCCTCCGCCTGCACGGCCGCGTCGCCGGCGAGCAGGGCGGCGGCGTGGGCCTCGCACCAGGCGTACAGCGCGCGGTCGGCGATCAGCCCGGCCTTGACGATCTCGGCGTAGCCCGCGCGCAGCTCGCGCACCGGCAGCGTGGCAAGCACGTCGGTGTCGGCCAGCACGACCAGCGGCTGGTGGAACGCGCCGAGCAGGTTCTTGCCCTGCGCCGTGTTGATGCCGGTCTTGCCGCCGACGGAGCTGTCGACCTGGGCGAGCAGGGTGGTCGGCACCTGCACGAAGGGCAGGCCGCGCAGCACGCTGGCGGCCACGAAGCCGGCCAGGTCGCCGATCACGCCGCCGCCAAGTGCCACCACCGCGGTGCGCCGCTCCACGCCGTGCTCCAGCACCTCGCCGGCGACGCGGCCGTAGGCGGCGAGGCTCTTGGAGGCCTCGCCGGGGGGCACGACCACGGCGTGCGCCTCGATGCCGGCGTCGCCCAGCCCCGCGAGCAGCGCGGGCAGGTGCAGGGCGGCCACGGTCTCGTCGGTGACGACCACGCAGCGCTTCTGCGGCAGCACCGGGGCCAGCAGCGAGCCGGCACGGCCCAGCAGCCCGCCGCCCACGACCACGTCGTAGGACGCCGCGGACAGGCGCACCGCGAGGCGCTCGGGCGCACGCCAGCCGTCCAGCGCCTCCAGGACGTTGCGGGTGGTGACGTCGGGGCTGTCCTCGCCGCTGTCCACGATGATGTCGGCCTCCGCATAGGTGGGGTGGCGCTGGGCCATCAGGGCGGCCAGCGTGCCGACGGGGTCGGCGTTGGCCAGCAAGGGCCGGTGGGAGCGTCCCGCGACGCGGCGCGCCAGGACCTGCAGGCTGCAGCGCAGCCAGACGCTGGTGGCGCCGGCGCGGATCGCGGCCCGGGTGGAGGCGTCCATGAACGCGCCCCCGCCGGTGGCCAGCACGAGCGGCGGCCCGGCCAGCAGGCGGCGGATCACGCGCCGCTCGCCCTCGCGGAAGCTGGCCTCGCCGTAGCGGGCGAACAGCTCGGCGATGGAGCAGCGCGCGGCCGCCTCGATCTCGACGTCGGCGTCGCGGAACGGCAGCCCGACCCGCAGCGCGAGCCTGCGCCCGATCGAGCTCTTCCCCGCGCCCATCAGCCCCACGAGCACGATCGAGCGCGCGGCGCCGGGCGTGCCGGGACGCTGCGTCGCGGCGTCGGCCGCGACGTCCGCGGGCGCCGCGGCGCGCGGGTCCGAAGGGCCCTGCTCCGCCCGCAGATGCGCGAGCCAGCCTGGCTCCGGGATCATGGCACTGTTGCGTGTCATCGCGGCGGAGGCTAGCACACGGCCGGCTTGCAGGGCCATTCGGCCGGGGGCGACCGTCGGTCCCCGGCGGTCCCCGGCGCCGGGTCGGCCACGCCTCGGGCGGGGCAGCAATCGAGGGGAACCTATGCGCCGCACCTTCCTGATCGCCGCCGCCGCGGGCGTGGCGCTGCTGGTCGTCATCGTGATCGTCCTGGGCGCCTTCCCGCCGCGGGCGCACCCCGTCGCCGTGCAGCACGTGATCCCCAACGACCACTTCCAGACGCGGTGAGCGCCGAGCCGGGCCGCACCGTTCCGGCCGAGACGCCGCCCGCCGACGCGCAGGAACCCGAGGCCGCCGGCACGAGGGCGCCGCCCGACCGCCACGTCGAGGCGTTCCTGGAGATGCTGGTCGCCGAGCGGGGCAGCGCGCGCAACACCTGCTGCGCCTACGCCGCCGACCTCGCCGACTTCGCCGTCCACGCGGCGCGCGCGGGCGAGACCGTCGCGGCCGCAGGCACGGCGACGCTCTCCTCCTACCTGCGCGGCCTGGCGAGCGCAGGCCTCGCGCCGCGCACCGTGGCGCGCCGCCTGTCCTGCCTGCGCCAGTTCTTCCGCTTCCTCGCGCGCGAGGGCGTCAGGGCCGACGACCCGACGCTGCTGCTCGACTCGCCCAGGCTGCCGCGCTCGCTGCCGAAGTACCTGACCGAGGCTGAGGTCGACGCCCTGCTCGCCGCCGGGCTGGAGGGCCGCCGCGGCCTGGTGGCGCGTGCGGCGCTGGAGATCCTGTACGCGACCGGGCTGCGCGTCTCCGAGCTGCTCTCGCTGCCGGCGGCCGCGCTGAGCGGAGACGCGCAGGTGCTGCTGGTGCGCGGCAAGGGCGGGCGCGAGCGCATCGTGCCGCTGTCCGAGGCGTCGCGCCGGGCGGCCGAGGCGCTGCGGGCCGGCTCGGGCGAGTCGCGCTGGCTGTTCCCCGCCCGCGACCCACGCCAGGCCCTGTCGCGCCAGGCGTTCGACCCGCTGATGAAGGAGGCGGCGCTGGCGGCAGGCCTCGACCCGGCGCGGGTGTCGCCACACGTGCTGCGCCACTCCTTCGCGTCGCACATGCTGGCGCGCGGCGCGGACCTGCGCAGCCTGCAGACGCTGCTCGGCCACGCCGACATCGCCACGACGCAGATCTACACGCACGTCCTGGCGGAGCGGCTGCAGCGGCTGGTCGAGGCACACCACCCGCTGGCGTTGCGGGGCGGGGATCCGGTCGCCTGAAGGCAGGCAAGGTTGAGGCGCTGCCTCAAACTCCGCCAAAGGCTGCGCCCTTGGAACGCGTTCCTCAAGCAAATGGGATCAAAGGGTCCTCGGACCCTTTGCGGGTTTGGGCAGGGCCCATGCTGCCTTCCTGCCGCCCGGCCGCGATGCTAAGCCGCGCGGATGCGTCATTTCCTGGACTTCGAAAAGCCCGTGGCCGAGCTGGAGGCCAAGATCGAGGAGCTCCGGCAGATGTCGGAGCCGGGCGGCATCAACATCGCCGACGAGGTGGCCAGGCTCACGGAGAAGGCCGACCGCCAGCTCCGCACCACCTACGCGCGGCTCAGCGCCTGGCAGAAGACGCAGGTCGCGCGCCACCCTGACCGGCCGCGGGCGCTGGACTACATCGCGGCGCTGATCACCGAGTACACGCCGCTTGCGGGCGACCGCGCGTTCGCCGAGGACGCGGCGATCGTGGGCGGCCTGGGCCGGTTCCGCGGCGAGCCGGTGGTGGTGATCGGCACGGAGAAGGGCACGGACACCGACAGCCGCGTGCGCCACAACTTCGGTTCCGCCCGCCCGGAAGGCTATCGCAAGGTGCGCCGGCTGATCGAGCTGGCCGGGCGGTTCGGGCTGCCGCTGCTGACCTTCGTGGACACCGCGGGCGCGTTCCCGGGGATCGACGCCGAGGCGCGCGGGCAGGCCGAGGCGATCGCGCGCTCGATCGAGGCGTGCCTGGAGGCGCCGGTGCCGATCCTGGCGACCGTGATCGGCGAGGGCGGCTCGGGCGGCGCCATCGCGCTGGCCACCGGCGACCGCGTGCTGATGCTGGAGCACGCGATCTACTCGGTGATCTCGCCCGAGGGCTGCGCCTCGATCCTGTGGCGCGACGCGGGCCAGGCGCAGGTCGCGGCCGAGGCGCTGCGGCTGACCGCCGCCGACCTGAAGTCCAGGCGCCTGGTGGACGAGGTCGTGCCCGAGCCTCTGGGCGGCGCGCACCGTGCGCCGGCCGACGCGATCGAGCGCGTCGGCGAGGCGCTCGCCGGGGCGCTGCCGGGCCTGATGGCGCTGGACGGCGCCACGCTGCGCGCCAGGCGACGGGAGAAGTACCTGGCCATGGGACGCGAAGGCGCGGCCTAGGCGCGGCGTCCGCGGCCCGGGCACGCCTTAACAGGAGCTTAGGGCTCGGCCGCCTATCCTTGCGGTCCTGGCGGGCATGTCGCCGCCGGTTCCTGGGATGGTGCGCATGGCCGCTACGCTCGTGTTTCTCGGCGCGACCTCGGCGAACAGCAGCCAGCTGTTCGAGCTGGGGGACTCGGGACCGGCCGCCGTCGACCTCGCGGGATACCCCGCGGGCAGCAACCCCGTCGCCGACCTGACACCCTTCGCCAGCGGCCTCTACTTCAACGGCGGCAGCGGCACGGGGAGCGGGCTGTGGGTGCTGCACGGCGCGGCCTCGCCCGCCGTCTCGCTCACCGCGGGGCTGTCCGCCGACCTCGACCCCACGAACCTGACGGTGGTGGGCTCCACGATGTTCTTCTCCGGCCTGGACCCCGCGGGCCACGCCGACCTCTACGCCACCGACGGCACCGCGCCGGGGACGATGCCGCTCCTGCCGGCGGGTGCGGCGGCCTCCGGCCTCGCGCCGAACTGGTTCGCGAGTGTAGGGGGGAAGCTGTACTTCTCGGGCCGCGACAGCGGCGGCAACGCCGACCTGTGGGTGTCGGACGGGACCGCGGCGGGCACGACGGCGCTCGCCGTCGCCCACGCCGACACGCAGAACCTCGGCAAGTTCGGGCCGGGCCTCGACCCGACCAACCTCGCGGCGGTGGGCGGCAGGATCTTCTTCTCCGGCTACGACTCCGCGGGCACGAACACGCTCTGGACGTCCGACGGCACCGCCGCCGGGACCGCGGAGGTCCTGCCCGCCGGCGCGGCCACCGCCGGCCTGGCGCCGACCACCTCGAACATCGCGGCGTTCGGCGGCAAGGCCTGGTTCGCCGGCACCGACTCCTCGGGCGGCATCGACCTGTGGTCCAGCGACGGCACCGCCGCGGGCACCGCCGCGCTGGCCGTGGCCGGCGCCGGCAGCCAGGGCATCACCCCGGTCTCGCTCACCGTGTTCGACGGCGCGCTCTACTTCGGCGGCACCGCCGCGGACGGCACGGTGGGGCTCTGGAAGTCCGACGGCACCGCCGCGGGCACCACGGAGCTTGCGGTCGCCAACGTCGACGCGGGCGGGCTGTCGCCCGAGGCCGTCGACTCGACCGACAGCCCGGACGTGGCGATGACGGTGTTCGCCGGCAGGCTGTATTTCGCCGGCAACGGCGCGGACGGCACCTCCGACCTGTGGAGCTCGGACGGCACCGCCGCCGGCACGGTCCAGGTCAGCGTCGCGGGTGCGGCGGCCTCGGGCCTGCTCCCCTCGGACTTCGGGGTGTTCGACCTGGCCGCCGCCGCCGGCACGGTGCCGGCCGCCACCGGCAGCACCGGCGCCCCGGTCACCGCGCTCCCGGCCGGCACCGGCTCGGCCACCGTGGTCACCCCGACCGCCGACGGCACGGGCAGCCTGTTCCTCACCCCGGTCGGCGGGCAGAGCCTGGTGGCCACGACCGCCACCGGCAACGACGTGGTGAACAGCCGCGGCACCGACACAATCAATGCGGGCGGCGGCGCCAACACCGTCTACGCGTCCGGCGCGGGCGCCACGGTGAACGGCGGCGCGGGCCTGCTGGTCTTCGTGGCGGGGGCGGGCAACTACGTCGCGGGCGGCGGCGCTGGCGTCGACATCCTGTACGGCGGGGCCGGCAACGACGTGCTGACCGGCGGCGGCGGCGTCAACAGCATCCTGGTGGCGGGATACGGCAACACCTCGCTGGTGGGCGGCGCGGGCCGCGCGGCGCTGATGTACGGCGGCGTGGGCAGCAGCAGCTTCACCGGCAGCACGGGCGGCGGCGACACGATGGTGGGCGGCGGCGGCGGCAACGTCTACTTCATGACGGACGGCGACATCGCCTTCGGCGGCGCGACCGGGCCGGACGTCTTCAACGCCGGCACCGGCTCCGCGCTGATCGTCGAGGGCCCCGGCACCTCCGCGGTCGTCCTCGGCGGCGGCAACGCCACGGCGTTCGCCGGGGCCGGCGCGGACACCTACACCGTCACGCAGGGCCAGGGCGGCGGCGCGGCCATCGTCGGCTTCAAGCCGGGCGACCACATCTTCCTGTCGGGCTACGGCGCGCAGGAGGCGGCCACCGCGCTCGCGCAGGCGAGCACCGGCGCGTTCGGCACCTCGCTGCGCCTTTCGGACGGCACCCGGGTCACGCTGTTCGGCGTCTCGCTCACGGCCGCGCAGATCAGCGTGACCTAGAAGCTGTTGCGGACCCGTGACTGTGCCGCGTGACGTGCGGCAAGCGAGGCAAGCAGTTCTTTCTTGAAAGAAAGAACCAAAGAACTTTGCCCGTTGGGACACCGGCCCACCGGGCGGCACAGTGCCGGTCGGAGAAAGTCTTTTTGCTTCTTTTTCTTCAGAAAAAGAAGAATTCCTGACCTGCCCGGCGCACGGATTGTAACACTCTCGAGGTCGCCTGTCCGGCTCTCGCGACGCGACAGGCTCTGGCCCGCCGAACGCCAGAGGCCCCTGGAGCCCCCGCGTCACGCGGGGTTTCTCAGGGGCCTCGTCGGCGGCGCGGCCGGTGTCCTTCCGGAGCGATCCGCCTGCGCTGCCGCGGGGGCGTGGCGCAGGCGGGTGGTCAGTTGATCGCGGGCGGCAGCATCTGGTTCTGGTGGAGCTGGTAGATCCACTGGCGGATGGACTTGCCCTGCACGACGTCGTCGAAGCGGTAGGGCGCGATGAACACCGCCGTGCGGACCTTCAGGCCGGGCTCAAGCGTGAAGAAGCCGTGGATGCCGAAGTAGGAGTTGGCGTTCGCGCTCTGGTTCGAGGCCTCGATGATCTTCGCCTCCGGGGAGAACGACGCGACCGTCACGCACTGCTTGCCCGTGTCGTCGCACATGGTGGCCCAGTCCTCGGTCATCTGGACGTCCGAGCCGGTGCCGTAGTTGGTGCGCCCGGGGAAGGCGATGACGCCGTAGGACCCCTGCGCCACGGAGGAGTGGCTGACCGGCTCGGCCAGGCTGTTGTACGGGTTGGCGCCCTTGTAGAAGAACACCTGGCTGCCGATCGCGCCGTGGGTGAAGATCGCCGGCAGCTCCTGGAAGTCCTGGAACATCTTGCGCAGGTTCTGGTCGCCGACGATGTCGTAGGTGAGCTGCGCGAACGGCCCGATCACCTGCGAGGTCTGGGTCCAGGTCAGGCCCGGCACGTTGGTGCTCTTGGAGTAGTTGTTCGGCGCCGTCTTCCTCACCGCGACGTAGCCCTTGGCCGGCGAGGTCGTGGTGTCGACGTAGTTGTTGTCGTCGCCATACCAGCAGTTCAGCGACACCGCCTGCACCGGGTTGAAGCCCGCGCCCGCGTCCTGCCCGGCGTTGGCGCAGCCGACCTCGTGGACGTCGTCGCTGACGTTGTCCATCGCCAGCTCCTGGCGGCACGGCTCGTTGTCGCCGGGGTGCACGGCCTTGCACGCTGCCTGGGTCGGGTAGGGGGTGTTGTCCCAGCCGCCGGTGTTGGGAGGCAGGAACTGCTGGTCGGGGTTGAAGGCGAACCAGCCGCGCGGCGCATCGGGCGGCGCGTAGCCGATGTCGTCGCCGTACAGCGCCATCTGCACCGCGCCGCCGGGGTTCTGCTGGATGCGGTCCATCTTGTCGGTGCCGTACAGCTCGAACACCGTGCCGCCGAAGCGCCGGTTCACGCCGAGGCGCACGTAGTCGTTATACTGGTACACCGTGTCCGCGGTGCGGCGCGCCATGTAGCCCGCCCAGCCGCACCAGTCCGAGTTGGTGATCAGGCCGCTGGCGCCGGTGTCGCCCTGCATCTGGTTGTGGCAGTCGACCGGGGCGAACTTCGTCTCGTCGACGTGCGCCTTGCCGGTCTGGTTGCACGACACCAGCACGCCGGCATCAGCCGGCGCGGAGCACGACGCGCCGCCGGACACCGACAGGCACTGCGAAAGCCGGTTGACCTGCGCCTTGCACCAGGCCGCCCCCGTGCGGCCGACCGAGGTCGTGAAGACCTGGGTGACCGTGCCGTAGCCGAACGGCGCGATGACGTGGGGCTGGGCCGCCACGGCCGGCTGGTCGATGAACGCCGCCCGGCCCGAGGTGGCCGTGGTGGCCAGCAGGGCCATGGAGATCGCGGTGGTGCAGAGCAGGGCCTTCACGTTGCAGGTCTCCGTAACGGGTTTGTGATGACCCTGAAACTGCGCCCGCACGTCTAAAAAATAATTAACGTCTCTTCAGAAGAGACAACTTTCTGTCATCACGGGTCACAAGCCCGTGGAGGCCCCGCGTCCCGGGCCGCGGCTCAGACCGGCGGCTCGCCTTCGACCGGCTCCAGGCCCTGCGCGCGGATGATGTCCGCGGCCTCGACGATCACCGCGTCGAGCAGCGACGGGTCCGTGCCCTTCGCCACCAGCGCCACGCCGTTCGCGTCGCCCCGGTGGTACGGGTAGCTGCCCAGGTCCACCGAGGGGTGGCGGTCCTGCAGCGCGCCCAGAGGCGCCGCGATCGTGCCCTCCAGCAGCCCCGCCGCGTGCACCGTGCGCGACGCCACCGGCACCCCGCCCGGCAGGCGCGGCTCCAGCCAGGCGAACATCGTCTGCATGATCCTCGGCACGCCCGCCATGACGTGGACGTTGCCGATCGTGAACCCCGGCGCCACGGACACGACGTTCTCGATCAGCGTGGCGCCGCGCGGCAGCGTCGCCATGCGCTGGCGGGCGGCGTTGAACTCCCCCGGCTTGTAGTGGCGCTCCAGCAGCGCCCACGCCTCCGCGTGCGGCTCCCACGGCACGCCGAACGCCGCGGCCACGCACTCGCTGGTGATGTCGTCGTGCGTCGGGCCGATGCCGCCGGTCGTGAACACGTGGTCGAAGTGCGCGCGCACCTCGTTCAGCGTCGCCACGATCGTCCCGGCCAGGTCGGGGATCACCCGCACCTCGCGCAGCGGCATCCCGATCGCGCCCAGGCGCTGCGCCACGAAACGGATGTTGGCGTCCTGGGTGCGGCCGGAGAGGACCTCGTTGCCGATGACCAGGAGGCAGGCGGTGGGGTTCATGCGTGGCTCCAGAAGACAGGAAGGAAGCATGGGCTCTGCCCAAACCCGCCAGGGCGAGCCGCCCTGGACTGGCCTTGCTTAGGGAAGGCGATCCAAGGGCCCAGCCCTTGGCGGAGTTTGAGGCAGAGCCTCAACCTTGCTTCCGGTTCAGAGCAGGTCGCGCAGCAGCGGCACGAGCGGCTTGTCGGCGGGCGGCATGTCGTAGTCGGCGAGGCGGTCCGCGCGCACCCAGGCCATCGCCTGTCCCTCGCGCGGCTGCACGAAGCCCTTCCAGCGGCGGCACACGTAGAGCGGCATCAGCAGGTGGAAGCGGATGTAGTCGTGGCTGGCGAAGGCGAACGGCGCCAGGCAGGCCTGTGCCACGTCGATCCCCAGCTCCTCGTGCAGCTCGCGGATCAGGGCGGCCTCGGGGGTCTCGCCCGGCTCCAGCTTGCCGCCGGGGAACTCCCACAGCCCGGCCATGGAGCGTCCCTCGGGGCGGCGCGTCAGCAGCACGCGGCTGTCGCTGTCGACCAGCGCGCAGGCGGCGACCAGCAGCAGCGTCGCCCCGCCGTGCGGCACGGCGGCGGGCACGGCGGCCGCGGGCGGCGGTTGCGGCTCGGCCGCGAACAGGTCCTCGCGCGTGGCGGCGAAGCGGGCGACGTCGATGGTGCCGCCGCGCGCGAGGAAGGGCTCGCGGCCCTCGCCCGCGGGCTGGAAGCCGATGCGGCGCAGCACGGCGGCGGAGGCCAGGTTGTCGGCGGCGGCGTGCGCCTCGATGCGGTCGAGCGCCAGGTTGGCCAGTGCCCAGCGCGCCAGCCGCCCCGCCGCCTCGGTGGCCACGCCGTGGCCCCAGAAGCGGCGCCCGACCCAGTAGCCGAGGTGGCCGACGCGGCGCTGCGGGTCCAGGCGCAGGCCGACGCAGCCGATCAGCAGCTCGCGCCCGTCCTCCTCGCCGGTGATGACCAGGTGGCAGGCCCGCCCGCCGGCCAGCTCCTCGGCGGCGCGCACGATCCACTCGTCGGCGACCGCCTTGGGATATGGGAAGGGCAGGCGCGAGAGCATGCGCACCACGGCCCAGTCGTTGACCAGGCGGAAGATCTCGTCGGCGTCCGTGGCGACGGGGGGGCGCAGGCGCAGGCGCTCGGTGGCCAGCGGCACGAAGCCGGGGCCCAGCCCGCCGGCGGACGCGAGGTCGGCGGCGTGCTCCTCGTCCGGGGGGGAGTCGCTCATCGTGCGCGGTGCCGGGGCGGGCGGATGCTGTGCCGGCACGAAGGCCCTCCGGGGGGCGCCGTCAGCTCCTGTAGCTGCCGTTGATGTCGATGTAGCCGTGCGTGAGGTCGCAGGTCCAGGCCGTGCCGCTGCCTTTGCCCAGGCCGAGGTCGACGGTAATCTCGACCTCGCGGCCCTTCATGTGCGCGACCACCGGGGTCTCGTCGTAGCCGGGCACGACCGCGCCGTCGCGCGCCATCCAGGTGCCGCCCACGGCGACCGACAGCGTGTCGCGGTCGGCGGGCTCGCCGGACTTGCCGACGGCCATGACGATGCGGCCCCAGTTGGCGTCCTCGCCGGCGATCGCGGTCTTGACCAGCGGCGAGTTCGCCACCGCCATCGCCACGCGCTGCGCCGAGGCCTTGGACACGGCGCCGGTGACGTCGATGCGCACGAGCTTCTGCGCGCCCTCGCCGTCGCGCACCACCTGGATCGCCAGCTCCAGCAGCAGGTCGGCGAGCTGCTCGCGGAAGTCGCGCAGCACGTGGCCGCCGTGGTCGGGCACGTGCTTGTGCTCGGCCTGGCCGGTGGCGAACAGCAGCACGGTGTCGCTGGTGGAGGTGTCGGAGTCCACGGTGGTGCGGTTGAAGCTGGTCGCCACGCCCTTCGCGAGCGCGTCCTGGAGGGCGGCCGCCGGGATTTTCGCGTCGGTGGCGACGAAGCACAGCATGGTCGCCATGTCCGGCGCGATCATGCCGCTGCCTTTGGCGACGCCGGTGATGCGGACCTCGTGCTTCCCGATGCGCGCGATGCGGGTCGCGGCCTTGGGGAAGGTGTCGGTGGTCATGATGCCGCGGGCCGCGTCCGCCCAGCCGTCGGGGCTGAGCCCGGCGTGCAGCGCTGGCAGCGTGTCCACGATGCGCGCGGGGTCGAGCACCTCGCCGATCACCCCGGTGGACGCGAGGAACACTTGGCGGGGCTTGCAGTCGAGCAGCTCGGCGGCGGCCTCGGCGGTGGCGCGCGTGGTCTCGCGGCCGGCCTTGCCGGTGAAGACGTTGGCGTTGCCGGCGTTGACCACCACGCCGCGGGCCACGCCGCCCTTTAGCGCGTCGCGGCACCAGTCGATCGGCGCGCCCGGGCACTTGTTGCGGGTGAACACGCCGGCGGCGGCGGTGCCGGGGGCGAGCTCGATCATCACCAGGTCGGTGCGGCCCTTGTAGCGGATGCCGGCCGCGGCGGCGCCGAGGCGCACGCCCGCGACCGGCGGCAGGTCCGGGAGCCCGATGGCGAGCGGCGAGGGCTTGGCGCTCATGGGCGCGCCCGCCCGGCCGCCTTCGGGGCTCCCGGCGGCCTCACTTCGCTGCGGCCGGCGGCTGCGCCGGGGCGACGCCCTCGGCGGCGGGGGCCTGCTCGCCCGGCTTGATGGACGCGCCGGCCACGGTGAAGCGCTGCACCTTGACCTGGGCGCGCGCCTTCTCGAGCGCCGCCTTGACCGCGTTCTGCACCAGGGTCTGGCGGATCTCGTCGTGCGCCTGGGCGTAGTCGACGGGCGGCGCGGTGCGGGTGCCGAGCACCTGGATCACGTGCCAGCCGTAGCGGGTGTGGATGGGCTCCTGCGTGAACTCGTTGGTCTTCATCGCGAAGGCGGCGGTGGAGAACTCGGGCAGCATGTCACCCTTCTTGAACCAGCCGAGGTCGCCGCCGTTCTGCGCGCCGGGGTCCTTGCTGTCCTGCTTGGCGAGCTTCTCGAAGTCGGCGCCGCCCTTGAGCTGCTTGATGATGTCCTTCGCCTTGTCCTCGCTGTCGACCAGGATGTGGCGGGCGTGGACCTCCTCCTCGCCGGGCTTGTTGGCGTAGTCGGCGTCGTACTTGGCCTTGATCGCCTCCTCGGAGATCTTCGGCGTGACCTCGCGCGTCAGCACGGCGTTCTGCAGCGTGGTGTCCTCGGCGCGGCGCAGCTGGTCCTGCACCTCGGGGGTCTTGTCGAGGCCTTCCTTCTTGGCCTCGATCACCACGGCCTGGCGGTCGATGAGCTGGTCGAGCAGCATCGGGTACAGCACCGGCTTGGGCATGCCGCGCAGCTGCTGCGGCAGGGACTCGGCGGCCACCGTGAGGTCCGACATCCTGATCTCGTGGCCGTCCACGCTGGCGAGCACCGGGTCGCCCGGCGGCAGGCCGACCAGCGGCGGCGAGCCGGCCGCGAACGGGACGGGGCGGCCGTCCGGGCCGAGCTGCGCGGCGCCGGCCTGGGCGGCGGGCGGGGCCTCGGCGTCCGCGTCCGTGCCCTGGGCGGCGGCCTGCGCCGGCGTGGCCGGGGCGGGGCCGGCGGGCGGCTTCTGGCTGGACGGCAGCAGGGCGGCCGGCGGGGCGCCCGTGGGCGACATCGCGGCGCGGGTGTCGTGGCCGGGCTGGGCGGGCTGCGCCGACGCGGGCAGGGCCTGCGCGCACAGGGCGGCCGCCGCGAGCGCGGTGGCCAGGGGGGTGAGCCGCATGGGAGTTACCTCGGATGGTGGTCGGCCCGCGTTGGCCCGCGGCGCCTGTTGATCTCGCCGGGATCATGGCCGACCCCCGCCCTGCCCACAACCAACCGGACGATGAATTCGCGGCAGGCTTCGGGGCGGGGGCGAAGCAAGGCCAGAGGCTCTGCCTCTGGACTCCGCCAGGGCGAGCCGCCCTGGACCGGCTTCACTTAGGGGACGGGGATCCAAGGACCCCTGGTCCTTGGCGGGTCCGGGCAGGGCCCGGCCTTGCTTTCTGCCGCTGGGCCTCGGTTGACCCCGCGGGGCGCGGGTCCTATCTGGACGCAAAGCCCGCCGGCAGCCTGCCGGCGGTTCGCGCCCTCGTTCCGGCGCCCTCCGGCCGGCCGGGATGGCGCCAGAGCGCTGCATTCCGAGGCCCGCCATGTTCGCAAGCTTTGCCCGCCTGTTCGGCACCAGCAACGAGCGCTCGCTGCGCCACTACCGGCGCCGCCTGCCGCAGATCAACGCGCTGGAGCCCGAGGTCGCGGCCCTCTCCGACGACGAGCTGCGCGGCCGCACGGCGGTGTTCCGCGAGCGTCTGGCGGCGGGCGCGACCCTGGACGACGTGCTGCCCGAGGCGTTCGCGGTGGTGCGCGAGGCGTCGCGCCGGGTGCTGGGGATGCGCCACTTCGACGTGCAGCTCGTGGGCGGCATGGTGCTCAACGACGGCAAGATCGCCGAGATGAAGACCGGCGAGGGCAAGACGCTGGTGGCCACGCTGCCGGTCTACCTCAACGCGCTGCCGGCCAAGGGCGTGCACGTCGTCACCGTCAACGACTACCTGGCGGCGCGCGACGCGGAAGAGATGGGCAGGCTGTACGGCTTCCTCGGGCTGAGCGCGGGGGTGATCGTGCACGGGCTGTCCGACGACCAGCGGCGCGCGGCGTACGCGTGCGACATCACCTATGGGACCAACAACGAGTTCGGCTTCGACTACCTGCGCGACAACATGAAGTATCGCCTGGAAGACATGGTGCAGCGCCCGTTCGCGTTCGGCATCGTCGACGAGGTGGACTCGATCCTGATCGACGAGGCGCGTACGCCGCTCATCATCTCGGGGCCGGCGGAGGACTCCTCGGACCTGTACCGCCAGGTCAACGCGGTGATGGTCGAGGCGGTGCGCGACCCGACGGTCTACGACAAGGACGAGAAGATGAAGTCCGTCGCGCTGACCGAGGAGGGCTCGGAGCGCGTCGAGGAGATGCTGAGGGACGCCGGCGTCATCACCGAAGGCAACCTCTACGACATCTTCAACGTGGCCGTGGTCCACCACGTGCAGCAGAGCCTGCGGGCGCACACGCTGTTCGCGCGCGACGTCGAATACATGGTCAGGGACGACAAGATCGTCATCGTCGACGAGTTCACCGGGCGGATGATGGAGGGGCGGCGCTACTCGGAGGGGCTGCACCAGGCGCTGGAGGCGAAGGAGTTCGTCACGGTGCAGCAGGAGAACCAGACGCTCGCCTCGATCACCTTCCAGAACTACTTCCGGCTGTTCCCCAAGCTCGCGGGCATGACCGGGACGGCGCTGACCGAGGCGGACGAGTTCGCGGAGATCTACAAGCTCGACGTGATCGAGGTGCCGACCAACGTGCCGGTCGCGCGCGTGGACGGGCACGACGAGGTGTATCGCACGGCGGCCGAGAAGTACGAGGCGGTGGCGGGGCTGATCGAGGAGGCCAAGGGGCGCGGGCAGCCGGTGCTCGTCGGCACCACCAGCGTCGAGCGCTCGGAGCTGCTGAGCGCGATCCTGGACCGGCGGGGGATCCGGCACTCGGTGCTCAACGCCAAGTTCCACGAGAGGGAGGCGGTGATCGTGGCGCAGGCGGGGGCGCCGGGGTCGATCACGATCGCGACGAACATGGCCGGGCGCGGCACCGACATCAAGCTGGGCGGCAACGTCGAGATGCGGGTGCGGCAGGAGGTCGGCGAGCACGCGGACGAGGCGGTGCTGGCAGAGCGCGAGGCGGCGATCCGCGCCGAGGTCGCGCACAACCAGCCGCTGGTGAAGGGGGCGGGCGGGCTGCTGGTGATCGGCACGGAGCGCCACGAGAGCCGGCGCGTGGACAACCAGCTGCGCGGGCGCTCGGGGCGGCAGGGAGACCCGGGGGAGAGCCGGTTCTTCCTCTCGCTCGAGGACGACCTGATGCGGATCTTCGGGTCCGAGCGGATGGGCGGGATGCTGCAGCGCCTCGGCCTGAAGGAGGGCGAGGCGATCATCCATCCGTGGATCAACCGCGCGCTGGAGAAGGCGCAGAAGAAGGTCGAGGCGCGCAACTTCGACACGCGCAAGAACGTGCTGAAATACGACGATGTCATGAACGACCAGCGCAAGGAGGTCTACGCCCAGCGCCGCGAGTTCATGCGCGCGGACGACGTATCGGCGACGCTCGCCGAGATGCGGGCCGAGGTCGCGGAGGCGATGGTGGACCGCCACCTGCCGGAGCGCGCGTTCGCGGAGCAGTGGGCGAGCGAGGCGCTGGCCGAGGATCTGCGGCGGGTGCTGGCGGTGGACGTGCCGGTGGGCGCGTGGGCGCAGGAGGACGGCATCGACGTGGCCACCGTGCGCGAGCGCGTGGTCGCGGCCGCCGATGGGCAGATGGCGGCGAAGGCCGCGAACCTCGGGCCGGAGCTGATGCGCTACGTCGAGAAGACGCTGCTGCTCCAGAACCTGGACGCGGTGTGGAAGGAGCATCTGCTGACGCTCGACCATCTGCGGCAGGGGATCTGGCTGCGTTCGCTGGGGCAGAAGGACCCGCTGAACGAATACAAGAGCGAGGCCTTCGCCCTGTTCAACGCCATGCTCGACGACCTCAAGGAGCGGGTCACGTCCATGCTGGCGCGCGTCGAGCTGAGCCCGCAGGAGCCGATGCCGGAGTTCGCGCACCCGCCGGCCTACACCATCGAGAGCCACCCGGACGCGGAGCGCATGACCGCGGCGGGGCCGGCCATGGCGATGGCGCTGGCGGACCCGGTGCTGATCGAGAGCGTGCCGCTCGCGGCCGTCGATCCGGACGACCCCGCGACCTGGCAGGCCACGCCGCGCAATGCGCTGTGCCCGTGCGGGTCGGGGAAGAAGTTCAAGCATTGCCACGGGCGGCAGCTCTGAAGGCAGGCAAGGCCAGAGGCTCTGCCTCTGGACTCCGCCAAGGGAAGCCCCTTGGATGGCTTCTCTTAAGTCAAGGGATCAAAGGGTCCTCGGACCCTTTGCGGGTTCGGGCAGAGCCCGACCTTGCTTGCTGTCCTTGAGCCGCCTGGTCGCGCCGTTCTTCGTGCTGATCTGGGCGACGGGGTTCATCGCCGCGCGCCTGGTGGCGCCGCACGTCCAGCCGCTGGGGTTCCTGTGCCTGCGCTACGCGGTGGCGAGCGCGGTGCTGGGAGCGATGGCGGTCCTGTCGGGGGCGCGGTGGCCGCGCGGGCGGGGGTGGCGCGACACCGTGGTGGCGGGGCTGCTGATCCAGGCGGGGTATCTCGGCGGGGTGTTCTGGGCGGTGCGGCACGGGCTGCCGGCGGGGCTCTCGGCGCTGATCGTGGGGCTGCAGCCGCTGCTCACGGCGGCGCTGGCGTGGCGGCTGCTCGGCGAGCGGGTGGGCGGGCGGCGCTGGGCGGGGATCGCGCTGGGGTTCGCGGGCGCGGGGCTGGTGGTGGCGCCGGTGCTGCTGGCGTCGGTGGGCGGCGGGCGCACGGTGCCGCCGGCGGCCGTCGCGGTGTGCCTGGGGGCGATGGTGTCGATCACGCTGGGCACGATCTGGCAGAAGCGCACCGGCGGGGCAGGCGACCTGCGCACGGCGCTGGCGGTGCAGTACGCGGCGTCGCTCGCGGTCACGGCGCCGGTGGCCCTCGTGCTGGAGGGCGGGGCGCAGGTGTTCGACGGG
>JBPBQX010000275.1:0-17333 GCA_050955025.1 Janthinobacterium lividum
TGGTCCCGCGCACCTCCGTCGGCGACTACGTCACGAACGAGGGCGGCATCTCCGTCCAGCGCCACGAGTACCTGGAAACCCTGCCCAACGGCGTGCGCCACTCGATCCTCAAGGAGACCGAGAACGGCCCCTACGACAACACGCCGGACTTCCTGATCACGCCGGACCACGTGTTCTGCATGGGCGACAACCGCGACAACTCGTCCGACAGCCGCGTGCCCCTCGTGCAGGGCGGCGTCGGCTACGTCCCCGTCGAGAACCTGGTGGGCAAGGCGGAGTTCATCTTCTTCTCCGTCGACGGCCGCGACCCCTGGTGGCAGGTCTGGCAGTGGCCGCTCGAGATCCGCTGGTCGCGCCTGTTCAAGGGCATCGGGTGAGCGGCGCCGCGCGCCCCGACCAGCCCCCCGCCACGGCAGGCGCCGCCCGCCCCGCCACGACGGCCGCCGCACGCGCCCGCACGACGGACTCCATGCCCTCCGGCGCAGCCGACGCCGCCCGCCTCGCCGACGCGCAGGCCACGCTCGGCCATGCGTTCCGCCGCCCCGAGTTGCTGGCCCAGGCGCTCACCCACCGTTCCGCCGCCCACGGAACCGCGTCCGGCCGCATGCGCCCCGGCCAGAAGGGCCAGGGCTCCAACGAGCGCCTCGAGTTCATCGGCGACCGCGTGCTCGGCCTCCTGGTCGCCGAGTGGCTCGCCGAGCGCTTCCCCGACGAGCAGGAAGGCCAGCTCGGCCCGCGCCACGCTCAGCTCGTCTCGCGCCCCGTGCTCGCCGAGATCGCGGAGGCCGCCGGCCTGTCGCACGCCATCTCCGTCGCCCCCAACGAGGACCGCGCCGGCGTCAAGCGTCTCGCCACCGTGCTCGCCGACACCATGGAGGCGATCATCGGCGCGGTGTTCCTCGACGCCGGCCTCGACGCCGCCCGCATCCTCGTCCGCCGCTGCTGGGCCGGCGCCATGACCGCCCAGGTCCTGCCGCCCAAGGACCCCAAGACCGCCCTGCAGGAGTACCTTCTCGGCCGCGGCCGCGCGCTCCCGGTCTACGAGGTCGCCTCCCGCGAAGGCCCCTCGCACAACCCCAGCTTCGTGATCACCGTCACCGCCGCCGGCCAGACCGGCACCGGCACCGCAGGCTCCAAGCGCATCGCTGAGCGCGACGCCGCGCTGGACCTGCTGGCCAAGCTCGCGTGAGCGCAGCCAGGAAGCAAGCAAGGCCAGAGGCTCTGCCTCTGGACTCCGCCAAAGGCTCGCCTTTGGAAACCCATACAAGAAAGAAGCAGGAACAACGGGGTAGAGCACGGCTCTGTCCTGCTGCTTCCGGTGCCATGGAGCCTCGGACGCTGGCTCCGGCCCGCGACGGGAGCAGCTCCAGGGCAGCGTCCCGGCCTTCCATCCGCCGCCCAGACCCCCAGGACCCTCGATGACGACCACACGCTGCGGCTTCGCCGCCATCGTCGGCGCCCCCAACGCCGGCAAGTCCACGCTGCTCAACCGCCTGATCGGCGCCAAGCTCTCCATCGTCAGCCCCAAGGCGCAGACCACCCGCTTCCGCGTGCTCGGCGTGATGATGCGCGACGTGCGTATGCCCTCGGGCGCGGAGACCCGCACGCAGATCCTGCTCGTCGACACGCCCGGCATCTTCAAGCCGAAGCGCAAGCTCGACCGCGCCATGGTCAAGGCCGCCTGGACCGGCGCCGAGGATGCCGACCTCACCCTGCTGCTGGTCGACGCCAAGTACGGCAACACCGAGGCCGTGCGCGGCATCGTCGCCGGCCTCAAGGAAGCCGGGCGCCGCGCCTGGCTGGTCCTGAACAAGACCGACCTGGTCGAGCCCGCAGCACTGCTCCCGCTGATCGACTCCCTGTCGCAGCTCGCCCCCTTCGAGGAGATCTTCATGGTGAGCGCCAACACCGGCGACGGCCTCGACCGCATGATGGACGCGCTCGCCCTCGGCCTGCCCGAAGGCCCGTACCTGTACCCTGAGGACGACCTCACCGACCTGCCGGACCGCCTGCTCGCCGCCGAGGTGGTGCGCGAGCAGATCTTCCTCCAGACCCACGAGGAGGTGCCTTACGGCGCCACCGTCGAGACCGAGAGCTTCAAGGAGAAGCCCGACGGCTCCGTGCGCATCGAGGCCACGATCTACGTCGGCCGCGCCAGCCACAAGGGCATCCTGATCGGCGCCAGCGGCGCCCGCATCAAGGCCCTCGGCGCCCGCGCCCGCGAGCACCTGGGCGGGCTGCTGGAGCGGCCGGTGCACCTGTTCCTCAACGTCAAGGAACGCGCGGGATGGGACGAGGAACGCGCACGGCTCCGCGCGATCGGGCTCGACGACCCGGGCTGAGCAAGGGAAGCAAGGCCGGGCCCTGCCCGGACCCGCCAAAGGCTCGCCTTTGGAATCCTTCTGAAAGAACAGGTTATCAGGCTAGACTGATCTGACGTACGAAGTTCGGTTGCTTGCTTGAAGTCATGGTTTCCAAAGGCCTCGGGCCTTTGGCGGGTCCGGGCAGAGCCCGGCCTTGCTTCCTTCCTGCAGAGGCCCGGCGCCGATGGACTGGGACGCCCCCGCGATCATCCTCTCCGTGCGCCCCTTCGGCGAGGGCGACGCGCTGGCCACCGTGCTGACCGAGGCGCACGGCCCCCACCGCGGCCTGGCCAAGGGCGGCGCCTCGCGCGCGAAGTCCGGCCTGTGGCAGCCGGGCAACCTGGCCCAGGTCCGCTGGACGGGGCGCCTGGCCGACCAGCTCGGCGCGTTCACCGCGGAGATGGTCCACGCCACCGCGGCCCGCGCCATGCCCGACCCGATGTCGCTCGCGGTCCTGGCCTCCGCCTGCGCGGTGGCGGACGGCGCGGTGCCCGAGCGCGAGCCGCACCCCCGCATCTTCGGCGAGCTGCTGCACCTGCTCGCCACGCTGGACGGCGCCGCCAGCCTGGCCCCGCTGATCCGCTGGGAGGCCGGGCTGCTGGCCGACCTGGGCTACGGCCTGGACCTGACCGCCTGCGCGATCTCCGGGGCCACGACGGGCCTGGCCTGGGTGTCGCCCCGCACCGGCCGCGCGGTCGCGGACGATGCCGCCGGGCCGTGGCGCGACCGGCTGCTGCCGCTGCCGGCGCTGCTGCTGCCCGGCACCAACGACACCGTGGGCGGGCCTGGCGACTGGCGCGACGGCCTGCGCCTGACCGCGCACTTCCTGGCACGCGACGCCTTCGGCCACACCCACAAGCCGCTGCCGCCCGCACGCCTGCGCCTTGCCGACCGTGTCGAGAAGGAAGCCGGCAGGCCCGAGCCGAACCCGCCGCCCGCCTGACTGCCCTTGCTTCGGGACGGGTTTCCAAAGGTCCCTGACCTTTGGCGGGTCCGGGCAGAGCCCGGCCTTGCCTGCCGAACGCCGGTATCCGGCGCCGCCCGACGAGGCCCGGGCGGTCGGGCGTCCGCCCGGCCGCGGCCGCGCCCGTTCATCTCTCCTTCATCACCGCCCGACTATCCTGCCGCCATGCCCGCACCGGCCGGCATCGCGGACTCCGACACAAGGACGGCGGCATGAGGGCGCTCAGGCGAGGCGGCGGTGCGCGCGACACGGCGCTGCAGCGCTACAGCACCGGCCTCGGCCAGCTCGCGGAGCGACGCATGCTCGACGCGGCGCTGACCGGCGCGCGGCGCGAGGCGGAGCGCGAGGCGTTCGAGGCGACGCTGGCGCGGCGCGAGATCGAGGCCGTCGCCGCCTCCCTGCGCGAGGAGATCGAGGCCCGCCTCGGTACCCAGTCGCGCCTCGCCCACCTCGCCACCCACGACCCGCTGACCGCGCTGCCGAACCGCGTGCTGCTCGGCGAGCGGCTGCTGGCGGCGGCGTGGGCGGCCCGCGAGGCCGGGCACAGGCTGGCGCTGCACTACCTCGACCTCGACAACTTCAAGGACGTCAACGACAGCTTCGGCCACGCCGTGGGCGACGTGCTGCTGCGCCAGGTCGCCGAGCGCATCGGCGGCGAGCTGCGCGAGGGCGACACCGTGGCCCGCCTGGGCGGCGACGAGTTCGCGGTGCTGCAGGCGGCCCCCCGCGACGCGTCGGATGCCCGCGCGCTGGCCGAGCGCATCATCGCCAGGATCGGCGAGCCATTCCTGATCGAGGGCCGCCCGATGTTCGTGGGCGCCTCGTTCGGCGTCACCCTGTTCCCCGACGACGTCGCGGACGCCGGGGGCGAGCCGCCCGACACCACCGCCCTGCACCGCAACGCCGACCTCGCGATGTACCAGGCCAAGGGCGAGGGCGGGAACCGCTGCCGCTTCTTCGACGACACGCTGAGCCGGCGCGCGCACCGACGCGCCACGCTGGAGCACGCGCTGCGCGAGCCGGCGCTGTTCGGCCAGCTGCAGGTGCTGTTCCAGCCACAGGTCGACATGCGCAGCGGCGGCACCGTCGGCGTCGAGGCCCTGCTGCGCTGGAACCACCCGGCGTACGGCGCCGTGTCGCCCGAGGAGTTCATCCCGCTCGCCGAGTCCTCCGGCCTGATCAGCGGCATCGGCACCTGGGTGCTGCGCGAGAGCTGCCGGCAGGCGGCGGCGTGGCGCCAGGCGGGGCTCGCGCGGTTCTCGGTCGCCGTGAACGTGTCCACGGCGCAGATCCGCGACGGCCGGCTGCAGCACGTGGTGGCCGCCGTCCTCGCCGAGACCGGGCTGCCCCCCGCCTGGCTGGAGCTGGAGATCACCGAGAGCGGCATCATGCGCAACACCCACGCCGCCGCCGAGACCCTGGCCGACCTGCACCGGCAGGGGGTCGGCCTGTCGATCGACGACTTCGGCACCGGCTACTCGTCGCTGAGCTACCTGCGCCGCCTGCCCGTGGACCGCATCAAGATCGACCGCAGCTTCGTGGCCGACGTCACCACCAGCGAGGACGCCGCCGTGCTCGCCGCCACCATCGTGCGCCTGGCCCACAGCCTGCGCCTCGAGGTCGTGGCCGAGGGCGTGGAAACGCAGGCGCAGGCCGACTTCATCGCCGCGACCGGCTGCGACTACGCGCAGGGCTACCACTACAGCCGCCCGCTCGAGGCCGGCCAGGTGCCCGGCTTCCTGCGCCGCGCGGCGCCGACGCACCGCCCTGCCGCGCCCGAGGTCACACCCCTGATGGAGGCCCTGCCATGAGCATGACGCTGCTCGCGCCGTCGGACCACGGACACCCGTCCCCCGCGCTGCCCGTTCGGCCGGCGACGGTCGCGCACCTGGCCGCGGCGGCCGCCCCGTCGCGCGAGCGGGTCAGGGCGGGCAGGGTGGTCTCGACCTCGGGCAGCCACGTCATCATCCTGCTCGCGCCGGACCCGCACATCCTGGCGATGGTGCAGATGGGCGGCCTGGTCTGCGCGCGCACGCCGGGCGCCACCGTGTACGGCCAGATCGAGGGCCTGAGCACGCCGATGCCGCTGCCCGGCGGCGAGGAGCAGGAGCTCAGGGTCGCCGAGATCAGCATCATCGGCGAGGTGCCGGACAGCGAGGGCCAGCGGGTGTTCCGCCGCGGCGTGTCCCGCCTGCCCACGCTCGACACCGTGGTCCACTTCGCGTCGAGCGAGGACACGCTGACCGTGTTCGACCTGCCCGACCGCCAGTCCGCGTGCATCGGCACGATCCACCAGGACCCCGCGGTCCCGGCCCGGGTCAGCGTCGACGAGCTGCTGTGCAAGCACTTCGCCATGCTCGGCACCACCGGCACCGGCAAGTCCTGCGCGCTCACCCTGGTGCTCAAGCGCATCCTGGAAGGCAGCCCGAACGGCCACATCTTGCTGCTCGACCCGCACGGCGAGTACGGCCAGGCGTTCGGCGACCGCGCCGAGCACCTGGGCGCCGACAACTTCCGCCTGCCGCACTGGCTGTTCAGCTTCGACGAGCTGGCCGAGATCATGTTCGGCCAGGCCAGCCGGCCGATGGACGCCGAGATCATGTGCCTGCGCGAGCTGGTGCTGGCCGCCAGGCTCGCCCACGCGGAGCCCGGCGTCGACCGCGGCGTGATCACCGTCGACACCCCCGTGCCCTACCGGATGAGCGACGTCACCCGCCTGCTCGACGTGGCGATCGGCAGCCTGGAGAACCACGGCAGCATCCCCGCCTACCTGCAGATCCGCGCCAGGATCGCCGCCCTGCAGAACGACCGCCGCTACGCCCTGCTGTTCGACACCGGCGTCGTGGTCCGCGACAGCCTGGCCGAGCTGATCGGCCGCATCTTCCGCATCCCCGCCCGCGGCCGCCCGCTCGCCGTGCTCGACCTCGCCAGCATCCCCTCGGAGGTGCTCAACGTCGTGGTCGCCGTGATCTCGCGCCTCGCCTTCGACTTCGCCGTCTGGGGCGGGCAGCGCGCGCCGCTGCTCCTGGTCTGCGAGGAGGCCCACCGCTACGCCCCCCAGGACACCGCGCTCGGCTTCGAGCCCGCCAAGCGCGCCCTGGCCCGCATCGCCAAGGAGGGCCGCAAGTACGGCATCAGCCTCGGCGTCGTCAGCCAGCGCCCGTCCGAGCTGGACGCCACCATCCTGTCGCAGTGCAACACCGTGTTCGCCTTCCGCATGTCCAACGAGCGCGACCAGGCGATCATCCAGGCCTCGCTGTCAGAGGCCTCGCCGGCGATGTTCTCCGCCCTGCCGTTCCTCGGCAACGGCGAGGCCATCGGCATCGGCGAGGGCGTCCCCGTGCCGATGCGCCTGCGCTTCGCCACCCTGCCCGACGGCGAGCGGCCGCGCAGCACCTCGGCCTCCTTCTCCGCGCGCTGGACCGCGGGCGACGACGAGGACACCCGGCTCGACCGCTTCGTCCACGCCCTGCGCGACCGCAAGGCGCCAGGGACCGCGGCGGGCTGAAGGAAGCAAGGTTGAGGCTCTGCCTCAAACTCCGCCAAAGGCTGCGCCCTTGGAACGCGTCCCTTAAGTAAATGGGATCAAAGGGTCCTCGGACCCTTTGCGGGTCCGGGCAGAGCCCGGCCTTGACGCTCCGCCCCGCTGCCCCCACACCCCGTCCATGGACACCGCCGCTGGACATATCGAGAACACGCCCCTCGCCGACGCGCTCAGCGAGCGCTACCTCGCCTACGCCCTGTCGACCATCACCTCGCGCTCCCTGCCCGACGTGCGCGACGGCCTCAAGCCGGTGCACCGCCGCCTGATCTACGGCATGGCGCAGCTCCGCCTCGACCCCACCGCCGGCTTCAAGAAGTGCGCCCGCGTGGTCGGCGACGTGATGGGCAAGTACCACCCCCACGGCGACAGCTCGATCTACGAGGCCATGGTCCGCCTCGCCCAGGACTTCGCCGTGCGCTACCCCCTCGTCGAGGGCCAGGGCAACTTCGGCAACATCGACGGCGATAACGCGGCCGCCATGCGCTACACCGAGGCGCGCATGACCACCGTCGCCGCCCTCCTGCTGGAAGGCATCGACGAGGACGCCGTCGACTTCCGCCCCACCTACGACGGCGTCGAGACCGAGCCGACGATCCTCCCCGCGGCCTTCCCCAACCTGCTCGCCAACGGTGCGGCCGGCATCGCCGTCGGCATGGCCACCTCGATCCCGCCGCACAACGCCGGCGAGGTCTGCGCCGCCGCCCTGCACCTGATCGCCCACCCCGATGCCTCCACCATCGACCTGCTCGCCCACATGCCCGGCCCGGACTTCCCCACCGGCGGCACGCTGATCGAGGACCCGCTCGCCCTGGTGCAGGCCTACGAGACCGGCCGCGGCGGCTTCCGCGTCCGCGCCCGCTGGGCCGTCGAGCAGGGCCGCATGGGCCTGTGGTCCATCGTCGTCACCGAGATCCCCTACCAGGTGCAGAAGGCCCGCCTGATCGAGCAGATCGCCGAGCTGATGGAGCTGAAGAAGCTCCCGCTGCTGGGCGACATCCGCGACGAGAGCACCGAGACCGTGCGCCTCGTGCTCGAGCCCAAGACCCGCGGCGTGGAGCCGGAGGTCCTGATGGAGACGCTGTTCCGCGCCACCGCGCTGGAGTCCCGCTTCCCGCTCAACATGAACGTGCTCGACGCGACCCGCACGCCCGGCGTGATGGGCCTGCGCGCGGTGCTGCGCGCCTGGCTCGACCACCGCCACGAGGTGCTCGGTCGCCGCTCGCGCCACCGCCAGGCCGCCATCGAGCGCCGCCTGGAGATCCTGGGCGGCCTGCTCGCCGCCTACCTCAACCTCGACGAGGTGATCCGCATCATCCGCGAGGAGGACGACGCCCGCGCCTCCCTGATGTCCGCCTTCGACCTCACCGAGCTGCAGGCCGACTCGATCCTCAACATGCGCCTGCGCTCCCTGCGCAAGCTGGAGGAGATGGAGATCCGCCGCGAGAACGCCGCGCTGGAGAAGGAGCTGGCCGGCCTGCGCGGCCTGCTCGGCAGCGAGGCGCAGCGCTGGCGCCGCATCGCCGCCGAGATCGCCCGCGTCCGCAAGGACTTCGGCACCGGCCCCCTCGGCGACCGACGCACCGTGATCGGCGCCGTTCCCGCCGCCATCGCGATCAGCGACATCATCCCCGTCGAGCGCGAGCCGCTCACCGTGATCCTGTCCGAGAAGGGCTGGCTGCGCGCCGCCAAGGGCCACGCCCTCGACCACGCCGCGCAGAAGTTCAAGGAAGGCGACAGCCTCCGCCTCGCCCTGGAATGCGAGACCACCGACCGCCTCTGCCTGCTCGGCAGCAACGGCCGCGTCTACACCCTGCGCGCCTCCGAGCTGCCCCGCGGCCGCGGCGACGGCCAGGCGATCCGCGTCCTCGTCGAGCTTCCCGCCGAGGACGATCTCGCCGCGCTGTTCGTCTGGCGCCCCGGCGTGCGCTGGCTCGTCGCGTCCAGCGGCGGACGCGGCCTGGTCGTCGCCTCCGACGACCTGCTCGCCGAGAAGCGCACCGGAAAGCAGGTGCTCAACGCCCGCGACAACGAGCGCGCCCTGCTCTGCGTCCCCGCCGCCGGCGACCACGTCGCGGTGATCGGCGAGAACCGCAAGCTCCTGGTGTTCCCCCTCGAGCAGGTGCCCGTGCTGTCGCGCGGCACCGGCGTCACCCTGCAGCGCTTCAAGGACGGCGGCCTGCGCGACGCCCGCGTGTTCGCCCTGGCCAGCGGCCTGACCTGGCGCCTCGGCGAGAAGACCCGCACCGAGACCGGCCTGAAGGACTGGATCGGCGAGCGCGGCCAGGCAGGACGCGCGCCGCCCGCAGGATTCCCCCGCTCCGGGCGTTTCGACTAGCCGCAGGAAGGCAGCAAGCAAGGCCGGGCTCTGCCCGGACCCGCCAAAGGCCTGAGGCCTTTGGAAACCCGTCCGGAAGGATCAGAGGCCCAGCTCGGTCAGGCCGGGGTGGTCGGCGGGGCGGGGCGCCGTGCGGTCCCAGCGGAACAGGCGGTCGCTCTCGCCGATTGCCACGTCGTTGATGCTGGCGTGCCGCTCGCGCATCAGCCCGTGCGCGTCGAACGCCCAGTTCTCGTTGCCGTGCGAGCGGAACCACGCCCCGCCCGTGTCGTGCCACTCGTAGGCGAAGCGCACCGCGATCCGGTCGTCGCCGAACGCCCACAACTCCTTGACCAGCCGGTATTCCAGCTCGCGCGCCCACTTCGCCGCCAGGAACGCCGCGATCGCCGGCCGGCCCGCGAGGAACTCGCTGCGGTTGCGCCAGCGGCTGTCCGCGCTGTAGGCGAGCGAGACGCGCACCGGGTCGCAGCTGTTCCAGCCGTCCTCCGCGCCGCGAACCTTGGCGACGGCCGCCTCGCGCGTGAACGGCGGCAGCGGCGGGCGATCCTCGGGCATGACGGTCCTCTCAGGTGGCGGCAGGCCTGCCTTCGTCGTGGATTCTCAAGGCGAGCCTTGAGCGGAGTCCAGAGGCAGAGCCTCTGGCCTTCCTTGCTCCCTCGCCGCCGCCATGTCCCGCAGCATCTCCACGACCCGCCCGACAACCCCGCCCCAGTCCCCCGGCCGCTCCTGGCGCACGATGCGCAGCCCGGGGTACCACGGGCTGTCCTCGCGCCCGTGCAGCCAGCGCCAGCACGCGTCGAAGCGGTCGAGCATCAGCACCGGCCGCCCCAGCGCGCCGGCGAGATGGACCATCGCGGTGTCCACGCTGACGATCACGTCGAGACAGGCGACCACGGCGGCGGTGTCGGCGAAGTCGCGCGCGTCCGCCACGCCGTCGTGCAGCGCCAGCCCCGCGACCGTGCCGGCCTGCGCCGCCTCGGGCCCGAACTGCAGCCCGACAAGCGCCACGCCCGGCAGCGCGCCGAGCGGCGCCAGCGCGGCCAGGCCGATGCTGCGGCGCCGGTCGATCGCGGCGAAGCCGGGCTGCCAGGGGCGCGACTGCCCGGCCCAGGCGAGGCCGACGCGCAGGGCACGGCCTGCGCCGAGCCCGCGCATGAGCCGGGCCTCGGCCGCCAGGATCGCGGCGGGGTGCGCGTGCAGGTAGGGCGTGGCCGACGGGATGGTGTCCAGCGTGGTGCCGAAGACGCGCGGCAGGCTGAGCATCGGGCAGTGCCAGTCCCAGGCGGGGGGTGCTGCGCCGTCCTCGATCACCTCGATCCCCGGCCCGAGCGAGCGGAGCAGACGCACCAGCGGCGCCGGCGCCTGCGCCACGACATGCGCGCCCGCCGCCGCCAGCATGGGCAGGAAGCGCGCAAACTGCAGCGTGTCGCCGAAGCCTTCCTCGTGGGTGCACAGCACGCGCCGCCCGCGCAGCGCCGCAGGGCCACCGGGCAGCGCGGCGAGCGCCGGCAGCAGGCGCGCGTGGGGCAGGGC
This sequence comes from Janthinobacterium lividum, assembly GCA_050955025.1. GTDB lineage: Bacteria > Pseudomonadota > Alphaproteobacteria > Acetobacterales > Acetobacteraceae > CAXSEF01. The sequence goes on from JBPBQX010000275.1 coordinate 10,740, forward strand.
GGTGTGGCCGGGCAGGGACAGCCGCGCCTCGTACTCGCGCCACCCCGCATCCAGGCGCCCCGCGTGCAGCAGTGCCACCGCATGGTTCAGCCGCATCTGCCCGTCGCGCGGCGCCAGCTCCGCGGCCCGGCGCAGCGCCGGCACCGCCTCGTCGAGGTGCCCCAGCAGGCGCAGCGTGTTGCCCAGGTTGGTCCAGTGCCGCGCCGTGCCCGGCGAGCGCGCGGCCAGGGCGCGGAACTGCGCGAGCGCCGCCTCGGCGCGCCCCAGCGACACCAGCACCGTGCCCCGCAGCCCGAGCGCCGCCTCGTCGCCGGGCCGCAGCGCCAGCCAGGCCGCGATCGTGTCGAGCGCGCCCGCGTCGTCGCCGTCGTCGTGCTGCAGCTCGGCCAGCGCGCGCCGCAGCCGCGGGTCGTCGGGCGCACGCGCCAGGCAGGCGTGCAGCACCGGGGCGTAGCCGTTCTGCAGCCGCTGGCGTCGCAGCAGCCCGAGCAGGTCGAGGCAGGGATGCGCGTGCTGCGGACGCATCGCGGCCACGGCCGAGAGCACCGCTGCCGAGCGCTCCGCCAGCTCCCGCGCGGAAGCTCCCTCGACGCCGGGCGCGGCGGGTGCCGCCGCGCCATCGGCCCCGACGCGCGCCGAGTGGCCCCCCAGCGCAAGCCCGGCGAGCAACGACGCCTCGAGATCCGCCGCGTCGAGTCCTGACGATCCGCCCGCGGCGTGCCATGCCGCCTCGAAGTGGCCGGCGTGAAGGGCGTCGAAGGCGCGCCGCAGGGTGGCCTGCCGCGTGCCCGGATCAGGCGAGGGCAGGCCCGCCTCCGGCGACGGCACGTGGCCGCCCGGCGTCAGCGGCGGCCGCCACCGTGGAACCCGCCGCCACCGAACCCGCCGCCGTGGAACCCGCCACCGCCGCGATACCCGCCCCAGCCACCGCGGTAGCCACCAAAGCCGCGGTACCCGTAGCCACCGAAGCCCCGGTAGCCGTAGCCGCCGAAACCATAGCCGAAGCCGAGGCCGAACGGGCTGTAGAGCCCGGTCCCGATGTAGCCGGGGAAGTATCCGTAGCCGGCGCCGTAGAACGGCGCATAGCCGTACCCGCCGTAGCCGTATCCGGCGCCGTATGCATAGGGATACCCGCCGTAGTAGCCGTACGGATACACGCACCCGCCAAGCAGCGGGGTCATCGCAACCAGCGGCAGCAGCGCCCGCTTCAACGTCCTTGCCAGCATTCCGTGTCCCTCGCCTGACCTTCGCCCGCATCAACCTGTCGGCGGGAAGATGGGGCTCGACCGTGCGTTTTCGATGGCAGAATCGTAACGCGACGGTTTCGCCCGCGGCCGGGCGCGGCCGGCGTGGAGCCGCCCGGCCCGCGTGCGTCGGGCTCAGCCCCCGCCGCTGACCGGCAGGCTCGCGGCCCGGCCTTCCTCGCGCGGCTCCAGCAGCAGCGCGACCAGCCCGCTCCACCCGGTCTGGTGCGAGGCGCCGACCCCGCGCCCGTCGTCGCCGTCGTAGTACTCGTGGAACAGCACCAGCCCCCCCCCGTCGGCCGCCGCCTGCAGCGCGGGGTAGGCCGCCATCACCGGGCGCCGGCCGTCCGGACCCAGCAGGCTGAGCCGGGTCAGGCGCCGCGACAGCTCCTCGGCCACCTCGCGCAGCGTGCGCTGCTGCCCGGAGCCGGCGGGGCATTCCACGGTGAACTCGTCGCCGTAGTAGCGGTGGAACTCGTGCAGCGCCTCGATCAGCAGGTAGTTGGTCGGCAGCCACACCGGCCCGCGCCAGTTGGAGTTGCCGCCGAACAGCCGCGAGTCCGACTCCGCCGGCAGGTAGGCGACGCTGAACACCTGCGCGCCGTGGCGGAACTCGTAGGGATGGTCCTTGTGCACGCGCGAGATCGCCCGCAGGCCGTAGGGCGAGAGGAACTCCGCCTCGTCCAGCGCGCGGGCCAGCAGGCACTTGGTCCGGTGCCCGCGCAGCAGCGACAGCAGGAGCGTGTCGCCGCGCCCCGCCTCCTCCCAGCGCGAGATCAGCCCCGCGAGGTCCGGCCGGTGCGCCACGAACCAGTGCGCGCGCTCGGCGAACCACGGCACCCGCGCCAGCAGCTCCGGCTCCAGCACCAGCACGGCGAGCATCGGCAGCAGCCCCACGGTGGAGCGCACCCGCAGCGGCACCGGCGCCTGCCCCGGCACGCGCAGCACGTCGTAGAAGAACTCATCGCGCTCGTCCCACAGCCCGACGCCGTTGGCGCCCACCCCGTTCACCGCGGCCGCGATGAACAGGAAGTGCTGGAAGAACTTGATCGCCATGTCCTCGTAGACGGCGTTCTCCAGCGACAGCTCCAGCGCGATGCGCATCAGCTGCAGCGCGTAGGCCGCGACCCAGGCGGTGCCGTCCGCCTGGTCGATGACGCCCCCGGTGGGCAGCGGCTGCGAGCGGTCGAAGATGCCGATGTTGTCCAGGCCCAGGAACCCGCCCTGGAAGATGTTGCGGTCGTTCTCGTCCTTGCGGTTCACCCACCAGCCGAAGTTCAGGCACAGCTTGTGGAACACCCGCTCCAGGAAGCCGCGGTCGCCCTGCCCGGTGAGCCGCTGCTCGGCCAGGTACACCCGCCACGCCGCCCAGGCCGCGACCGGCGGGTTGGCATCCCCGAAGCTCCACTCGTAGGCGGGGAGCTGGCCGTTGGGGTGCATGCAGCGCGCGCGCAGCAGCAGGATCATCTGGTCCTTGGCGAACTCCGGGTCGATCGCGGCGAAGACGATCGCGTGGAAGGCGAGGTCCCACGACGCGTACCACGGGTACTCCCAGGCGTCCGGCATCGACACGATGTCGGCGTTCACCAGGTGCCCCCACTCGTGGTTGCGCCCCTGCTTCCTGGCCTCGGCCGGGGCGGGGCGCCCGGGGTCGCCGTCCAGCCAGCGCTTCACGTCAAAGCCGAAGTACTGCTTGGACCAGACCATCCCCGCGAACGCCGCGCGCTGCACCATGCGCACGTCGGCGTCGGCGATGCCCGCCTGCAGCGCGGCGTAGAACGCGTCGCACTCCGCGATGCGCCGCGCGAACACCGCGTCGTGGTCCGCGAACGCAGCCCCGGGCGCGTCGGCCGGGCGGAAGCGCAGGCGCAGCACCGCCGACGCGCCGGCGTCGAGCGACAGCACGTGGTGCGCCGCGACCTTGGTCCCCGCGCGCGCGTCGGTGACGCCGGCCAGGCCGCCCACGACGTGGTCGTTGATGCCGTCCTTGAACGGGCCCGCGGGGTCGCCGGTGCCGAGGCCGGGGAAGCGCCGCGCGCTGGTCTCGTTGTCGCAGAACAGCCACTCCGGCGCGCCGTCGGCCGCGAGCACGCGGTCCTCCATCGCCGGATGGCGGGCCGCCACCGCGCCGTCCTGCAGCGCGAGCTCGGGCCGCGCGACGGGGTCGCCCCAGGCCCAGTCGTTGCGCGCCCAGAGCTGCGGCAGCACGTGCAGCGTGGCCGCCGCGTCGCCGCGGTTGTGCACCGTGACGCGCATCAGGATGTCGCCGGGCTCGTCGCGCGCGTATTCCACGGTGACGTCGAAGTAGCGCTCGCCGTCGAACGCCCCGGTGTCGAGGATCTCGTACTCGCCGAGGTGGGGACCGCGCCGCGCGTTCTCGTCGATCAGGTGCTGGTAGGGGTACTCGGCCTGCGGATACTTGTAGAGCATGCGCAGGTAGGCGTGGGACGGCAGGGCGTCCTGGTAGAAGTACAGCTCCTTGACGTCCTCGCCGTGGTTGCCCTCGGCGTTGGTCAGGCCGAACAGCCGCTCCTTGAGGATCGGGTCGCGGCCGTTCCACAGCGCGAGCCCCAGGCACCAGCGCAGGTTCTTGTCGCCGAACCCCGCGAGCCCGTCCTCGCCCCAGCGGTAGGCACGGGAGCGGGCGTGGTCGTGCGGCAGGTAGTCCCAGGCGTCGCCGCCGGGGCTGTAGTCCTCGCGCACCGTGCCCCACTGCCGCTCGCTGAGGTAGGGCCCCCAGCGTCGCCAAGCGGGCAGGTCCGGCCCGCGCAGGCGGCGCATCTCCTCCGTGTCGAGCACGTGCGGGCTGGACGCGGCCGGGTCGGGCCGGGCGTCGCGGGTCGGGGGAACGGTGGAGGTCATGTCGGCTCCGCTGGCAGGCGCGGGGCCGGCGCCGCGCGGCGCGGCCCTCGCCGCTGATGGTCCCGCCCGCCGATGCATGCGACGTGCCGGACGCGCCGGCAGCGCTGCCCTCAGGCGGCGATTAGCTTCCTGGCCGCGGTGCAGATCTCCGACGGGAGGTAGGGCTTGGCGATGAACAGGTCGCGCGCGGTGAGCACCGTGTCGCCGACCTCGGGCCGCCCGGTGACGAAGATGATCGGCAGCTCCGGGTTGTGCGCGCGCACGCGGGCCGCGAGCTGCGCGCCGTCCAGCGTGCCGGGAAGCTGCATGTCGGTGAGCATCAGCCGGATCGTGGGGTCGGACTCGACCAGGCGCAGCGCCTCGTCGCCGGTCTCCGCCTCGACCACGTCGAAGCCCTCGTCGGCCAGCGCCTCGGCCAGGGTCAGCCGGATGAGGAACTCGTCCTCGACGATCAGGATGCGCGTGCCGGACACCGTGTCGGGACCCTTCTGCCGTGGGCCCGGAGCCCGGGCATGCCGCACCGGCGTAGCACGCCGCGCCCTGGCGCGACAGCGGGGAGGGCTGCCCCGCCCGGCGCGCGAGGCCGCGCGGCCGCGACCCCGGTTCCTGCAACCCCGCCGCGTGCTATGGTCGCGCGCACGACGACCGGAGGCAAGGCATGGACCCGTTCACGATGGCGGCCGGCTGGCTGCAGGAGCACCTGCTGGTGCCCGCGCTCTACGCGCTGGACCTGATGGACTGGGAGGACGTCGCCTTCGGTTGGGCGATCTTCGCGATCTACGGCGTGGTGCAGGTCGCCGTGACCTACGCCGTTTGCCTGCCGCTGGAGCGCCTCCGCCCGCTGCAGCACTGGCCGGACCGCCACGCGGTGGGCGTCGACGTGCTCTACACCCTGGTCTCGCGCGTCGGCGTGTTCCCGCTCGTGACCTTCGTGCTGTTCTACCAGCTGCAGGTCTCGCTCAACGGCTTCCTCACCGACCACGGCTGGGTGCCGCCCACGCTGGAGCGTATGGCGCCCGCGCTGATGGGCCACCCCGTGCTGACCTTCGCCTGCTACCTGCTGATCCTGGACTTCGCCGACTACTGGCGCCACCGCCTTTCGCACCGCTTCGGCTGGTGGTGGGCGCTGCACTCCCTGCACCACGCGCAGGAGCAGATGACCTTCTGGTCCGACGACCGCAACCACGTCATCGACGACCTGATCCAGTACGTCTGGTTCATGGTGCTCGCCCTGCTGATCGGCATCCCGCCGATGCAGTTCCCGCTCCTCGTGCTGCTCCAGCGCCTGCTGGAGAGCATGAGCCACGCCAACACCACCGCGCACTTCGGCCGGCTGGGCGACCGCCTGCTGATCTCGCCGCGCTTCCACCGCGCCCACCACGGGATCGCCGCCGCCGGCGAGCGCTCCTGCAACTACGGCGCGGTGCTGCCGTACTGGGACATGCTGTTCCGCACCGCCGACTTCGAGCGCGTCTGCGTCGAGACCGGCGACCCCGGCGCGGAGCACGCGCTGGTGCACGGCACCTGGTGGCAGCAGCAGCGGGCCGGCGTGCGCCGCATGCTCAGGATCGTACGCAGGCAGCGCGAGAAGCGGCGCATGGCGCGGGCCTGAGAAGGCAAGGCCAGGGCGCCGCCCTGGACCCGCCAGGGCGAGCCGCCCTGGACCGGCACACGAAAGGGTTGGCGGCGCCTGCACTCCGGCCCATGTCGGGGTTTCCAAAGGCGAGCCTTTGGCGGAGCTCGAGGCGGAGCCTCGACCTGGCTCCCTACTTCACCACCGCGACCCTGAGCGCGTTCGTCGTCCCCGACTGCCCGAACGGCACGCCGGCCGCGACCACGATCGTCTTCCCCGGCCCGGCGTGCCCCTCCGCGCGCGCGAACCGCCCGGCGCGCTCGACCGCCTGCGTCATGGTCGCGACCTGCTCGGCGACCACCGCGTGCACGCCCCATACCACCGCGAGCCTGCGCGCCGTGGCCAGCTCGCTGGTCACGCCGAGCACCGGCACCTCCGGCCGCGCGCGCGCGAGGCGCAGCACCGTGGCGCCGCTCTCGCTGTAGGCGGCGATCGCCTCGGCGCCGATGGAGTGCGCGACCTGGCGGGCCGCGGCGGCGATGGCGTCGGAGATGGTGCCGTCCGGCGCCGGCCGGCTCGCGTCGGTGATGGCGCGCCAGCCGGCGTCCTGCTCCACGCGCGCCACGATGCGGTCCATGATCGTCACCGCCTCGATCGGGAACTGCCCGGCCGCGGTCTCGGCGCTGAGCATCACGGCGTCGGCGCCGTCGAACACCGCGGTCGCCACGTCGGACGCCTCGGCGCGGGTGGGCGCGGGCGCGGTGATCATGCTCTCCAGCATCTGCGTGGCCACCACCACGGGGCGGCCCATCTGGCGGCAGGCGCGCACGATGCGCTTCTGCGCGAGCGGCACCTCCTCGGGCGGCAGCTCCACGCCGAGGTCGCCGCGCGCCACCATCACCGTGTCCGACAGCG
>JBPBQX010000276.1:0-16656 GCA_050955025.1 Janthinobacterium lividum
TCGGAGGGGTCGCGGGCGCAGGCGCGGGCGGCGTTCGGCGTGCCGTGCCACGGGTCGATGGCGGCGTTCCTGGCGACGCCGGGGATGGGGGCGGTGTACGTGGCGAGCCCGAACGACTCGCACCGGGGGCTGGTGGAGGCGGCGGCGGGGGCGGGGCTCGCGGTGCTGTGCGAGAAGCCGATGGCGGTGACGCTGGCGGACGCGGAGGCGATGGTGGGGGCGTGCGCGGCGGCCGGGGTGCCTTACGCGACGGCGTTCGACCAGCGGTTCCATGCGGCGCACGTGGAGCTGGCGCGGATGGTGGCGGCGGGGGCGGTCGGGCGGCCGGTGGCGGTGCGGATCGTCTATGCGTGCTGGGTCGGGGACGGGTGGGCGGCGGACAACTGGCGGGTGGACCGGGCGCGGGCGGGGGGCGGGGCGCTGTTCGACCTGGCGCCGCACGGGCTGGACCTGGCGGCGATGATCCTGGGGGAGCGGATCGGGGCGGTGGCGGCGCTCGGGCAGGCGCGGGTGCACGCCTACGCGGTCGAGCGGGGGGAGGTGGAGGACGGGGCGTTGCTGATGGCGCGATCCGAGGGGGGCGTGCTGCTGCAGATGCACGTCGCGTACAACTGCCCGGAGACGCTGCCGCGGCGCAGGCTGGAGGTCGTGGGGGACGCGGGGCAGCTCGTGGCGGTGGATACGATGGGGCAGGTGCCGGGGGGGGCGCTGTGGCACACGCGGGCGGAGGACGGGGTCGCGCGCGAGGTCGTGGTGCCGGGGGCGGAGCGGTCGCCGTTCCTGAACCAGGTGGAGGCGTTCGCGGGCTCGGTGCTGGCGGGGGAGGCGTTCGCGTTCACGCCGGAGCACGACCTGCACACGATGGCGCTGCTCGCGAAGGCGCAGGCGATGGTGCTGCCGTGAGGGAAGCAAGGCCGGGCGCTGCCCGGACCCGCCAGGGGGGAGCCCCCCCTGGACCGGCGCACATGGTTTTCCGGCGTGGCTTTTCTTTCAACCGGATTGCAAAGGCTTGGCCTTTGCCGGGTCCAGGGCAGAGCCCTGGCCTTGCCTTCCTTCTTTCGGACCTCGCCCCATGAGCCCCCCTGCCCTGCCGCCTGCCGCCCAGGCCTACGTGGATTCCATGCCGCCGGGGCGGGTGGAGCTGTTCCCGCTGACCGGGCTCGACGCGACGGGCATCCCCTGCTGGAACGCGATCTTCCACGACGCGGCGGAGCGGAGCTGGGTGGGGGTCGCGCCGCATGGCGTGGGGTATGGCAGTACCGATGACGAGGCGATCATCGGGACGACGGGCGAGCTGGCGGAGGCGGTGCACTCGGCGGCGGGCATCTGGCGGATGGAGCGGCGGCGGGGGAGTTTTGCCGGATTGTCGCGGGAGTTGGGCGCCGGGGCGGTGGCGGACCCGCTGACGCTGTGCCTGCCGGCGGGGTGCACGGTGGACGGCGAGACGGAGCTGGAGTGGGTGCCGGCGCGGCGGTGGCCGGACCAGGCGGTCGTGTGGGTGCCCATCGATATCGCGGCGTGCTCGTACGGGGATCTGAGCGAGGGGTATGAGGCGTTCACCAGCCCGATCACCAACGGGCTGGGGGCGGGGCCGACGCTGGATTTCGCGGTCGGGCACGGACTGTGCGAACTGTTCCAGAGGGACGGCAACGGGCTGGGGTTCCGGGCGATGGACCGGGGGATCGTGCTGGACTTCGACGGTGAGGACGGGGCGGAGACGTATCCGCGCGATCCGCGGACGCGGGCGCTGCTGGCGCGGCTGCGCGGGCTCGGGATCGACGTGCTGCCGAAGTTCGCGTCGGACGAGTTCGGGATCTGCAACCTGTACTGCGTCGGGGACCAGGCGGAGGGGGCGGCGTTCCCGCTGATGGTCACGGCGGCGGGCGAGGCGGCGTCGCTAGACCGCGAGCACGCGCTGCGCAAGGCGATCCTGGAGTTCGCGGCGGCGCGGGCGCGGAAGACGTTCAGCCACGGGCCGCTGGCGCGCGTGGGGGCGGTGGCGCCGGAGGGGTACCTGGACAGCTACCGGGCGCGGCACACGCTCGTGGGCGAGGAAGGGCGCACCATGGCGGCGATGCGCGAGTGGCTCGGCCTCGACGCGGCGGCGCTGCGCGGGCGGATCGCGGGGAGCGTGCTGTCGCGCCAGGCGACGCAGCGGTTCGACGCGCTGCCGCAGTGGGGGGGCGCGATGTCGGGGACCGGGCTCGTGGAGGAGCTGCATCGGCGGCTGTCGGCGGCGGGGATGGAGGTGCTGGTGCTGGACTGGTCGCCGCCGGGGTGCGCGGGCGTGCACGTCGTCAAGGTCGTGGTGCCGGGGCTGGAGGTGGAGACGATGAGCTACCACCGCATCGGGGAGCGGGGGGTTGCCAAGCTGCTGGCGCGGGGGTCGGCGCTCGTGGGGTTCGGGGCGAGGCCGGCGGGGGCGCTGCCGGTGCGGCTGCCAAGGGCGGCGACGGAGCGGCTCGGGGGGGTGCCGTGGCTGGACGTGGCGGAGGTCGACCGGGTGGTGGGGGGGCTTTATCCGCTCTACCGGGAGCCGGAGGTGCACTCGGCGCCGATCGCGATGGAAGCGTAGGAAGGCCGGGCGCTGCCCGGACCCGCCAGGGCGAGCCGCCCTGGACCGGCGATTGTTAAGGATTCTTGCCTATTTGTGCAGGTCCAGGGGCGCTGCCCCTGGCGGGTCCAGGGCAGAGCCCTGGCCTTTCTTTTTGGGGCCATGCGATGAGGTTCGCCTTCAACACCAACGGCTGCGCGCACCACCGCCTGGACGACGCGCTCGGCCTGATCGCGGACAGCGGCTACGACGGCGTGGCGCTGACGCTCGACATCCACCATCTCGACCCGTTCGCCGACGGGTTCAGGGCGGAGCTGGCGCGGGTGGCGGCGCGGCTGCGGGCGCTCGGGCTGGGGTGCGTGGTGGAGACGGGGGCGCGGTTCCTGCTGGACCCGCGGCAGAAGCACGAGCCGACGCTGGTGAGCGCTGCGCCCGAGGGGCGGGCGCGGCGGGTGGAGTTCCTCACGCGGGCGCTGGAGGTGGCGGCGGAGTGCGGGGCGGAGGCGATGAGCTTCTGGGGGGGCGTGCCGAAGGCCGGGGTGTCGGCGGAGCAGGCGCGGGCGTGGGTCGCGGAGGGGGCGGCGGAGGTGGTGCGCAGGGCGGAGAGGCTGGGGACGGTGGCGGCGCTGGAGCCGGAGCCGGGGATGGCGGTGGAGACCGGGTTCGAGTGGGAGGCGCTGGGGATCGAGGGGCTGCGGCTGGCGCTGGACACGGGGCACTGCGTGGTGACGGGGGAGATCGAGCCGGCGGACGCGGTGCGGCGCTGGGCGGGGCGGCTGGGGACGGTGTCGATCGAGGACATGGCGCGCGGCGTGCACGTGCACCTGCCGTTCGGCGAGGGGGACATGGACGTGCCGGGGGTGCTCGGGGCGCTGGGCGAGGTGGGGTTCGCGGGGCTGGTGTGCGTGGAGCTGTCGCGGGAGAGCCATCGGGCTGACACAATGGTCCCGCAGTCTCTGGCGTGGCTGAGGCGGCACGTGCCGCAGGAGAGGGCGCCCGGGTCGTGGGCGGCCGCCGGGCCGGGTCTGGGGGGCGCGTGAGGATCTGTTTCGTCAGCCGGCGGTATTTCCCGGCGATCTCGGGCATGAGCGTGTATGCGCGCAACCTGCTGCACGAGCTGGTGGGCGCGGGGCACGAGGTCACGATGATCAGCCAGTTCCGCGGGGACGCGTTCGGGCGCTCCGTCTATGGCGGCGGGCCGCCGCCGCCGGTTCCTGGCGTGCGCGTCGTGGGGCTGGAGCAGGTCGGCGAGCAGGGCACGGGGGACTTCGAGCGCGACATCGAGGCGATGGTCGAGGCGATCCGGCGCGAGCACGCGCGCACGCCGTTCGACGTGCTGCACGCGCAGTACGGGTATCCGACGGGGTGGGCGGTGCTGCTGGCGTCGCGCCTGCTGGGGGTGCCCAACGTGGTGTCGATCCAGGGCGGCGACGGGCACTGGGTGGGGTCGTGCTGCGAGACGCACCGGCTGGCGATGACGCGGGTGCTGGACCATGCGGGGGCGGTGCTGATCGGGTGCCGCTCGTTCGCCGACGAGGTCGTGGGGCGGCTGGGCACGGAGCCCTCGCGGTTCACGATCGTGCCGGGGGCGGTGGACGTGGAGCGGTTCACGCCGGCGGACGGGCGGGCGCCGGGGCTGGGGTTCGGGGCGGCGCGCGACGCCTCCGCCGCGCCGGTGCTGCTGTACCACGGGCGGGTGGACAGGCGGAAAGGCGCGCTCGACCTGCTGGACGCGGCGCGGGTGCTGGCGGACGAGGGGGTGGGGTTCTCGCTGGTCTATTCGGGGATCGGGCCGGACCATGACGCGGTGGCGGCGCGCATCGTGGCGCTGGGGCTGTCGGAGCGGGCCAGGATGACGGGGCACGTCGGCTACGAGGACGTACCGGCGGTCTACCGCGAGGCGGACGTGTTCGTCTCGCCGACGTATGCCGAGGGGTTCTCGAACACGATCCTGGAGGCGATGGCGTCGGGGCTGGCGTGCGTGTCGTGCCGCACGGTGGGGGTCGTGGACTGCCTCCGCGACGGGGAGAACGGGCTGCTGAGCGAGCCGGGCGACGTGGCGGGGCTCGCGGACTCGCTGCGCCGCGTGGTCGCGGACCGGGCGCTGCTCGGGCGGCTGGCGGCGGCGGGGCTCGAGGAGTGCCGGCGGGTGTACTCGTGGCGCTCGGTGGGGCGGCAGATCATGGACGTCTATGCGCAGGTGAGACGCGCGCCGGTGGACACAGGGTTCGTGGACGCGCTGCCGGTCACGCCGTGCCGGTTCCGGGCGGAGCCGCACCTACTGTGAGCACCGAACCGGCCGCTGGCGGGGGGGCGCCGTGCGCGCTGTTCGTGTCGCCGCATCTCGACGACGTGGCGTTCTCGTGCGGGGCGCTGGCTTCGGGGCTGGGGGACGCGGGGTGGCGCACGGTGCTGGCGACCGTGTTCACGCGCTCCGTGGTGCCGGCCGAGGGGTTCGCGCTGGCGTGCCAGCTCGACAAGGGGCTCGGCGCGGAGGTCGACTACATGGCGCTGCGGCGCGACGAGGACCGGGCGGCGGCACGCGTCCTGGGGTTCGCGGAGTGCCTGCACCTGGACCTGCCGGAGGCGCCGCACCGGGGGTATGGCAGCGCGGCGGAGCTGTTCGCCGGCGTGCGCGAGGGCGACGAAGTGTGGGCGGCGGTCGCGGAGATGCTGGGCGGGCTGGCGGCGCGGGTGGCGCCGTCGCTGGTGCTGGCGCCGCAGGGGCTCGGCGGGCACGCGGACCACCGGCAGGTCGTGCGCGCGGTGCGCGAGGCGGTCCGCGCGCCGGTGTGGTGGTATCGCGATACGCCGTATGCGATCCGGCACGGGGACGGGGCGGCGCCGGAGGAGATGGCGGGGCTCGGGGGCGTGGCGGTGGCGGCGGGCGGGGGGATGGCGCGCAAGGTTTCGGCGGCCTGCGCCTATGCGAGCCAGCTGGGGTTCCAGTTCGGGGGCGCGGAGGGCGCGGCCGCGGCGCTGCACGGCTTCGCGCGCGACGAGGCGGGGCGGGCGGAGGCGGCGGGCGAGTTGCCGCGCGGGTCGGCGGGCGGCGGGGCGGCGGAGCGGTTCCTGTGCGCGGCGGGCGACCGCGCGGCGGCGAACGGCGTGATGCGGGGTGCGGCGTGAACCGGGTGTGGCTGCTGGTCGGGCCGATGGTGGCGCTGACGCTGGGCGGGGTGGCGTGGACGGCGGACGCCTTCGGGCCGGCGCTGGGGGGGCTGCGCTGGCCGCTGCTGGCGCTGTTCGTGGCGATGCTCGCGGGGCTGGCGCTGCACGCGGTGCCGCCGCTGCTCGGGCTGGGGATGCGGGCCGCGCGCGGGCTCGGGCTGGCGCGGCGCGTGCCGGCCCAGGCGGGCGGCGCCGCGGCGGGCGGCGCGGCTGGGGGCGGCGCGGCGGGGGGCGGGGTGTTCGGGGCGGGGCTGGCCGGCGTGGCGGAGGCGGCGGCGGGGGGCGCGGCGCGCACGGCGGTGCTGCTGCCCGTGTGCAACGAGGACCCGGCGCGCGTGTTCGCGGCGGTGCGGGCGATGCGGGACTCGCTGGGCGACGCGGGGCTCGACGCGGTGGACCTGCACGTGCTCAGCGACAGCTCCGCGCCCGAGGTGGTGCGCGACGAGGAGGCGCGGTTCGCGCGGCTCGGCGACCCGGGGGTGTTCTACCGCAGGCGCCTGGTCAACAGCGGGCGCAAGACCGGCAACATCGCGGAGTTCTGCGCGCGGTGCGAAGGGCGCTACGCGTTCATGGTCGTGCTCGACGCGGACAGCCTGATCAGCGGGGCCACCGTGGGGCGGCTGGTGGCGCGCATGGTGGCCGAGCCGCGGGCGGGCATGATCCAGACGATTCCCTACGCCGTGAACCGCGAGACGCTGTTCGCGCGGATGACGCAGTTCGCGATGCGGCTGTACACGCCGCTGTGGGCCGAGGGCGCGGTGCTGTGGCAGGGCACGCAGGCCAACTACTGGGGGCACAACGCGATCATCCGCATCGCGCCGTTCCTGGAGCACTGCGCGCTGCCGGTGCTGCCGGGGCGCGCGCCGCTGGGCGGCGAGATCCTGTGCCACGACGTGGTGGAGGCGGCGCTGATGCAGGCGGCGGGGTGGGAGGTGCACCTCGACCACACGCTGGGCGACACGTTCGAGGAGGTGCCGCCGAACCTGATCGACCACACCGCGCGCGAGCGGCGCTGGTGCCAGGGCAACCTGCAGCACCTGCGCGTCGTGGCGTGGCCGCGGCTGCGGCTGATGGGGCGGATGCACCTGGGGTCGGGGATCTCGTTCTACGCGGCGGGGCCGGCGTGGGTGCTGTTCGCGGTGCTGATCGGGCTGGCGCCGGCGGCGGCGGGGCGCCACCTCGCGGCCGAGGCGTTCCGGCCGCTGCTGGCGCTGCTGCTGCTGCCGCGGGTGGCGTCGCTGCTCGTGGTGCTGGCGAGCGGGCGCGAGGCGGCGGCGTTCGGCGGGCGGCTCGCGGCGGCGGCGGGCGTGGCGCTGGACCAGGCGTTCACCGTGCTGCTGATGCCGCTGAACCTCGTGGTGTCGGCGCAGTTCGTGGCGGCCACGCTGGGCGGGCGCTCCGTCGGCTGGGGCACGCAGGCGCGCTGCGACCGCGGCGTGGGCTGGGGCGAGGCGATGCGGCTGCTGTGGCCCTACCTGGCGGCGGGGGTCGCGTGGGTGGCGGCGCTCGGCGTGCTCAGGCCGGGGCACGCAGGGGTGCTGCTGCCGGCGCTGGGGGCGCTGCTGGTGTCGCCGGCGCTGGCGGTGTGGAGCAGTCGGCTGGGGCTGGGGCGGGCCGCGCGGCGGCGCGGGCTGTTCTGCACGGTGGACGAGGTGGCGCCCTCGCGGGAGCTGCGCCAGTTCCGCAGGGCGATGGACGCCGGGCGCGAGCCGGACGCGGCGCCGGAGCGGCGGGGCACGCTGGCGCCGGTCGGCGGGTTCGCGGGCGGGCTGTCGGGGGGCGAGGCAGGGCTCGCCGGGGGGGTCGCGCCAGGGCGGCAGGCGGCGGGGTCGGTGGCGGGCTGAGGCGGCGGCAAGGGCAGCAAGGCCAGGGCGCTGCCCTGGACCCGCCAGGGGCGGCGCCCCTGGACCGGCGCACACGGGAAACAAGGGCGGTCGGCGGATGGCCGGTTGCGGGTGGAGGTTTTCATGGCGGGTCGTCGGCGCGCGTGTCTGGTCGGGGCCTGTTCGGGCGCCCTGCTGATGGCGGGGTGCGTGTCGCAGCCCGGCGGCTACGGGGCCGCGGGGGGCTATGCGGCGCCCGGGTACGGGACGCAGCCGGCGTATTCGGCGCCGGCCTACGGGACCCAGGGGTATGCTGCGCCGGCGTATGCGGCGCCGGCGTACGGCGGGGCGCAGCCGGTCGTCGCGCAGCCGGCGTACGGCTATCCCGGCGGGGGGGCGGGGTATGGCTATGGCAGCCCCGTGGTGGAGGTGCCCGACGGGGGGTATCCCGCCGGCGAGTACGCCGGGCCGGACGGGCTGAGCTATGTCGAGGGCGTGCCGGTCGAGGAGTACGAGGGCGAGCCGGTTCCGTTCGTGTTCGTCGGCGAGGAAGGCGGCTGGGGGTACTACGACCGCGGCCGGCGGTGGCACGGCGCGCCGCCGGGGCTGCGCGAGCGGCTGGAGCGTTCGCATCCGGGCGGGCGCGGGCTGCCGCCGCCGGGCGAGATACGCCAGCGGTTCGAGCGCCACGAGTTCGGCGGCGGCGGGCAGAGGCCGGGCGGCGGGCAGCCGGGGTTCGGCGTCGCGCCGGGGCGGCCGGACCGGGGCGGCGGCGGGCCGCCGGACCAGGGGCAGGAGCGGGTGTTCCGCGGCGGGCCGGATCGGGCGGCGCCGTTCGGCGGCGGTCCCGCGCGGGGCGTCCAGCCAGGGCCGGGCGCACAGCCGCCGGCGGCGCCGGGTCCGGGCGGGCCGGGTCCGGGCGGGTTCGGATTCGGGCGTCCGGGGTTCGGCGGGGGCCAGGGGCGGCCGGACGCCGGGGAACAGGCGCGCCGGCAGTTCGAGGGAGGGCAGCCAGGTGCGCCGGGCGGCCAGCCGCGGCCGGGCGGGCCGCCGCAGGGCGGGCAGCCGCAGGGCGGGCAGCCGCAAGGTGGACTGCCGCAGGGTGGGCCGCCGCAGGGGTTCGCGCGGGGGCAAGGCTTCGGGCAGGGCGGACCCGGGCCCGGGCGGCCGGGCGGCGGGGGCGGGCCGGGGATGGAGGGGCAGAGGCCGGGCGGCCAGGGTCGTCCGCCGGCCCCGCCGCCGCGGCCGGCGGCTCCGCCGCAGAGGCTTCCCTGTCCTCCCAACCAGCCGCACTGCTGAGGGCGGCGGGGCGGGGCCTGCGGGCGTCAGGCGGGGCGGTACTGCTCGTCGGTCACGTGCTCCAGCCAGGTGACCGCCGTGCCGTCCAGGCGTTCCTGGATCGCGGTGTGGGTCATGGCGGCGGTGGGCGAGGCGCCGTGCCAGTGCTTCTCGCCGGGCTCGAACCAGACGACGTCGCCGGGCCTGATCTCCTCGACGGGGCCGCCGTCGCGCTGGGCCAGGCCGAGGCCGGCGGTCACGATCAGCGTCTGGCCGAGCGGGTGCGTGTGCCAGGCGGTGCGCGCGCCCGGCTCGAACGTCACGCTGGCGCCGGCGACGCGGGCGGGGCCGGGCGGGGAGAACAGCGGGTCGATGCGGACGGTGCCGGTGAACCAGTCCGCGGGGCCCGGGCCGGAGGGCTGCGATCCGGTGCGCTTGATGTCCATGGCGTGCGTCCTTGCGTTGCTGCGTTCAGGCGACCGGTTCCGCCCTGCCCTTCCTCGTCGAGGTTTCCAAAGGCGAGCCTTTGGCGGAGTCCAGAGGCAGAGCCTCTGGCCTTGCTTGCTGCCTTATACCAAGGCTCTTTGAGCGTGACCTGTGCCATGCTGGACGCCTCCATGCAGGACCATACTGCCGAGTGGTGCCGCCGACCGCACAGGTTCTGGTCAAAAAGCCTTGGTGTGGCAGTCTTAACAACAGACAAGCACGGCATATGTCAAAGCCGTCAAGGTATGATGTAGAATAGCTCGTCTATTGTGACGCGGAGTGCGCGCGCGATGAGCAGGGAAAGAAGCACCGACGGTATGAAGATTCCGTTCTCGACGGTGTTGATGGTTTTACGGGACACGCCGACCATGTCGGCAAGCATCACTTGAGTAAGATCGCGTTCCATGCGGACCTGCTTGATCCGATTGGCCAAGCCGCGGGATGCGGCATCATTCGTCATCAGTGCTGCGTCTAGCCCTGCGATCCTGTGCCCAAAGACTGAGATGGGCCACGAGAGCACTGGCGAGGAGAGCAGCAGGAAAAGTGATATGCAGCGTGCCAGGAAGTGCGTCGTTGCCGATGAAGGCCGCAAGACCTAAGACCACCAGCGTTGCAAAGCCACGTACAGCAGCCCGGAAGTGTTCCAGCACGACAAGCTCGTCGATTGGCTCATCCGGTCTTGAGAAGGATAGGTTCATGTACCACGGCGCCAGAGAGATCAGCATTACTGATACTAGATTATTCGGATTGTCAAAAATAAGTCCATGATGCCTGTAATGCATGGTCCAAAGGGTCTTGAAAAGACTATAGATAATATATACTATAAACAGTGGACGAAGCTGGGTAAATCGCTGATTCATCCAGTCGTTGAAAAGCGAACGGTGCCGTAAGCTCACGTCTTTCCGAAACCGGAGTAACGGAGCGAGGAGGACAGTGACGACAAAAAAGGAGAGAGACATTGCGGACTGTGCGACTTGCCTTGAGAGGCCGAATCGGCGCTCAAGCCACGTAGACGTGAGCCACCAGACCACCACGGCGGGAACCGCGTAAGCCAACGAGCTGTAATGCAGGCGCCGTCTGATATGCTTCAGAGCGGTTTGATCGTGAGTGCTTGACGACACCGTCATTTCCTCCGTCGTTGCCACCGCATATGACACCTCAAGGTTACTTCGCGCAAGGTAATTACTTGAAACAAAGCGTGGTGCCCGAGTTGGTAGATTAGCTCGGTCGGATCAGGTCGGGCGATGCAGTCGCTGCCCTGCTCACATTCTGAGGTGCCTAGTACCAAGGCTCTCTGACCGTGACCCGTGTCGCGCCGGACGTCTCCATGCAGAACCACACCGCCGAGTGGTGCCGCCGACCGCGCAGGTTCTGGTCAGAGAGCCCTGGTATTACGCGGCCGCGGCGACGGCCGTGCCCGAGGACAGGCGGTAGATGCGGTCGAGGCGTTCGACGCCGGTGAGGCGGTGGGTGATGAGCAGGACGCTGCGGCCGGGGGCGACGACGTTCAGCGTGGCGAGGAAGGCGCGCTCGGTCTGGGAGTCCAGGCCGGCGCAGGGCTCGTCGAGGATCAGGACGGGCGCGGGCGAGAGCAGCGCGCGGGCGAGGGCGACGCGGCGCCCCTGCCCGCCCGACAGGCCGGCGCCGCCCTCGCCGAGCCAGGCGTCGAGCTGGCCCGGGAGCGCGCGGACAACGGCGCCGATCTCGGCCTGGTCGAGGGCGTCCCAGAGGTCGGCGTCGGAGGCGTCGGGACGGGCGAGCAGGAGGTTGGCGCGGATGGTGTCGGCGAACAGGTGCGTGGTCTGGCCGAGCCAGGACAGGCGCGTGCGCAGGGCGTCGGCGGGGAGCGTGGCGAGGTCGGTGCCGCCCAGGGTGACGCGGCCGGAGTCGGGGACGCAGACCTTCAGCGCGAGGGCGGCCAGCGTGGACTTGCCGGCGCCGGACGGGCCGAGCACGGCGACGCGCGCGCCTTGCGGGATATCGAGCGTCAGCGCGTCGAGCACGGGGGGGCGGTCGGCGGCGTAGCGGAAGGAGACGGCGTCGAAGCGCAGGGCGCTGCCGGGGGGGAGCGGCGCAGGGGCGAGCGGCTCGGGCACGGCGAGCGGGCCCTCGGCGGCGTCGAGCACGCGCGCGGCGGCGGCCGAGGCGGCGCCGGCCAGGACGCCGGCGCGCGACAGGCCGCCGGCGACCTCGAAGGCGGCGACGACGAGGAAGGCGCCGGGCACGGCGGTGAGCGGGTGGCGCCAGGCGGCGAACAGCACGCAGAACAGCGCGGCCTGGGCGCAGAGGAAGGCCAGGGCGGCGGCGTATCCGCCGCGGTGGGCGATCACGCGCTGGGCGGCGAGGAGGCCGGCCTCGCGGGACTGGATCAGGGCGAGCGAGCGGTCCTCGGCGCCGAACGCGCGGACCTCGCGCAGGCCGGACAGCGTGTCGAGCGAGGCGACGCGCAGGGCGGAGGCGGCCTCGGCCAGGCGCGCGCCGCTCGCGGCGGACATGCGCGCGGCGGCGATCGGCAGGGCGAAGGCGGCGAGCGAGAAGCAGCCGCAGACCTCCAGGGCGAGCAGCGGGTCGCGCACGCCGAACAGCACGGCCAGCACGGGGAGCAGCAGCACGGCGGCGCAGGCGGGGACGAGGATGCGCAGGTACAGGCCGTCCAGCGCCTCCACGTCGCCGACCAAGCGGGACAGGACGTCGCCCGCGCGGCGGAAGCCCAGGCCGCCGGCGGAGCGCCGCGCCAGGCCGCGGAAGAACCAGACGCGCAGGTCGGCGAGCGCGCGGAAGGTGGCCTCGTGTGTGAGCAGGCGCTCGGCGTAGCGCAGGACGACGCGGGCGGTGCCGACCGTGCGCAGCAGCGCCGCGCCGGTGAGCGCGAGCGTCAGGCCGGCACCGAGCGCGCCGGTGGCGGCCAGGGCACGGCCGGCCTGGGCCAGCACCGGGTTGTCGAGCGCGGGCGCGACCAGGCCGGGGCCACCGAGCGGGGTGCCGGCGACCACGGAGCCGATCCAGGCGCCGGACAGCGTCAGCAGGGCGACCGCGGAGGCGACGGAGCAGAGGGAGACCACGACGCCGAGCAGGAGCCAGCCGGTGCGGGCGCGCCAGAGGGCGAGGATGCGGAGGAGCGGGGTCATGGGGTGCGGTCCAGGGGAAGGAAGCAAGGTTGAGGCGCTGCCTCAAACTCCGCCAAAGGCTGCGCCCTTGGAACGCGCCACTTAAGTGAAGCCATCCAAGGGGCTTCCCTTGGCGGAGTCCAGAGGCAGGGCCTCTGGCCTTGCTTGCTTCTCACGCGGCGCCCCGGACGCCGGCGGCGCGGCCGTCGCGGATGTCGAGGCGCCGGCCGCCGAAGCCGTGGGCGGCGGCGGAGTGGCTCGCGAGGATCACGGTGCGGCCGACGGCGAGGCGGCGGAGGCTGTCGAGGACCTCGGCCTCGGTGGCGGGGTCGAGGTGGGCGGTGGGCTCGTCGAGGAGGAGGAGCGGCGCGTTGCGCAGGAAGGCGCGGGCGATGGCGACGCGCTGCGCCTGGCCGCCGGACAGGCCGTGGCCGCCCTCGCCGATCACGGTGTCCAGGCCGAGCGGCAGGCCGGCGGCGAAGCTGTCGACCTGGGCGCGGGCGGCGGCCTGCTCGATCTCGGGGGCGGTGGCGTCGGGGCGGCCGAAGGCGATGTTCTCGCGCAGCGTGCCGGCGAACAGGACGGGCTTCTGGCCGATCCAGGCGGTGAGTTTCGCGAGCGCGGAGGGGACGATGGTCTCGATCGCGGCGCCGTTGAGCAGGACGCGGCCGGAGTCGGGGCGCGCGAAGCCGAGCAGGACCTCGATCACGGTGGACTTGCCGGCGCCGGACGGGCCGGCGAGCACCAGGGTCTCGCCGGCGGGGACGCGGAAGCTCATGCCGTCCAGCGCGGGGGCGCGGGCGGGGTCCCAGGAGAGGCGGACGTCGTCGAAGGCCACGGCCACGCCGCGGGCGGCGACGTTGCGGATCGCGGGCGCGGGGCCGTCGGGGACGGTGGCGGGCGGCGGCAGGGCGGCGAGGACCTCCGCGGCGCCGGCGGCCTGCAGGCGGTCCTGGTAGGCGAGCGAGAAGGCGCGCAGGGGGGCGAAGAACTCGGGGGCCAGGAGAAGGCAGAACAGCGCGGTCGCGGGGGTCAGCACGGGGGCGCCGGCGGGCGCGGCGGTGGCGGCGAGGAGGGCGTGGCCGTCGTGCAGCGCGAGGATCACGAGGGCGGCGGCGAGCGCACAGTCCAGCGCGGCAGAGGACAGGAAGGCGACGCGCAGCACGCGCATGGTCCGCTGGCGCAGCTCGTCGGCGGCGGTGGCGAGGGCGCGGGCCTCGTCCTGGGTGCGGCCGGCGAGCACGATCGTCGCGATGCCGCGCACGCGGTCCAGGAAGCGGGCCTGCAGGCGGGCGAGGGCGAGGAACTGGCGCTTCGAGGCGGCCGCCGCGCCGATGCCGGAGAGGGCCATGGCGACGGGGACCAGCAGACCGGCGCCCATCAGCACGACGGCGGCGAAGGGGTCGGCGAGGAGGGCGGCGATGGCGACCGCGGTGGGGGCGAGCAGCGCCAGCGTGGCGGCGGGGACCCAGCGGGAGAACAGGCCGTCGAGCGCCTCGATGCGGTCCACCACGGCGGCGGTGAGCTCGCCGGAGGGGCGCAGGCGCAGGAGCGAGGGGCCGGCCTGCAGGAGGCGCGAGAGGGCGTCGGTGCGCAGGCGGCGGCGGGCGGCGGCGCCGGCGGCGAAGGCGGCGCGCTCGGAGGCGAGGAGCAGGAGCGCGCGGCACAGCGCGAGCCCCGCGAAGCCGGCGAGCCAGGGGGCGGCCTGCAGCGACAGCGCGGCGGCCTGGTCCATGGGGAGCGTGCCGCCGGCGAGCGCCAGGTCGAGCACGCGGGCGATGCAGAACGCCTGGGCGATGGCGCACAGGGTGGAGGCGAGGCCGGCGGCGATCACGGGGGCCGCGGTGCGGCGGCCGAGGCGGGTCTGCTCGCGGGTCCAGGCACGGGCCTGGGCGCGGGCCTGCGCGCGGGCGGCCGAGGCGGGGTCGGAGGGGGCGGGTTTGGCGCGGCCGCGTCGGGGCGTGGCGGGGGTCAGCGGCGGCGTGGGGTCCGCGGTGTTGGGAGTGCCGGTGTCCATCGCGTCCTTCGTCGTCCTGCGCGCTGCCCTCGCGTCCGGCGGCGTGCGCGTGCCGCCGGGGCGCGACGCGTGCGCGCCTGCCCTGCGGATGTAGCCTCGCCGGGGCGGAATTGACAGGTCCCGGCGGCGCGGTGGCACGCTGGGGCCATGCGGGATCAGGGGCAGGCGGCGGGCGGGGAGACTTCGGGCGGGCGCGCGGAGGGCGTGCCCGGCGGCGGCGGCGCGGCGTGGGTGGGGCGGCGCGGGCTGCTGATGGCGGCGCCGGGGATGCTGGTGGCGGGCGCTGCGCGGGGGGCGCCGGTGCCGCAGGCGCCTCGCGTGGCGCCGGTTGCCGGGAGCGCGGCCGGCGGCGCGGCGGCGGCGGGGGCCGGGGTCGCGGCGACGGTGCGGGTGCGGCCGGGCGGGGTTGCGGACCTGGTCACGCTGCGGGCGGAGGGGGCGCGCAGCCGGCTGCTGCTGGACGGGGAGCCGGTGCTGCTGCCGGGCGCGCCGGAGCGGATCGCGGCGCTGCCGGTCGCGGGGCGCCAGGTCGTGGTGGCCGGAGTGGCGCTGCCGTCGGGGCAGGTGCTCGCGGTGCTCGCGGGGTGGGACGGCACGCAGGTGCGCGTCCTGGGGGTGGAGAGCTGGGACTGGCACGGGTCGGGGCCGCGGCGGCTCGGGCTGCGCCTGGCGGCGGTGCCGGACGACCGCAGGGTGCGGCTGCTCTACGAGGCGGTGCTGTCGACGCCGAAAGCCGGCGGCCCGGAGGCGGCCGGGCGCGTCGTGGTGCGGCGCGAGGCGTGGACGGACGTCCTGGCCTGGGAGGACGGGGGGGCGATGCGCTCCGAGCCGCTGCGGCCGGTGCTCGCGGGGACGTGGCAGGCGCGCATGGCCGGGACGCGGGCGGCGGTCGCGGCGCTGCTGGCCGCGCCGTGCACGGACGTGGGCGTCGAGGCGCTGGCGGCCACGGGGCTGCTCGATCCGCTGGGGCGGGTGGCGCCGGGGTGAAGAAGCGAGGAAGTCTTCTTTTTCTGGAGAAAAAGAAGCAAAAAGACTTTGCCCGTTCTGGACTGTGCGGCCCGGGTGGCCTGTGTCCCCATGGGCAAAGTTCTTTGGTTCTTTCTTTCAGGAAAGAACTGCTTGCCTTCCTTGCCGCCCCTCGCGCGGGGCGCGGGGCGTGGGCACTCGCGCGGTTGCGTCTGTGCGAATGGCGCGGGGCGGCGTAGATGCTGCGGCAAGGCAGGCGGATCGCCTGTTCGGCACATCGCGCGACGCGGCCCCGCCGGGCGCCGCAGCCGCCCTGGAGGCATGACCGATGACCAAGCGTCGCAAAGAGGAAGAGATCGCGGGGGTGCTCGAGTTCGAGGGGCGCTCCAACGAGGACCCGGAGTTCCTGGAGTGGATGGCCACGCACAAGGCGTCCAACGGCGGCAAGGTGCGCGTCAGCCAGGGCGGCAAGGGCGTGCGCGTGATGTTCGCCAAGGACGCGGACATGGCGCTGTGGAAGGCACGCTCGGACCAGGCGACCGCGCGGGCGAAGAAGGCCGGCGCGGCCTGAGGGCTGCGGCGGGGAAGCAGCGCCGCGGCGCTGTCCCGAAGCCTGCCGAGGCCGGGGCCCCGGGGTCCGTCACCCGAGCGGGTGGTTTCCCGAGGTCTCCAGGCTCCCGGCAGGGGGCGCGAGGCCCTCTCCTTGCGCGTGCATGGGTCTTTGTCGGGCGGGTGGGCCGCCGCTTGCGGGTGCCGGGCATTGGCGCAGGTGCCCGGTCCGCACCGGGCGTCTAGTCGGCGGCGGGCCTGAACAGGGAAAGGTCGATCGAGTAGGCCATGACCTCGTAGCCGGCGTCGTTGGGGTGCAGGTGGTCGCCGCTGTCGTAGGCCGGCAGCATCATGGCGGGGTTCGCGGGATCGCGCAGGGCCTTGTCGAAGTCGAGCACCGCGTCGAACTCGCCGCTGTCGCGGATGAACGCGTTGACGGCCTGGCGCTTCGTCTCGCCTTCGGGGCTCGCGTAGCCTGCGCCGACGAAGGGCGTCAGCGTGCCGCCGTAGATCCTGAGCCCCCTGTCGTGCACCCGCGCGATGATCTGGCGGTATCCCGCGATGATGGCGTCCGCGGAGACGGCCTGGCCGGCGTAGCCCGCGATCTGGGAGAAGCCGATGTCGTTGATGCCCTCCAGCAGCGTGACGTACTTCACGCCCGGCTGCGCCAGGACGTCGCGGTCGAGGCGCTCCTGGGCGTTCGGG
>JBPBQX010000277.1:0-15722 GCA_050955025.1 Janthinobacterium lividum
GCGCGCATCACCCGCGAGGCCGCCGGCCGCGACGTGCTCAGCGCCGAGCGCGCCCGCGTCGGCGACGCCCTGGCCGCGCTCGCCGCCACCACCGCGGTGCTGCCCGACGACACCTACCTCACCGACCTGACCCTGCGGCAGCGCCACCTCGTGATGAACGGCCGCTCCGCCGCCGCCGCCCGCCTGATCGGCCTGCTCTCCGCCGCCCCCGGCCTGCGCGAGCCCGCCTTCCTCGCCCCCGTGACCCGCAGCGACACCGGCCACGCCGACCTGTTCTCCATCCGCGCCGAGCTGGCCCCGTGACCGCGCCCTCGGATCGCACCCGGAGCCGCGTCGCGCAGGGCAGGGGCCCCGCCTGATGGCCGAGATGGCGCTCCCCGCCGGCCGGCGCGGCCAGGTGCTCGCGGTGGCGATCGCTGCCGTGGTGCTGCTGACGCTGTGGTTCGGCATCGTGCTGCCGCTGGCCGCCTGGCACGCCGCGCGTGCCGCCTCGCTGGAGCGCCAAGCCACGCTGGCGGGCCGCATGGAAGCCCTGGCCGCCAGCCTGCCCGCGCTGCGCCGCCGCGCCGCCACCCTGGCCGCAGGCCCGGCGCCGCAGACGCTGCTGGAGGGCGCCAGCGACGCGGTGGCCGGCGCCGCGCTGCAGGAGCAGGTGCAGGCGATGGCGGTGGAGGCCGGCTCGCCCCTGACCAGCGTCGAGACCCTGCCCGCCGAGCCCGCCGGCGCCTACCGCCGCATCAGCCTGCGCGTGTCGCTGAGCGCCCCGTTCCCGTCGCTGGTGCACCTGCTGGCCGCGATCGCCGACGCCAACCCCCGGATGCTGGTGGACGACCTTCAGGTCCAGGCCCCGCCGCTCGGCCTGCGCACCGTGGTGCTGCCCATGGACGCCACGCTCACCGTGCTCGCATTCCGTGCCCGCGACGCGGCACCCGGCCGCGCCGTGCCCGCCGCCCCCGCGATCGACCCGCCCGCGGCCGACCAGAACGACGCGGCCCCTGCCGCCGCTGCCGCGCCATGAGGCGCCCGCTTCTCCTGCTCGGCCTGCTCGCCGCCATGCTGGCCGCCGCCCTGGCGCTGGAGCTGCGCGACACCGCTCCCGAGGATGCCGGCACGCAGGCCGCCGGCAACCACGCCGACCGGTCCGCCGACGCCGCCCCGGCCGCCGTCGCCGAAGCCGCCTCGCCGGAGCGCACGGCGTCCCTCGTGGCCGCGATCCTGGCCCGCCCGCTGTTCGAGCAGGACCGCCGCCCGGTCGCCGAGACGCAGGCCGGCCCGGTCGCGGACGGCGACGCCCGCCTGGCCGGCATCATGATCAGCCCGGACGGCCGCGCCGCGATCTTCGCCCCCGCCGACGGCGGCCGGCCCACGGTGCTGCGCGAGGGTGCCGCGCTGGGCGCGCTCACGGTGCGCGCCATCGCGCCCGGTGCCGTCACCGTGCTCAGCCACGGCAAGGAGCAGGTGATGCACCCGAGCTTCGCCGCCTCCTCGGCCACCACCACGCCCGTGCCGCAGCTGCCCTCCACGCCGTTCTCGTTCGGGCAGGGCGCGCTGGCGACCCGGCCGCCCGGCCTGACCCCGCAGCCCGGCTTCACCACCAGCTTCGCGGTCCCCGCCGCCCCGCCCAACCTGCTCGGCCCCGCCCCGGCGCAGCCACCTCCGGAGAGCCGCCCGTGACCCGTCCGACACCGCCTGCGCATCTCCCCGCGCCGCGCCGCGCCGCGTTCCTGGCCGCCACCGTGCTGTGCGCCGTCCTGTCCGGCTGCGGCTTCGACCCGCGCACCCACGACGTCGACCCGCCGCTGCTTCCGCTGCCGGCGCGCAACGCCGGCGGCGCCAACGCGACGCCGCGCGTCGACGGCCCGGTCGGCCGCCTCGACAGCGCCACCCCCGCCGAGATCAGCATCGGCCGCAACGCTCCCCTCGGCGGCGACGGGGCAGGGGGCACCGGCGCCGCGGGCCGCTCCGGCGGCGGCGACATCAACCTCGACTTCGCCGACACCGACATACGCGAGGTCGTGGCGCAGATCCTCGGCACGATGCTGCGCGTCAACTACACGATCGACCCGTCCGTGCACGGCACCGCCACCCTGCGCACCGCCTCGCCCCTGTCGCGCTCCCAGCTGATCCCCACGCTGCAGGCCCTGCTCTCGCAGAGCGGCGCCACGCTGGTGCAGCACGGCGGGCTGTACCGCGTGCTGCCTGCCGCAGCCGCCGCGGGTGGCCTGGGCTCGGGCGCGCTGTCCGGCGGCACGGTCGTGCCCCTGCGCTACGCCGCCGGCGACGAGCTGGCCAAGGTGCTGCAGCCCTACGCGCAGAACGGCGCCAAGGTGATCGCCAGCCCCGACGGCCGCGCCCTGGTGATCAGCGGCGACCCCGGCTCGCGCGACGGCCTGGTCAGCCTTGCCCGCGCCTTCGACGTCGACGCCCTCGCCGGCCAGTCCTACGCCCTGCTGCCGGTGTCCAGCGGCGACGCCCAGGACTTCGCGACCGCACTCACCGCCGCCTTCAAGTCGGGCGCCGCCGCCGGCACGGCCGGCGCCGCCGGCGCGTCCGGCGTGCGCATCGTCCCCATGGCGCGCATCGACGCCGTGCTGGCCGTGGGCGGCAGCGAGCGCGTCATCGACGACGTGCGCCGCGTCTACGCGCTGGTGGAGAAGACGCGGCGCCGCACCGTGCGCTCCTGGCACGTGTTCTACCTGCAGAACAGCCGCTCCAACGACATCGCCTACGTCCTCCAGCAGGCCTTCACCCCCAACAACGTCACCGCCCAGCCGCCGCAGCAGGGCTCCGGCCAGCGCTCCGGCAACAGCGCCACGGGCGGCAGCAGCGGCGGCAGCGGCGGCTTCGGCTCCAACTCAGGCTCGCAGATCGGCGGCGCGGCGGGCCTCGGCGGCGGCGGCAGCAGCTCCGGCGGCCTCGGCGGCGGCTCGGGCGGCCTGGGCTCCGGCTCCGGCGGCCTGGGCGGCGGCGCGGGCGGCGGCACGCAGCAGGCCGCCTCCAACCCCCTGCTCGGCGGCCTGGACACCAGCTCGCCGGCGGGCGGTGCCTCCGGCGGCAGCGGCGAGCAGCGCCCCGACGCCATGCGCATCATCCCCAACGCCCAGAACAACGCGATCCTCGCCTTCGGCACGCCCGCGGAGACCGACACCGTCGAGGCCATGCTGCGCAAGATCGACATCCTGCCGCTGCAGGTGCGCATCGACGCCACCATCGCCGAGGTCGACCTCAACGACACCCTGCAGTACGGCACCCAGTTCTACTTCAACGGCGGCCTCAGCGGCCTCCTCAGCCAGAGCGGCACCACCGCCTTCGCGCTGCCCGGCAGCGCCAGCAGCACCGTCGGCACCGGCGGCTTCCTGCTCACCGGCCCGAACGGCCAGAACGTCGCGATCTCCGCGCTCCAGGCCGTCTCCAAGGTGCGCGTGCTGTCCTCGCCCGAGCTGACCGTGGTGGACAACCAGCCCGCCCGCCTGCAGGTCGGCAACCTTGTCCCCTACCTCACCGGCCAGCAGCAGAGCACGCTCGTCGGTAACGCTAACCTCGTGAACTCCTACGACTACCGCGAAACCGGCGTGATCCTGCAGGTCACGCCACGCGTGAACAGCGGCGGCCTGGTCACCCTCGATATCAGCCAGGAGGTCAGCTCCGTGGTCGCGGCCACCACCAACACCACCGCCACCGCCAGCACGCCCACCTTCCAGGAACGCGCGGTGGAAAGCCGCGTCGTGGTGCAGGACGGCGAGACCATCGGCCTCGCCGGCCTGATCCAGGACAGCGACACCCGCTCCAACGGCGGCATCCCGTTCCTCAAGGACATCCCGATCCTCAGCCTGTTCGCCGGCACCCAGTCCAACACGCGCAGCCGCACCGAGCTGCTGGTCCTCATCACGCCCCACGTCATCCACGACGGCCGCGACGCCCGTGCCCTCACCGAGGACCTGCGCGAAGGCCTGCGAGGTGCGGCCGCCGTGCCGGAGACCCTGCGCTACCTGTCGCCCAACGGCTCGGCCGACCCGCTGGCGCCGACACGGAGCCGTATCGGCATCGATCGGTGAGGCAGGCAAGGCCAGAGGCTCTGCCTCTGGACTCCGCCAAAGGCTGCGCCCTTGGAACGCCTCCCTTAAGCAAGGGGATCAAAGGGTTCTCGGACCCTTTGCGGGTTCGGGCAGAGCCCGACCTTGCCTTCCTCCGCGAGCGTGGCTTCGCCCTCCTGATCGTGCTCTGGACCGTGGTCCTCCTGACTCTGCTGGTGACGCAGCTCACGTCGGCCGGCCGCGGCGAGGCCCAGATCGCCGCCAACCTGCGCCGCGACGCCGCCGCCGAGCTGGCCGCCGACGGCGCGGTGCAGGCCTCGATGTTCCACATGCTCGACGGCTCCGGCGCGCGCTGGCTCCCCGACGGCACCGAGCGCGCCCTGGCCGTGTCGCGCGGCCGCGCGGCGATCGTGCTGCGCGACCAGGGCGGCAAGGTGAACCCCAACACCGCGCAGGCGGACCTGCTGTCCGCGCTGGTCGTGGCGCTCGGCACCGACCCGCACGCGGCAGGCCTGGTGGCGCAGGCCATCGTGGACTGGCGCACGCCGCCCGCGATGCCCGGCCAGCCCGCTGCGTCGACGGCATCCTACCGCGCGGCGGGGCTGTCGGTGGCGCCCGCGGGCCTGCCGTTCGGCAGCGTCGACGACGTGGCGCTGGTGCGCGGCATGACGCCGGCGCTGTTCGCCCGCCTGCGCCCGCACCTGTCCGTGTTCTCCGTGGGCGAGCCGCGCCTGACGCTGGCCGACCCGGTGGTCGCGCAGGCGCTGCGTGCGCTGGGCGCGGGCGGCGTCTCGGACGCGGTGCCCGAGGTCACCGTGGTCGAGGTCACGGCGACCGTGCGCATGGCGAGCGGCGCGGTGTTCTCGCGCCGCGCCACCGTGCAGGTCGGCGGCAGCGCCCTCACGCCCTGGCGGATGCTCGACTGGGAACAGGACTGAGGCCTCGCTCCCTGCCCAAGAAAGCAAGAAGTTCTTTCTTGAAAGAAAGAACCAAAGAACTTTCGGCCATGGGAACACAGGCCAGGCGGGCAGCTCGGCACAAAACGGAGAAAGTCTTTTTGCTTCTTTTTCTTCAGAAAAAGAAGGCCTGCTGACCTCGTCCAGCCAGCAGGCCCCCGACAGCCTCTAGCGGAGCATGGACTTGCGCAGCGCCCCGAAGCTGCTCGCCGCCGCCCCGTTGCGCAGCACGAGCGGCGCGCCGTCCGGAACCGCGTCGAAGTCGGCGCGCGGCACGGAGAAGATGACGCGCCTCGTGTCGCCGTCGTCGGCGAAGCGGCTGAGCGTCGTCTCCTTGCCGTCGACGCTCAGCGTCAGCAGCGAGTCACGTACCGGGATCGCCGTCTGGCTCTGCAGCTCGATGTCGACCATCGGCGTGGTCGTGGCGGCCGTCGTCGCGGCGCTACTCAGCGCCATCACCCGACCCTGTGGCGCGGCGAGCACGGCGGGGGCCGGCTCGGCGGCCACCTGGGCGCTGACGGGCAGGGCCGTCAGCCCGGCCTTGTCCCCGACGTCCGCGACCAGACCCTGGTAGACGCCGACCGGCCGGCTCAGCCGGAGGTTGGCCAGGCTGACGGCGCCGCTCGCCGTGCGGTCGAAGATGAAGCGTACCCCGCGCAGCGTCGGAACCGTGGGTGCCGCGCCGAACGCGGTGGGCGCAGGAAAGAAGTCGGCGAGCGGGATGCGCACCGTCTCCAGGATCGGATGCAGGTTCTGCGTGCCGCCGCCCACCGGGCCCTTCAGCATCGCGTAATCGGACAGGTGCACCGAGCGGGTGAGCGTGCCGTCGGGCAGCGCGAGGGCGACCGAGAAGTCGTTGACCTCGCCGATGTTGAGCCCGCTCGGCGCGCCGCAGACGTTGGTCGTGGAGACCGGGATGCACTGCAGCGCCACGCGGAACTCGAGCGTCTCGTAGGGCACCGGATTGACGACGCCCGGCGCCGCCCAGTTGGCCTGGAAGTAGGCGCCGGACGGGTCGACGGACGGCAGCTGCCACGCGATCGCCTGCGAGGTCAGGGTGACGTCGTGGTTCTGCACCGCCAGATGGGCCGTGCTGATGCGCGCGGTCTGGTTCGGCTGGCCGCTGCTGGATGTGCCGTCGGGGCTGGTGAAGTCGTCGATCACCGCGGTGGGGCCGGTCTTGGCCGCCTCGCTGAAGGAGCGCTCGAACATGCTGAGCGCGGTCAGCTTCGGGGGCAGCGCGTAGCTCGGGTCGAGCAGGTTCGCGAGCTCCTGCTGCCGGTACGGCCCGACATAGCCGCGCATCATCGCTAGGAACGCGTAGAGCCCGGTCTGCTGCTCCGTCGCCGATCCCGCCGACACCAGGTCGAACAGCGGCGCGTTGCCGAAACCCGTGCAGCCCTTGGAGTCCGACGTCTGCCATTGCGTGTTGAAGAAGTCGTGGTTCGCGCCCCAGACCGCGTAGACGGTCTTGATCGCGCCCTTGGTCTCCGTCAGCGAGTCGATGGTGCGGTCGTACACCCGCACGCCCTGCAGCGTGTTGACGTCGCCGTCGCACAGCGGAAGCAGCACCGTCCAGGGAATGTTGTTGGCCACGAAGGTGCGGCCGGTCTGGCCGTCCACCGGCGCCAGCTCGAACAGCGCCTCGAACTTCACCGGATCGGAAATACGCGCCGGCCACGGGCTGCCCGGGTCGAGATACATCGTGTAGGCCGCGAGCTGCCCCTCGCCGCCGCGCGAATGCCGCATCAGCCCGATGTGCTTGAAGTCGAGGGTGCCCTTGAGGTTGAAGCCCAGGGTGTCCGGCGCACCGCCGGAGCGGTTCCACGCGGCGAGTTGCTCGAGATGGCGCAGCACGAGCCGGCCGCGACGCAGGTTCAGCCCGGAGTCGCCGGGCACGCCGGCCGCCGCGGTGACGCCGCGGTTCGCGTTGATCGAGACGACGATGTAGCCCCACGACGCCAGCTTGGTCGCCATGTACTCGTAGCCGAGATGGTTCGGCGTCACGACGTAGCCGTCCGGGCAGGTGCCCAGCGTGGTGTACTGCGTGTTGTCGTCGACGCGTCCGACGATGCCCGCGATGTAGTGGCCGCAGGTGCCGTGGTTGCCGTGCAGGATCACGACCAGCGGATGCCTGCCGTTGCCGAGCGTGGCGGGACGGTAGATGCGCGCCCAAAGCTCGGTGACCACGGCGGGATCGACCTCGGGATCGATCCTGGCCGGCAGCTTGTACTCGCTCGAGGTGGTGGCATACGGGCCCGTCGCGGTAGGATCCGGCGCCCGGTCGATCCTGGGTTCCTGGTTCCCGCCCGCCGCCATGCCGGGCAGACCCGACCCGGCCACGCCCGCGGAAAGCGCGTCCGCGCGGGCCGCGCCTGCCGACAGAACCGAAAGCCCAGCAGCCGCCAGCAACGCCAAGCGCCTCCGGCCTTGTCCAACTCGTTGAGAGTACAATTGAGGCATATGGTGCTTTTCCGGTCAAATACTGGGCATATTGCCCAGTAATGTAACAGACTGGCATACGTGTGCATGTTCGGAAAGCAGTAAAGGAGACTTACCATTTCGCTTTACGGTCGGGCAGCGCGCCGCTTCCTTGTTTCTGCACGGTAACAAGGCATCCGGGCGCACCGTTGGCCGGGGTTCACCGGTGTCCCCCACGACTCAAGGATAAACCGCTGCCCCGCCTCAGCCGGGCAGCCCTCGAACACGTCGCCCGCGACACGGTCGTTCTTCGACAGCAACAGGCGTTTAGGCACGCGCCGCGGCGACACCCCACCTTGCGGCCGCCCAGACCCTACGGCGCTGCCCGCCCCACAACCGAAGCCGCGCCGCGATCCTGTGTGCACGGATCGCCGCCGTGCGCCGCGACAGCGGGTGCCTACGGATTGCAGATCGCTCCGGCACCCGGCTCGCCTGCCCCGCCTGCGGTTGGCCCGTTCGAGCACAGGTCGTAGTCGTGCCCCGCCCGCGTCGAGGGCTCGCGGTAGCTGTAGGCGTGGTTCCACGGGTCGAGCGGCACCTTGCCCCCCTTGATGTAGGGCCCGCTCCAGCCGACCGCGTCCGACGGCTTCTCCACCAGCGCCTGCAGCCCCTGCTCCGTGGTCGGGTAGCTGCCGACGTCGAGCTTGTAGATGTCGAGGTCGGCGCCGATCCCGCCGCTGATCTGCTGCTGGGCCACGTTGACACGCGCGCCGCCGAGCCTCTGCAGCACGTTGGGCGCCACCAGGCCGATCAGCAGCCCCAGGATCGCGATGACGACGAGGACCTCGAGCAGGGTGAAGCCTGCCTCGCCGGGACGATGGTGCGTGCTCTGTTTCATGCCCGCCAATCTAGGGGCCGGAGCCGGGACGGCCAAGCCGCGCCCCCGTGACATCGCCCGACCCAGGCCGCCCCACGGTGTCCCGCTACGCGGGCCGCGCCCGGCCCTGCGCACCGCTGCGGCACCTCCGCCACGCCGCGCCGCCAACCGCGCCGCCCGCCCCGATCCCGCTTGCCGCCGACGCCGCCCCCGGCCGAGAGTGCCGCAGACGCGCCGGCCACCGGCGCGGACGCGGGCAGGGCAGGGCGCAGGCCGGCGCCCACCCGCCCATGCAGCGAGGCGACACCGATGCCCGTGCCGTTCCTGGCGTGCATGGCCGCCACGGCCGCGTTCTACGCGCTGCCGCCGCGCGTGCTGCCGTCGATCCACGTCATCGAGGGTGGCGTCCCCGGCTCGGTGCACCGCAACGCCAACGGCACCGAGGACCTCGGCGTGATGCAAATCAACACGCTCTGGGTGGGGCCGATCGCGCGCGTGACCCGCATGGCGCCGCCCGACGTGCGTGCGCGCCTGATCTCGGACCCGTGCTTCAACATCGCGGCCTCCGGCGCCGTGATGCGCACCTACCTCCACGAGTCTCACGGCGACCTCATGGCCGCGGTCGGCTTCTACCACTCGCATACGCCGATGCTCGCCCGCGACTACGGGGAGATGGTGACCAGCGCCGCCCGCGCCCTGTTCGACTCCCGCTCCGGCGGCACGGCCAGGGTGGTCCGCCCCGCCGTGGCATGGCCGCACTCATGAACTAATCGTGTATGCATCCGGCGAGCTGGCTGGGCCGTAAACGTTCCGCGGCCAGTGTGGCCGCCGCGACGGTGATGCCGCCCCAGCGGGCGAGCGTTCCTGCATGCGTATCGCTGGGGAGGCTACATCCAATGGATCTCAACGGACTCACGATCGCCAAGCTCGGGCTGAAGCGTCGCGGCGTGCTGCGGACCGGCGGCTTCAGCGCCGCGGCCCTCGGTGCCCTCGCGCTCGGCGGCCTCACGTCGAAGAAGGCCCAGGCAGACGCGACGAGCGATGCCACCGACCTCGCCGTGCTGAACTTCGCCCTCAACCTCGAGTATCTCGAGGCCGAGTTCTACCTGCGCGGCCTGAGCGGCAACGGCCTGAGCGCTGCCGACATCGGCACCAGCCCCGGCGCGGTCACGGGCGGCACGGCCGTCCCGTTCACCACCTCGGCCGCCGCCCAGTACGCGGCGGAGATCGCGGGCGACGAGCTGAACCACGTGCGCTTCCTGCGCGCGGCGATCACCGCGGCCGGCGGCACGCCCGTCGACCGCCCGCAGATCAACCTGTCCACGAGCTTCACCGCGGCGGCGCAGGCGGCCGGGCTGATCAACTCCTCGCAGACCTTCAACCCGTTCGCCGACGAGGCCAGCTTCCTGCTCGGCGCCTACATCTTCGAGGACGTCGGCGTGACGGCCTACGCGGGCGCCGCCGCGCTGATCACCAACAAGACCTACCTCACCGCCGCCGCGTCGATCCTCGCGGTCGAGGCGTACCACGCCGGCCAGATCCGCACCCGCCTCGCCGCGGCCGGCCAGTATGCGGCCACCGCGGGCATCTCCGCCCTGCGCGCCGCCGCCTCGCAGCCGACCGCCGTGCCGGACGACCAGGGCATCCTGGTGGGCGGGGCGCTCAACATCACGCCGACCGACGCCAACTCGCTCGTCTTCACGCGCACGACCACGCAGGTGCTCAACATCGTCTACCTCGGCGCCACCGCCTCCGCGAACAGCTTCTTCCCGGCCGGCCTGAACGGCGCCATCAAGTAGGCTCCGCCCACCGCGTCCGCGACGGGGAAGGGCCGGGTGGCAACACCCGGCCCTTCCCTTGTCTGCCGCCTTCCTCGTCGTGGATTCTCAAGGCGAGCCTTGAGCGGAGTCCAGAGGCAGAGCCTCTGGCCTTGCCTTCGCTACGCCGGCCCGCGGTCGCAGGCCGCAACCGCCGCCGGCAGCAGCCGCGCGAGCCGCTCCCCCCACTCCGCCTCGCCCGCCGCGTCGCCGATCAGGTCCTGGCGTATCTCGATCTCGACGTGCAGCAGCCCGCGCCGCTCGGCGTGCACCGGCACCGTGTAGTCGGTGAGGTCGCTGACCCGGTAGGGCTCGTTCTCCGCCACCACCAGGCCGCCTTCCGCCGCGAGCAGGTCGCGCAGCGCAAGCGACAGCCGGGCGTCGCGGTTGTAGAGCACCGCCGCGTGCATCGGCCGCCGCTCGCCCAGGTAGACCGGCGTGAAGCTGTGCAGCGCGACCAGCACGCTGCGCCGCCCGGCCGCGTCGCGCCGGTCGAGCAGGCCCTTGATCGCGTCGTGGTATGGCGTGAACAGCGCCTCGGCCCGCCGCCGCCGCTCGTCCTCGCCGATCCCCTCGTTGCCGGGAACCGGCGTCGCCTCGCTGACTTCCGGCATCGAGGAGGGCACGCCCGGGTCGCGGTTGCAGTCGATCACCAGCCGCGAGTAGCGCTGCATCACCAGCGCCGCGTCGAGCGCCTCCGACAGCCGCGTCGCGACCCCCGCGATGCCGATGTCCCACGCGATGTGGCGCCCCAGCTCGCCCTCGGGCACGCCGAGGCGTCCGAGCGCCTCGGGGATGCGCCGCCCCGCGTGGTCCGCCGTGAGCACCAGGTCCGAGCCGCCGTCCGGGCGCACCACCTCGACCGGCGCCGGCTCGTGGGCTGCGAGCAGCGGCTCAGTAGGCATCGGCGTATCGCCCGCAGATCTCGGTGTCCTCGAGCCCGGCGAGCGCCGCCTGCTCCGAGGCCTTCAGCATCTGGTAGGCCGTCATCAGCTCCTCCCCCATCCACTCGCGCGCCTGCGCGTCCGCCGCCAGCGCCGCCAAAGCCGCGGGAAGCGAGCCCGGCAGCGCACCCGCCGCCTCCGGCACCTCCAGCCCGCGCCGTATCCCGTCCAGCCCCGCCCAGATCAGCGCGCCCAGCGCGATGTACGGGCTTGCGGTGGCGTCGCCCACCCGGAACTCCACGTTGAACTGCAGCGCCGCCGGCTCCGAGCCGCCGGAGAACACCGGGCAGATCCGCACCGCGGCCCCCCGGTCGTGCATCCCGAGGTCGCCCGCGCTCGGCGCCCAGCGGCCGGGCGTGAGCCGGTAGTAGGACGCCACCGACGGCGCCGTCAGCGCGCACAGCGCCGGCATGTGGTGCAGCAGCCCCGCGACGAACCGCCGCCCGGTCTCCGAAAGCCCCGCGCCCGCCTCGTCGCACAGCGCGGGCCGGCCCTCCGCGTCGACCAGGCTGAGGTGGACGTGCGTGCCGTTGCCGATCCCGCCCGGCGTGGGCATCGGCGCGAGGCTGGCGGCCGCGCCCCGCGCCCCGCCCGGCGGCACCGTGCCGTGCCCGTGACCCTGCGGGTCGGCGCCGCCCTGCTCGCCCGGCCGCACGCAGCGCGCGGCCACCGCGCGGATCAACTCGCGCGTGATCACCGCCTCGTCGGCCGCGCGCAGCGCCATGCGCGGTCGCACCGTGACCTCGAACTGCCGCGGGCCGTACTCGGCCATGAACCCTTCCGGCGTCACCCCCGCCTGGTTCAGCGCGGCCAGCAGCAGCCCGCCGAACCGCCCTGCCTCGCGCACGCTGCGCAGCCTGTACGACGCAGGGCGATCGGGCACGCCGGCGTAGGTGAACTCCTGCTCGAAGGCGGCCTGCACGCCCAGCCCCGTCTCCGCGCGCAGCGCCGCGATCGCGCGGTGCAGGAAGCCGCGCGGGCAGCACGCCCACGGCGTGCCCTGCGTGGTCACCACGTCGCCCAGGCAGAACCGCTCGCCCTCGTCCTCGGAGAACGCGATGTCGACCAGCGTGCCGAGGTCGGGCACCAGCGCCAGGTCGCCCCGCGTGCCGTACGGCGTCTCGAAGATCGGCCCGAACGCGGACATCATGATCGCCGACGGCACGATGCCGACCCCGCGCGAGACACGCGAAGCCAGGTCGGCCAGGAGCATCCCCTTGCCGCGCACATGGCCCGAAAGGTCGCACATCCCGACAAACACCAGCTCGTCCGGCAGCAGCGCAGTCGCCATCGCACCCTCGTCGTATCGCCCTGGCGCAGCGTCCCACGCGAGACGGCGCCGCGGAAGGGCAAAGCAAGGCCAGGGCGCCGCCCTGGACCCGCCGGGGGCAGGCGCCCCCGGACCCGCTTCCCTCAAGTACCGGATTCCAAAGGCGAGCCTTTGGCGGAGTCCAGAGGCAGAGCCTCTGGCCTTGCTTCCTTGCGCCCTGCCGCGCCGCTAGAACACCGCGATGTCCCTGCGTGCCCGGCTCACCGTGCTGATCGTGCTGCTTCTCGGCCTGGGCCTCGGCGCCGCGACCGCCCTCGCCGCCTGGCAGGCGGCGCAGCAGCTGCGCACCGAGCTTGGCGCGGCGCTCCTGGTCGCCGCGCAGACCGTGCGCGGCGACACTCTGGCGCGCGACGACCCCGCCCGCCTCGCCCGCCTGGTGGCGGAGTTCAACGGCGACCGCCACGTGCAGGCGGCGCTGCTCGGCACCGACGGCGCGACGCTCGGCACCTCGACCCTGGCGAGCGGCGGCGACCCCGTGCCCGGCTGGTTCGCGTCGCTGGTGGGGCGCGGGCCGCCCGCGGTGCTGGTGCGCCAGGCCGCCGGCACGGTGCTGCTGCGCGCCGACCCCGCCAACGAGCTGCTGGAGGTCTGGGGCAGCCTGCGCGACGAGCTGCTGTGTTTCGCCGCCTTCTGC
This sequence comes from Janthinobacterium lividum, assembly GCA_050955025.1. Classification (GTDB taxonomy): domain Bacteria; phylum Pseudomonadota; class Alphaproteobacteria; order Acetobacterales; family Acetobacteraceae; genus CAXSEF01. Next base: position 13,014 of record JBPBQX010000277.1, read on the forward strand.
GTGCCCGCGGTGCTGCTGGTGCACCTGACGCTGCGCGGCGCCTTGCGCCCGCTCGCCGACATCGCCGACGGCCTGGGGCGCATCGAGGCGGGCGGGCGCGACGTCCGCGTCCCCGCGCGCGGGCCGCCGGAGCTGGCCGGGCTGGCGCGCGGCTTCAACCGCATGTCCGGCCGCCTGGACGACGTGGACGCGCGCAACCGCCGCCTCGCCGAGCAGATGGCGAACCTGCAAGAAGAGGAACGCGCCGACCTGGCCCGCGACCTGCACGACGAGGTCGGCCCCGCCCTGTTCGCCGTGACCATGACGACCGCCACGATCCTGCGCCTCCTCCGCGAGGCCGCCCCCGACGCGCCGCCCGGGCAGGAGGCGGGGATCGCTGACGAAGTCCGGCTGATCCAGGACTCGATCGGCCACGTGCAGCGCCACGTGCGCGACATCCTGGGCCGCCTGCGCCCGCTGCGCGCCGCCGAGTTCGGCCTGGCCGCCGCGGTCGCCGAGCTGGCCGCGTTCTGGCGCGCGCGCGACCCCTCGCTCGTGGTCGAAGCGTCGGTCGACCTCGACCCGCGCCCCGCCGAGGCGGTCGAGGAGACGCTCTACCGCGTGGTCCAGGAAAGCCTGAGCAACGCCGTGCGCCACGCGCGCCCCCGCCTGGTCGGGATCGTGCTGGCGCGCGAGGCCGGCGCCGTCACCGCGCACGTCCGCAACGACGCCGGCGTTCCTCCGGGCACCGCGATGCACCGCACAGGCTCGGGGCAGGGGCGGGGCCTCGCCGGGATGCGCGAGCGCGTCGCCGCGCTGTCCGGCACCCTGGCGGCCGGCCCGGTGCCAGGCGGCGGCTGGCTGGTCGCCGCGCGCCTTCCCGATGCCGCGTCGGCCGGACCCGCCGAGCCGGCACCGGACGACGCCGATCAAGCCGCGGCCGGGCTCCTGCCGGCGCTGGCGGCCCCGCCGCGATGAGCATCCTCCTGGTGGACGACCACGCCATCGTGCGCGCGGGCCTGCGCCGCCTGCTTGCCACGCTGGACGACACCGCGATCCGCGAGGCCGCGACCGGCGAGGAGGCGCTCGCGCTGGCACGCCTCGAACGCCCCCGCCTCGTGGTGCTCGACCTGAACCTGCCCGGCATCAGCGGCCTCGAGCTGCTGCGCCGACTGGTCGCCGAGCACGGCGGCCTGCGGGTGCTGGTGCTGAGCATGCACGCCGAGCCGCTCTACGCCGCCCGCGCGATGGAGGCGGGCGCGCGCGGCTTCCTGAGCAAGAACGCGTCCGCCGACGAGGTTCTGCTGGCCGTGCGCAAGGTGAGCGACGGGCAGCGCCACATCCAGCACGACATCGCCCAGGAGATGGCCCTGCTGTCGGTCGGCGCCGGCGACCCGATGGGCCAGCTCACCGAACGCGAGCTGGAGATCCTGCGCCTGCTCGCCGAGGGAAGAAGCCTTGGCGGCATCGCGGAGGCACTCGGCGTCGGCTACAAGACCATCGCCAACGCGAGCACGCAGCTGAAGTCGAAGCTCGGTGTCCAGCGCACCGCGGACCTGGTCCGCGTGGCGCTCGGCATGCGCTCGGGCTGAAAACACCCGGAACAGAACGCCGCTTCCCAGAAGGAAGCGGCGATCGGCCAGACTACTTCTTGGAGCCGTCCTCGTTGAACTGCGCGAGGTAGGCGATGACGTTGTTGGACTTCTCGGGATTGTTGGGGAAGCCCGGGTAGATCATCTTCGTGCCGGGCACGAGCTTCTGCGGACCCGCCAGGTACTTCTGCAGGGTCGCGACGTCCCAGGTCAGGCCGGAGTTCTTGTTGGCTTCCGAGTAGCTGTAGCCGGGATAGGTCCCCGCCTTGCGCCCAACCACACCGCTGAGCACGGGGCCGACGGCGTTGTGCGCATTCGGCCCGATCTGGTGGCACGCCTTGCAGACCGCAAAGGTCTTCTCGCCCGCGGCCGCATCGCCGACCGACGCCGAGGCAGGCGTGGCCGCCGCGGCAGGCGCCGGATCGTCCGCGCGCGCAGGCGCCGAGGCGAAGGAGAGCGTCGTGAGCACGGCAACGGCCGCCCCGGTGGTAATGAAGCGCTTCAAGAAAACCTCCCCTGGGCCTCGTGGGCCCTGATTCGTTGCCGGCCGTGCATCATCGGCGCAGGACCCGGCCAGGCCGCGCGAAGTGTCCCCGGCGCCCGACCTGCGTGTCAACGCGCCGCGTTCCGAAACGCTGCCACGCCTGTCACTTTCCATCCGCCTCGCTGTCCGGCCACACGCAGCGCCAGGTCTTCACCTGCACGTCGGGATGGTCGCCGATCCACTGCGCAAGATACGGCTGCGCCTCGACCATGCACTGCGCGAGCGAGCCGTGCGACTCGAACAGCATGTGCTTCTCCTGGCACGCCCCGCCTGCCAGCGCGCACACCATGACGATCAGATCCACCATGTTCATCGCCGGCCCTCCCTGCGGAGTCGTATGGCCCCGCGGCGGCGAATTCCAAGCAGCCGCTACTCCGGCAGCAGCATCTCGCCCTTGCCCAGCGCCGCCTGGTCGCCGAGCAGACGCAGCCCCGCGCGTGCCGCCACCTCCGCCGCCGCAGGGCTGTGCACACGCAGCGCGGCCGCCAGCAGGCGCTGGAACACCCCGGGCGTGCGCCCGCTCGGCAGGAACCCGTCCGGCGCCGCGATCGCGTGGCCGAGCACCACCGTCCCGCGCCGCAGCAGCGCGCCGGG
>JBPBQX010000278.1:0-15258 GCA_050955025.1 Janthinobacterium lividum
GTCGTGGACAAGGACGCCTGGCGACGCGAGCGCCCGTTCCGCGTCGCCGTCGTCGAGCAGTGCTCCTACGACGGCACGATCTACAGCGCCGACATGATCGCCGAGAAGCTCGGCCCGCTCTGCGACTACCTGATGTTCGACGAGGCCTGGGCGGGCTTCATGAAGTTCCACCCGCTGTACAAGGGCCGCTTCGCCATGGGCCTGAACGGCCTGTCCGAGTCGAGCCCCGGCATCATCGCCACGCAGTCCACGCACAAGCAGCTCGCCGGCTTCAGCCAGTCGAGCCAGATCCACGTGCGCGACAACCACATCAAGGGCCAGCGACGCCGCGTTGAGCACCGCCGGTTCAACGAGTTCTTCATGATGCACGCGTCCACGTCGCCGTTCTACCCGCTGTTCGCCTCGCTCGACGTCGGCGCGCAGATGATGAAGGGCCGCCAGGGCGAGGTGCTGTGGGACGACACGGTCCGCCTCGGCATCGAGCTGCGCAAGAAGATCCGCTCCGCCCGCGACGAGTTCCTCGCCCGCGAGACCGACCCCGCCAAGCAGTGGTTCTTCGAGCCCTTCGTCCCCGACACCGTGCCCAACCCCGTGGCCAGCATGGAGGGCGCGCCCGCCCGCGTGCGCTGGGAGGACGTCTCCACCGACGAGCTGGCCGCCAACCCCGCGCACTGGGCGATGGCGCCGGGCGACACCTGGCACGGCTTCGGCGACGTCGCCCCCGGCTTCGCCATGACCGACCCCAACAAGCTCACCCTGCTGACCCCCGGCTTCGACCACGAGACCGGCGCCTACGCCGAGCACGGCGTCCCCGCCCCGGTGCTCGCGGTGTTCCTGCGCGAGAACCGGATCGTCCCCGAGAAGAACGACCTCAACTCGATCCTCTTCCTGCTCACCCCGGGCGTGGAAAGCAGCAAGGCCGGCACGCTGCTGAGCTTCCTGGTGTTCTTCAAGCGCCTGCACGACGACAACCGCCTGCTCGACGAGGTCATGCCCGACTTCGTGCGACAGCGCCCCGAGCGCTACGCCGGCCACCGCCTGCGCGACCTGTGCGCCGAGATGCACGGCTTCTACCGCTCGCACCGCACCTCCACGCTGCAGCGCGAGCAGTTCCAGGCCGACCACTTCCCCACCATGGCCATGCGCCCCGACCAGGCGGTGCGCGAGTTCGTGCGCAACAACGTCGACTTCCTGCCGATCGACGAGATCTTCGGCCGCATCGCCTGCACGCTCTGGGTCGTCTACCCGCCCGGCATCGCCACCATCATCCCCGGCGAGCGACTCGACGAGCGCGCCCGCCCCATGGTCGAGTACCTCAAGGTGTTCGAGCGCGCCGCCAACCTGTTCCCCGGCCTCGAGAACGAGATCCAGGGCATCTACCGCGAGAAGCAGCCGGACGGCACCGTGCGCTTCTACACCTACGTCGTCCGCGAGGAACGCGAGGTCCGGCGGCTCGTCTGAAGGCAAGGCAAGGCCAGAGGCTCTGCCTCTGGACTCCGCCAAAGGCTGCGCCCTTGGAACGCCTTCCTTAAGTGAGGCCGGTCCAGGGGCGGCTCGCCCCTGGCGGGTCCGGGCAGAGCCCGGCCTTCCTTGCGACATTTCATCGAACTGTAGTTGGCCCCGCCGCCGCCGAACCGCTTCAACTCCGCCCGACGACAACGCGCGTGTAGTCGCGCGTTTCGGCGATTTCAACTCTGGGTGGTGGAACGTCATGACTTTGAAAAACTGGTACAGGAACTCCTGTGCCATCCTCGGCACCCTTGCGATGCTGCAGCCCACCGCGCTGCTCGCGCAGGAGGCGCCGGCCGACGTGACCATCGCGCCGAAAAGCAGCGACACCGTGCAGCGCTTCGCGACCAACATGGCCGCCCAGCCCAAGCTCACCACCGCCGAGAAGGTGGCGCTTCTGCAGAAGAAGGTGAAGTACGTGTTCGTCCTGTTCCAGGAGAACCGCTCCTTCGACTTCTACTTCGGCACCTTCCCCGGCGCCAACGGCCTGTTCTCCAAGGGCGGCACGGCCACCCCCGGCTTCTACCAGCCCATCGTCAACACCGACGGCACGGTCGGCCCGATCTCGCCGTTCCTGATCCCGCAGACCGTCAAGGCGCCCGGCGGCGTCACCGTGCCGATCTACCCGGCCGACATCGCCTCGGTCGACCACTCCCACGCCGGCATCGACAACAGCCAGCATTTCGTGAACGGCGTCTCGCTCAACGACCGCTTCGCGCTGGACGAGGAAGGCCTGACCACCAACGCGGCCGGCCAGATCGTCAGCAAGACGACGCTCCTGCCTGCCGCCGCCAACCCGACGCTCGCGCAGAAGCAGATGGGCGAGCTGGCCATGGGCCACGTCGACTGCGACACCGCGCCCTTCATGTGGCAGTACGCCGATCGCTTCGCGTTGTTCGACAACTTCCACATGACGGTCACCGCGCCGTCCACGCCGAACGCGCTGGCGATGATCGCGGGCCAGTCCGGCCTGACGCAGTGGGCGCTGCACCCCGGCACCGCCAGCTCCAACATCGCGAGCCCCGTCGTGGCCAGCAGCGGCGGCGAGCCCATCGTGGGCGACCCCGGCCCGTTCCCCGGCTCCAACCTCGACTTCTCGCCGGTCAAGCCGCCCTACAACCCGGGCGACGAGAACCCCAACAAGCCGGCGCTGAACCAGACCTACGCCACCCTGCCGCTGTCCTTCATGGGCAAGGGCATCCAGGCCACGGTCGCCAGCGACCCGAACCCCGCGCTCGACCTGCTCGACGTCCAGCACGACATCAAGCGCATCGCCGGCGACGGCAACGCACCCACCAACTGGGGCTGGTTCCAGGAAGGCTACGACGCCGAGCCGACCGACTCCGCCGCGGTGCCGATGTACAGCTCCTACATCATCCACCACAACGCCCCGCAGTACTTCGGCTACATCGCCGACAACCCCGTGGTGGCCAACGCCCACCTGCGCGGCCTGAACGACTTCTACACCGCCGTGCAGAACCAGCAGCTCGGCACCAAGGGCGGCGTGTTCTACGTGCGCGGCGGCTACGACAACAACGACAACCTGCTGCCCGTCGACCCGAACCCCAAGGTCCAGGCCGCCTTCCCGGGCAGCGACGACCACCCCGGCTACTCGGACGGCCAGATCGCCGAGCAGCTCCTCGCCGACGAGATCAACGCCATCGCCGCCTCCCCCTACTGGAAGGACAGCGCGATCGTCATCGCCTACGACGAGACCGACGGCCTCTACGACCACGGCGCCGTGACCACGCGCGTCAACGACCCGCAGGGCAACCCGCTCGAGCCCTCGCAGCGCATCCCCGCGATCGTGATCTCGCCCTACGGCAAGTCGCACGCGATCATCCACCAGAACACCGAGCACAGCTCGATCATCAAGCTGATCAACACGCTGTTCAACCTGACCCCGCTCGCCGACCTGCCCGACGAGACCCGCGGCTTCGCGGCCGGCAAGGCGCTCACCGGCCAGGACTACATGGGCCCGGCCGACGACAAGACCCCGGGCATCGGCGACATGCTCGCAGCCTTCGACAACGCCCGCCTCACCGGCAAGGTCGCCCCGCTCCCCGCCTCCTACGCCGAGATCCTGCCCGGCCAGAAGCCGAGCCTGCCGCACTACCCGCTCGGCGGCTGCTACACGCTCAACATCGTGCCCACCGACTACCAGAACGGCACGCTGATCGACCCGGCGCCCGCGGACTTCAACCCGCGCCCGTCGCTGACGCCCGGCGTGCCGACCTCCGGCACCTGGACGCCCTGACACCGGCCCCGGCCGTCCCAGCCTGACCCGAAGGGGAGCCGGAGCGATCCGGCTCCCCTTCTTCCTGTCCGGAGCACGCCGACCCGATGACGCAGCCCACCCCCGCGCTGGCCCTGCTGGCCGCCCTCCTGCTCGCCCGCCCCGCCACGGCCCAGCCCCCGCCCGCCGCCCCCGCGGAGCCGCCCGCCGCCGCAATCGCCACCCCGCCCGCCGCCGCCGCAGCCCCCGAGGCCGGCGCCACCCTGGCCGCCGTGCGCCAGGCCGGCGCGCTGCGCTGCGGCCTGGTCACCGACGAGGACGACTATTCCGAGGCCGACACCCACGGCAACCTCTCCGCCCTCGGCGCCGACCTCTGCCGCGCGCTCGCCGCCGAGGCCCTGGGCGACCCGTCGAAGGCGCTGTTCCTGTCCCTGCCCGACGAGCCGGGCGGCCTGGCCGCCCTGCGCGACAACCGCGTGGACGTGCTGTTCGGCGCGACCCCCAACCCCGTGGTCGCCGGCGTCTACGGCGTGGCGTTCGGCCCGCCGATGTTCTTCGACGGCCAGGGCTTCCTGGTCCCCCGCGACGCCGGCATCGCGACGCCCGCCGACCTCGGCGGCCGCAACGTCTGCTTCATCAACGCCTCGCCCCCCGAGCGCGGCCTCTACGACGCCCTCGAGCCGCGCCTCGCCAAGCCCGAGGCCCGCTTCCCGTTCTCCGAGCGCGGCGAGATGGAGGCGGCCCTCGTCGGCGGCCACTGCGACGCCATCACCGGCGACGTCTCCTGGCTCGCCAACGTCCGCTCCGCCTTCCACGCCCGCATCGCGCGCTTCGCCGTGCTGCCCGACACCATCACGCTCGACCCGATGTCGCCCGCCACCCGCACCGGCGACCCGCAGTGGGCCTCGCTCGTCGACTGGACGGTGTGGGCGCTGCTCCAGGCCGAGGAGCACGGCATCACCCAGGCCAACGCCGAGGACATGCGCCGGAGCACCGACCCCGTGGTGCGCCGCCTCACCGGCGGTCTGCCGTGGATCGCGCGCTCCCTCGGCGTGGGCGAGGACGCGTTCCGACTGGCGGTCGAGGCCGTCGGCAACTACGGCGAGATCTTCGACCGCGACGTCGGCAAGGACTCGCCGCTGCAGCTGCCCCGCGGACGCAACGCACTGGCGTCACAGGGCGGGCTGATGTGGGCGCTGCCGGTGGAGCCGCTGCAGTAGGAAGCAAGGTTGAGGCTCTGCCTCAAACTCCGCCAAAGGCTCGCCTTTGGAATCCTCTACTGAGGTAAGGGGATCAAAGGGTCCTCGGACCCTTTGCGGGTTTGGGCAGAGCCCATGCTTCCTTTCTTCAGGCCGCCAGCGCCGGCGCCCTCGCCTCGAGCCGCGCCCTGACCGCCTCCAGCGCCGCCCCCCCGACCACCAACGGCGCGCAGGCCTCTACGGCCCGTGTCGCCTCGGCGCTGGGCCGGAGCGCCGTGACCGGCGCGTTGGCGAACATCGTGCGGTTGCCGGTGTCGAGGTAGCTCTCCGCCGGCATCCCCTCGGCGAGCAGCACGTCGTGGCGGTCCAGCTCGACGTGGAAGTACTCCACCGCCGCGGGCGAGTCCTGCGTGACGGTGCGGCCGTTCAGCAGGCACCGCGCCGGCACCAGCACGCCGTCGACGAACAGCGCGTGCTCGGGCGAAACCAGCAGGTCGCGGCGCGGCATCCCCTCGGCGAAGGCATGCGAAGCGATGCGCACGGGGCGCACCGAGTCGGGCGCCGCGTGACGGGCCACGTCGACGCGGCGCCGCCCGACCCAGCGGATCGCGGCCTCGTCGCCGGACAGGGTGGTGACGGTGTCGCCGGGCTGGAGCTGCTCGACGGGGCGCTCGCCGTCCGCGGTGAGCAGGCGGGTGCCGCGGGCGTAGCAGACGACGCCGATCAGCGTGCCGCCGTGCCCGTCGGCGGAGAAGCCGAAGTTCGCGTCGGTGTAGCCAGCGCCGATATCCAGCGCCGCGCCCGAGCTGAGGGTCAGCGTGCCGTCGGCGACGTGGCCGGTCACCGTGCCGGGCACGTCGATGCTGTCGCCGACGCCGAGCCCGCGCAGGGCGGCCTTGACGCTGCCGGGCATGCCCAGCACCAGGCGCTCCGGGGTCGCGGCGCTGCCCGCGAAGCTGATCGTCTGGCCGGCGGACACCAGCTCCGAGGTGCTCAGCGTGGCCGCGCCCTGCAGCACGATGCGGCCGTTGCCGAACACCGACGCGTCGAGATCGACCTCGCCGCCGCCCGCCACGCCGACCGTGCCGTCGTTGGTGAGGCCGCTGCCGAAGCCCGGCCCGATCTCGATGCGGACGGTGCCGCCGGTCGCCGAGATCACGCCGTTGTTCACGAGGAACACGAAGTGCTCGGTCGGGCTGCCGAGCGTGCCGAGGGTCGACTCGCCGACGATGGTCAGCGTGCCGCCGGCCGCGGGCGCCGAGATGAAGCCGTTGTTGGTGTCGGTGCCGGTCGCGACCACGGTGGCGAACGCGGTGGGGCCGCTCGCCTCGCCCAGACTGAGCACCTCGAAGGTGCCGAAAGTCGCGTTGTTCAGCAGGAGCTGCGGCTGCCCCGACACGGTGGCGCCGGCGATGTCGATCTCGAAGCCGTCCAGCGTTCCGTTGGCCGTCGGGCTGCCGCTCATGATCACCGCATCGTCGCCCTCGGCGGGTGCGCCGGCCGGCGACCAGTCCGCGGCCGTCGAGATCGGGTCCGCGCTGCCGTTCCAGATCTTCGTGGTCATCGTGTGCCTCCGGTCAGGGTGTGTCGGGCCCGCGAGCCCCGTGCCGGAACACCGCCTGGCCCCGGTCGCGTCCCTGCATGGCGCAAGGCGGGCGGATGCGCGAGGGCCGTTCCGGGAAGACCTGATGAAACCTGCGGCCTGACCGGCTTGCGGCCGCATTGCCTACCCGGGCATTCCGTCCCACACGTCGGCGGCGGGATGCAGCGGAGGCCGTCGATGATCTTCTTGTTCGGCGCGGGACAGCAGGGATGGACCAGCCTCGGCCAGGGCTGGTCGGAGCCGGAGGCGCACAACGTCTGGGCGATGGGGCCGCGCAGCACGCTCGTGCTGCCCCGCCTGCCGGCCTCGCCGCGCGGCTACGTGATGACCGCGTCGGTCGAGCCCTACGCCCCGGGCGGGCGCACCCAGGTCCTGGGTATCGCCTGCAACGGCGTGCCGCTCGGCGAGTTCGCGCTGGAGGAGGGCGGGGCGCTGGTCGCGCGCCTCGCGCCCGAGATGCTGGCCGGCCGCGGGCGCACCGAGCTGGCGTTCACGCCGCGCCACCACGCGAGCCCCGCCGACCTCGGCCTGAGCCCCGACCGGCGGCCGCTGTCCTTCGCGCTGCACTCGATCAGCTTCACGGCCGACCCGCGCGACGCCGACCAGATCGAGCCGCCGCTGGACAGGCTGGACGACCGCGCCCTGATGCTGGCGTTCGAGAGCCTGGGCGACGACTGCGAGTTCGGCTTCGCCCAGCGCGGCGCCGGCGCCGAGCCGCTCAGCCTGCTGCGCTTCGGCGGCATCCGGCTGCACCGGCTGCACGAGGCGCTGGACACCGACTTCGCCGGCATCGACGAGCCGGCGAACCTCGCTGTGCGCGGCGGCCCCGGCGAGTACATGGTCCACCAGACGCACTACCGCTACTCGTACCACACCTTCGTCGACTCCGCCTCGATGAGCCCCGACGAGCTGCTCGCCCGCGAGCTGGTGCGGCTCGGCTTCTGCCGCCGCAAGCTGCTGGAGGACCTGGAGGACGGCGACAAGATCTTCGTCGTCAAGAGCAGCGTGAACCCGGGCCTGCACCTCGACGACGTGGCGCCGGTCGGCGAGGCGGTGGCGCGCCACGGCCCGGGCGTCGTGTTCTGGGCCCGGCTGGCCGACGACCAGCACCCGGCGGGCCAGCTCCGCTGGCACGGGCCCAACCTGGTCTCCGGCAGGATCGACCGGCTGTGCGCCCCGGGCGCCGCGGTGGTGTTCTCGCCGTTCTGGCTGCCGCTGTGCCGCCGGGTCTATCGCGCCGTCGCCGTGCGCAAGGGCGGCCTGCCAAGCCCGTGAGCGGCGGGCCGGGCGCCTCGGCTCAGGCCTCGAAGCTGACGAGCGGGTGCGCCGCGGCGATGGCGGCCGGGGCAGGGGCGCTGACGCTGACCGAGATCGTGTTGCCCGTCGCATCGACCACCACGGTGGTCAGCGAGCCGTCGGGGTTGGCGGTGCTGCTGACCGAGCCGGCGCCGGACACCGCGGCCGAGGACGACGAGGTCGGCGGCCCGCTCGGGTGCGGGCTGAGAACCGGGGGCGAGCCGGGCAGCGGCACCGCGTCCGGCACCAGGGGCTGCGCTGCGACGTCGCTGATGCTGCCACTCATTGGATTTCTCCTGTGCTGGTCCACCCGCGATCCTGCGCCCCGCGCCTGAATCCCCGGTTAACGCGCGGCCGGCGTCACACCTCGCGCCAGCCCGGCTTGCTCGGGTCGGTCATGGTGAAGTGGATCGGCCCGATGCCGGAGATCGCCAGGATCGCCGGCTCCTTCGCGTCGCGCTGCACCCCGTCGTAGTGCGGCGTGCGCGCCACGCGCCGCACGAAGCCGCCCGCGGGCACCGGCACGGTGCTCTCGGGCGCGAAATCCTCTCCGCTCGCGACCCACCAGGTGCCCGACAGCACGATGCAGAGACGGTCGGTCTCGTAGAAATGCGGCGCGCTCATGTAGCCGGGATGCCAGCGGATCAGCACGAAGTACTGCCCGGGCTCGCCGAGCGCACCGTGCATCGTGGCCTGCTCCGCGGTGCCGGCCGGGAAGTTGTAGAGCTGCTTCCACGGGATCTCGCCGGCCTGCACCACCTGCGTCATCGCGGGGTCGGCGCCGGCCGCCCCGGCCGGGGCGGAGCGCAGCGTGGTCGCGGCGGCGGCGAGCAGCGGCGCGGCAAGCAGCGCACGGCGCGCGAGCAGGTCGGTCATGGTCTGAGTCCCCCCGGGTGGTTTTCCCCGACCCTGGCCGAAGCGCGGCCCGCTGGCCAGTGCGGCGACGCGGACCCCCTTCCGGAAGGCGCCCGCCCGCCGCGCTCCCGGGCCGCGCCCCAGGCCGCGCTACGGCGCCGCCGCGCCGTCGTGCCCCGCCGCGCAGGCCATGTGCCAGTGGTCCTCGGCCCGGTCGTCGGGGCAGCCGGCCTCCTGCCACAGGAAGTAGGCGCGTGTGCGCAGCTGCTCGCTCCGCTCCTCCGACTGCTGCCGCGTCAGCAGGGCGTCGCCGAACGGCGTGAGCGGGCCGCCCCGGCTGACGTGCATCCGGGCGTGCAGGCCGGCGCCCTCCTCCTCGGGCACGAGCTGCAGCTCGGTGGCGACCTTGAGCGCCTCCTGCGGCGCGCGGGCGACGTCCTCGACCACGACCGGAAAGACATGCAGGACCGTGTCCCGCGCGTTCAGCACGTCGACCAGGCACTCTTCCACGGCACACCCCTTGGTTCGAGCCCGCCGGACCAGGTCGACACACCTGGTCGGGGCGGGCGTTCGCGAGGCCGACGCTCCTAGGTCCAAACGGCTAACCGTCGGTTAACGCCGGCCCTCCAGGCGCGCCCTTGCGACACCGGGCCCGCAACCGTGTCCCGCCTGCAACCGGGTGCGGCGCGCCGTCGCGAAGCGCGGGAGAGGGCAGGGCCCGTTGCGGCCCCGGCACCATGCCGCCCGGCGCCGCCGTCCCGCACGCGCGTCGGCCTGCAGCCACACGAAGGCGTGCATAAAACCGTCCTGCACGACCGGAAAAATAACCTGTTACCGAAAAATTGGACATGCTACGGCAATGCAGGGGAGGCCGGCGGCACGGCCACCCACCCCGGGGAAAAACGATGTTCGATCACGTCGAGCCCAGCGACATCCAGGTCACCTCGATGCAGGACAACACCTGGCGGTGGGTGATCTGGTACAACCCGGGCGACAACCAGCCCGACGTGCGCGACCGCATCGGCACGGCGCCCACGCTCAGCCTCGCCATGACCGCCGTCCAGCACAGCCTCAACGCGGCCTTCTCGCGGGCGGTCGCCTACGACTGAGCAGCGCGCGAGCCGGCCCGCGGACGACGCGCCTGCCGGCTCGGGCCGGTGCGCGTGCCGACCCCGAGGCTCCCGTCGCGCGCCCGGGCCGGAACGCGCGCTACGCCGTGATGTCCAGCACCGTGGTCGAGCCCGGCCTGCCGAACATGCTCCTGCTCGACGAGACGACGTTGCCCTTGGCGTCCGTGACCGTCGTGGTGATCGAGCCGTTCGCGCTCGCGGTGACGATCGTGGTGACGCCCGAATCCCCCCGGTGCGGCGAGCCCGACGAACCCGAGCCCGACGATGTCGCGTCCCTGCCGCGTGCGCCGTCCGGCTTCAACCCGTCAGGTGCGGCGCTGCCGCCGCCGATGCCGCCGATGCTCATGGGGTGCTTCCTGCTCTCCGGTGAGGCCGGGAGCATCGCAGGGCGCGGTGAACAGCCCATGAACGCGGCCGGAAGCCCAGGCGCGCTGGCGGAGGAAGTGGCGCCCTCCACTCCGACACGTGGAAGCGGAGGAGGCGGGGACCATGACCGGCCCCTGCCTCGCCCAATCTCCCTGTCCGTCCACCGTGGCGCCGCCGGTCCAGGGAGGTGGGGTCGGGCGGCGGGGAACCGCCCCGCCGCCCTAGCCTACATCGGGCACGACCTCCCGGGCGCTGCCCCGACGATCCCGGCCACCTCGTGGTGCACGCCCGGCCCTGCCTTCGGCCCACCGTCTCCGCCGACATGCTTGCAGGACGGTCGCAGGGGCGGCGAGAGGCGCGCGAAGGCTCTGCCAGGCAGCGGAACCGGCAGCGACACCCCGGCGGCCTCCAAGGCACGCTGTGCCAGGCGCGACGTGTCCCAGGGAAGGCGGTCGGCTGACCCCCCGGGCTGTGCCGCGTCTCGCCTCAGCTTCCAAACCCCGTTCGCCAGGACGCGCCACGCTCTTGCGCGGGTCGGTCTCATGGCTCCCGCCGGCCCCGCTCCAGGCCTGGCCTCTTCGCGCCGCGCGATCTGCTGGCGGATCAGGATCGCGAGGGTGTCGGGGGCCGGCATTTCGATCGGCTGAGCCAGGGCGACGCCGGACATTTCTGTGGCCTATGGGGGTGCCGCATCGAAGCGGCGGTGAAGCTGGCTGGGATCGCCGCGTGTCGTTGTCACCGCACCGGTGAGCACGAGGCACTGGCTCGTTTCTCGATCGCGAGAGGCGCTGGCCACGGCAATGATCGCCGTCGTCGCCAGGCGGGACACTAGAAGCCCGCCCCCGGCCGGGACAACACACAACCATGCCCGGCTCGAAGATCATTCCCCGACTTTTGAGACACCAGGCCACGACTGCGAGAGGGAGACCGTGAGGGGGTGGCGCAACGGAGGGAACCGCCTTGCGCCGGCGTCGGCCAGCGCACTGCGATCGCCGGGCTTGCGGTGCGCCCGGGCGCACTGGCGGAGAGAGTGGGATTCGAACCCACGGTACGCGTTAACGCACACACGCTTTCCAAGCGTGCGCCTTAAACCACTCGGCCATCTCTCCGGCGTGCGCCGCGACCTGTGCGGCACGGCGCCGTGAATACCAGCGCCGCCGCCCCGTGCAAACCCCGTTCGACACCCCGCCCGAACGAGCCGCCCTCAGGCGTCCATCTTCAGCGCGGCGAGGAACGCGCTCTGCGGGATCTCGACCTTGCCGAACTGCCGCATCCGCTTCTTCCCCTCCTTCTGCTTGTCAAGCAGCTTGCGCTTGCGGCTGATGTCGCCGCCGTAGCACTTCGCCGTGACGTCCTTGGACAGCGCCCCGAGCGTCTCGCGCGCGATGATCCGGCCGCCGATCGCCGCCTGGATCGCGATCTTGAACAGCTGGCGCGGAATCAGCTCCTTCAGCTTCGCGCAGATCGAGCGCCCCCGCGCCTCCGCCACCGCCCTGTGCGCGATGAAGCTCAGCGCGTCCACCGGGTCGAGATTGACCAGGATGGAGATGCGCACCAGGTCGCCCTCCTCGTAGCTGTCCACGGCGTAGTCGAAGCTCGCATACCCCCGGCTCACCGACTTCAGCCGGTCGTAGAAGTCGAACACCACCTCGTTGAGCGGCAGCCGGTAGACCGCCATCGCCCGGTTGCCGACGTAGGTGAGGTCGACCTGCTGCCCCCGCCGCTCCGAGCACAGCGTCAGGATCGAGCCCAGGTACTCGTCCGGCACCATGATCGTGGCCCGGATCCACGGCTCCTCGATGTGGCGGATCTTCATCACGTCCGGCATGTCGGCGGGGTTGTGCATTTCCTCCACCGTGTCGTCCGTCTTGTGGATGCGGTAGACAACCGACGGCGCCGTCGCGATGAGATCAAGATCGAACTCGCGCGACAGCCGCTCCTGGATGATCTCCAGGTGCAGCAGCCCCAGGAAGCCGCAGCGGAACCCGAACCCCAGCGCCGCCGAGGTCTCCGCCTCGTAGTGGAAGCTCGCGTCATTGAGCCGCAGCTTGCTCAGGCTGTCGCGCAGCTTCTCGAAGTCGTCCGCGTCCACGGGAAACAGCCCGCACCACACCACCGGGATCGACGGCTTGAACCCCGGCAGCGCCTCGCCGGCGGGCCTGCGGTCCTCGGTGATGGTGTCGCCGACGTTGCAGTCCGCCACCGTCTTGATCGCCGCCGTGATGTAGCCCATCTCGCCCGGCCCGAGCTCGCCGGTGACCGTCATCTTCGGGCTGAACACGCCGACCTGCTCGACGAAGTGCGTCGACCCGCGCGCCATCATGCGGATCTTCATCCCCCGCTTGAGCCGCCCGTCCTTGATCCGCACCAGGATCACCACGCCGAGGTAGGCGTCGTACCAGCTGTCCACCAGCAGCGCCTTGAGCGGCGCCTCCGCGTCCCCCGTCGGCGGCGGCAGGCGCGTCACCAGCGCCTCCAGCACGCCCTCGATGTTCAGCCCCGTCTTGGCCGAGATCATCACCGCCTCGTCGGCAGGAATGCCGACCACGTCCTCGATCTGCTGGCGCACCTTCTCCGGCTCGGCCGCCGGCAGGTCGACCTTGTTCAGCACCGGCACGATCTCGTGGTGCGCGTCGAGCGCCTGGTACACGTTCGCAAGCGTCTGCGCCTCGACGCCCTGCGACGCGTCCACCACCAGCAGCGACCCCTCGCACGCCGCCAGCGACCGGCTGACCTCGTAGGCGAAGTCCACGTGCCCGGGCGTGTCCATCAGGTTGAGCTGGTAGGTCTCGCCGTCCTTCGCGGTGTAGGCGAGGCGCACGGTCTGCGCCTTGATGGTGATGCCCCGCTCGCGCTCGATGTCCATGTTGTCGAGGACCTGGTTGGTCATCTCGCGCGCGGTGAGCCCGCCGCAGGCCTGGATCAGCCGGTCGGCCAGCGTCGACTTGCCGTGGTCGATGTGCGCGATGATCGAGAAGTTGCGGATGCGGGACAGGGGCGTGTCGGTCATCCCCCGCATGTAGCCCGGAACGGGAAGAAAGTCAGGGAGGAAGCAAGGCCAAAGGCTCCGCCTCTGGACTCTGCCAAAGGCTGCGCCCTTGGAACGCCTCCCTTAAGTCAAGGGATCAACGGGTCCGGGCAGAGCCCGGCCTTGCTTCGAGCACCGCCATCGCCAGCCGCGCCACCCCCGCCGGCACCAGCACCACCCCCACCGCCTCGCCCCCGATCGCCGCACTCGCCCCCCACGCCGCCAGCGCCCACCACCACCCCGCCCGCCGGTCCGCCGCCGCCGCCAGCCCCGCCGCGGCGAGCCCCGCCGCCCCCGCCGACCACGCCGCCGCCAGCGCCGGGTGCGCCATCAGGTCGCGCACGTGCATCACGCCAGACGCCCCGGCCCCCGGCCACAGGAACGGCTCCACGAGCGCGCGCAGCACCGCCAGCGTGCTGCCGAACCCCGTGTCGAACAGCACCAGCAGCCCCACGGCCAGCGCGGGCAGCGCCGCCAGCGTCGCCCCCAGCACGCTGCTCCCCGCCACCACCCCCAGCAGCGAAAGCCGCGCCGCCGCCCGCAGCGCCCCCCGCCGCCGCGGCGGCACTACGCCCGCAGCACGCCCCCCGTCGCCTTGCCCACCGCCGCCACCACCTTCGCCGAGGCAGCCTCGATCTCGGCGTCCGTGAGCGTGCGCTCGCGCGGCTGGAACACCACCTCGATCGCCACCGACACGCGCCCCGCCTCGACCTTGTCCCCCGCGTAACGGTCGAACAGCGAAACCCCCCCCACCAGCGTCCGCTCCGCCCCCCGCGCCGCCCGCAGCACCGCCTCCGCCGGCGTCGCCTCGTCCACCAGGAACGCGAAGTCGCGCCTGACGGCCTGGAACGCCGGCAGCTCCGGCACGCCCTTCTTCCGCCGCTTCGGGTCGGGCACCGCGTCGAGCAGCGCCTCGAACCCCGCCGCCGGCCCCTCGATGCCCACCGCCTGGCGCACCCCCGGATGCAGCTCGCCGAACCACCCCAGCACCACGCGCGGCCCCTGCCGCAGCGTGCCCGACCGCCCCGGATGGTAGTGCCCCGGCGCGTCCGCCGTGACCGACAGCGCCTCCATCGGCACCCCCAGCGCAGCCAGCAGCGCCAGCAGGTCCGCCTTCGCGCCCATCGCTCCCGGCGGCTCCTGCACGCCGCTCCAGTGCCGCGCCGGCACCCCCGCGCGCAGCCCCGCCGCCACCTGCACCTGAGGCGTCTCCCCGGCGGCTCCCGGCAGCGCCCCGAACCCCGGCCCGACCTCGAACAGCGCCGCCTCCGCCATGCCCCGCGCCGCGTTGCGCCCCGCCGCCAGGGCGAGGCTCGCGAGCGGCGTCGGCCGCATCCTGTCCAGGTCCGACGCGATCGGGTTCAGCAGCCGCAGGCTGTCGTCGTGCCCCCCGAACAGCGCCGCCTCGCCCGACGCCATGAAGCTGAACGACACGCACTCCGCCATGCCCCGCGCCGCCAGCAGCCTGCGCGCCAGCGCCCCCCGCGCCTGCCGCGGCGTCAGCGACGCCACGGGCACCGCGCCTGCCCGCGGCAGCGACACCGGCGCCACCGCGTCCAGCCCGTGCAGCCGCAGCACCTCCTCCAGCAGGTCGCACTCCGCCTCCACCGCCGCGACCGCCGCCTCCTCGACCCGCACCCGCCCCGCCTGCACGACCGGCGCCACCCCCGCCGCCGCCCGCGCCGCCACGTCGTTGCGCCACGCCGGCACCGCCACCACGACCCGCGCCGCGTCGCGCTCTACCGGGGCGAACCCCAGCCGCCCGAGCAGCCCCACCGCCTCGTCCGCGCCCACGTCCGCCCCGCCCAGCCCCGCGATCCTCTCGAACCGCAGGCTCGCAGTCCTCTGCCACGCCGGCTCGGCGCCCGCCGACACGACCTCGCTCGCCTCGCCGCCGCAAAGGTCGAGAATCATCCGCGTCGCCGCCTCCATCGCGTCCGGCGGCATCGCCTGGTCCAGCCCCCGCTCGAACCGCGCCCGCGCGTCGCTCGCGATCCCGAGCCTGCGCCCCGTCAGCGCGATCCGCACCGGGTCGA
>JBPBQX010000279.1:0-14927 GCA_050955025.1 Janthinobacterium lividum
CTGCGACCGGGCGGGTGTCGTTCGAGGGGGTGGTGCTGGACGCGGACGCGATGGTCGGGCGGGCGGGGGACTACCTGCGCGAGCCGGAGTTCTCCGGGGGGGCGTGGCGGGGGTCGGCGGTGGCGGCCGGCGCGCTGGCGGGGCTGGTGGACGAGATGCGGGGGCAGCTCGTGGCGCGGGGGCGGATGGACGATGCGCACCAGCGGGCGCGGTTCGGGCGGGCGCTGGTGTGCGCGGGCACGGCGCGGCTGTGGGTGGAGGCGATGGCGGCGGAGGCGGAGGCGGCCGGGGAAGACGGGGCGCGCGAGCCTGCATGGGTGGCGGCGCGGGTGAACCTGGGGCGGACGGCGGTGGAGGCGGCGTGCATGGAGGGGATGGCGCTGGTGCAGCGCTCGCTGGGGCTGGCGGCGTTCCTGCGCGGGGGAACTGTGGAGCGGATGGGGCGGGATCTGGCGACATACCTGCGCCAGCCCGCGCCCGACGAGGCGCTGCACGAGGCGGCAGGGCACTTCGCCGGGCCGGGGGCGGTGTGGTGATGGGGGCGGGGGAGGTGCGGCGGGCTTGGGGGGCGCTGCCGGAGGCAGGGCTGGGGGAGGTGTGCGGGGCGGGCGACCCGCTGGTGCTGGCGCCGCACCCGGACGACGAGAGCCTGGGGTGCGGCGGGCTGATCGCGCGCGCTGTGGCCGAAGGGCGGGCGCCGCTGGTGGTGGTGCTGACGGACGGGGCGGGGTCGCATCCGGGGTCGGCGGCGTATCCGGGGCCACGGCTGGCGGCGGTGCGGGAGGCGGAGACCGTGGAGGCGGTGGGGGCGCTGGGGCTCGGGGCGGGGCGGGTGGTGTTCCTCCGCGAGCCGGACACGCGGGCGCCGCGCGAGGGGGCGGCGCTGGAGGCGGTGGCGGCCAGGCTGTGCGCGCTGGTGGAGCGGCACGGCTGCACGGCGCTGCTGGCGAGCTGGGCGCACGATCCGCACTGCGACCACTTGGCGGCGGACCGGGTGGCGCGGCTTGCGGCGGCGCGCTGCGGGGTGGCGCATTGGGCGTATCCGGTGTGGGGGTGGACGCTGCCGGCGGACGCGGCGCTGCCGGGCGGGGCCGTGTCAGGCGTGCGGGTGGACGTGGGGGCGCATATGGCGGCGAAGCGGCGGGCGGTGGCGGCGCACCGCTCGCAGCACGGGCTGGTGGTGGGCGACGACCCCGGGGGCTTCGTGCTGCCGCGCGCGCTGCTGCACCATTTCGAGGGGCCGTGGGAGGTGTTCCTGCGGCCGGGCGCGGAGGGCGGGCCATGAGCGGCGACGGCAAGCCGCGCAGCGGGCGCACGCGCGACGCGGCGCACTTCGACCGGCTGTATGCCGCGAACCCCGATCCGTGGGGGTTCCGCACCAGCGCCTACGAGCACGCCAAGTACGACGCGACGCTGGGCGCCCTGCCCGGCCGCAGGTTCCGCTCGGCGCTGGAGGTGGGGTGCTCGATCGGCGAGCTGACGCGCAGGCTCGCGGGGCGGTGCGACCGCGTGCTGGGCATCGACCTCAGCGCGGCGGCGCTGCGCGCGGCGGAGGCGGCGTGCGCGGGGCTCGGCGGCGTCGGGTTCCGGCAGGCGGCGGTGCCGGGCGAGTGGCCGGATGGGCGGTTCGACCTCGTTGTGCTGTCCGAGGTTCTCTACTTCCTGGTGCCGGGGGACCTCGCGGAGGTCGCGCGGCGGTGCGTGGCGGGGCTCGATGCGGACGGGGTCGTGCTGCTGGTGAACTGGACGGGGACGACGGACGACCCGCTCAGCGGGGACCAGGCGGCGGAGCTGTTCATCGCGGCCGTGGCGCCGCGGCTGCGCGCGGTGCGGCAGGAGCGGCACACGGGGTTCCGGCTGGATGTGCTGGGAGCGTGAAGGAAGGTCGGGCTCTGCCCGAACCCGCAAAGGGTCCGAGGACCCTTTGATCCCTTGACTTAAGGGAAGCCATCCAAGGGGCTTCCCTTGGCGGAGTTTGAGGCGGAGCCTCATGCTTGCGTTGGGCATGGCGGTGCGTGGGGCGCGTGCTATACCCCGCGGCGGCCCTCCTCATGGTGTGGCCCATGGACCCGTTTGCCCGGGCCACGGGGGCCGGAGAAGGGGATACGCCGATGGCCCGCCGCCGACAGCTCTACGAGGGTAAGGCCAAGATCCTGTTCGAGGGCCCGGAGCCGGGCACCCTGGTCCAGTACTTCAAGGACGACGCCACCGCCGGCAACGGCGCCAAGAAGGGCGTGATCACCGGCAAGGGCGTGCTCAACAACCGCATCAGCGAGTACCTGATGATGCGGCTGGCCGAGATCGGCGTGCCCAACCACTTCGTGCGGCGCCTGAACATGCGCGAGCAACTGATCCGCGAGGTGGAGATCATCCCGCTCGAGATCGTGGTGCGCAACGTCGCGGCCGGCAGCCTGTCGACGCGGCTCGGGATTCCCGAGGGGACGCGGCTGCCGCGCTCGATCATCGAGTACTACTATAAGAACGACGCGCTGAGCGACCCGATGGTGGCCGAGGAGCACATCACGGCGTTCGGCTGGGCGTCCACGGCGGACATGGACGACATCGTCGCGCTGACGCTGCGCACCAACGACTTCCTGTCGGGGCTGTTCCTCGGCGTGGGGATCACGCTGGTGGACTTCAAGCTGGAGTTCGGCAGGCTGTACGAGAACGACGACATGCGGGTCGTGCTCGCCGACGAGATCAGCCCGGACAACTGCCGGCTGTGGGACAGCAAGACCAACGAGAAGATGGACAAGGACCGCTTCCGCCGCGACCTCGGGCGGGTCGAGGAGGCCTACCAGGAGGTCGCGCGCCGGCTCGGCATCCTGCCCGAGGCGGGGACGCGCGACATGAAGGGCCCGGAGCTGATGCAGTGAGCGCGGCCGGCGGCCGGGGCGTCGCGCGATGACGCGGGCGGTGGTCACGATCATGCTCAGGGAGGGCGTGCTCGATCCGCAGGGGCGGGCCATCGGGCACGCGCTCGGGCAGCTCGGCTTCGCGGGGGTGGGCGAGATCCGCGCGGGCAAGGTGATCGAGCTGGAGCTGGCCGAGGCGGACCCGGGGCGCGCACGCCTCCAGGCCGAGGAGATGGCCCGCAGGCTGCTGGCCAACACGGTGATCGAGAGCTTTCGAGTGGAGCTGAGCTGATGCGCGCATTCCGGACTGCCCCCCTGCCCTGCCGCGTTGCCGGCGTGGGTGTCGCCCTTGCGGCCGTGCTGGCGCTGGCGGGGCCGGCGCGGGCGCAGCGGCTCAGCCCGGTGACGGGCGAGGCGCTGATGAAGCTGTGCACGAGCAAGACGCCGGTGGGCTGCGACGCCTACGTCAGCGGCGTGTCGGACGAGGCGGAGCTGCTCGGGCGCTCCAATGCGGAGCCGACCGACAGCAACGCCATGCAGTTCTGCATCCCCGCCGACGTGAAGGGCACCGCGCTGCGCCAGACGGTCGTGGCCTGGGCGCAGGCGCATTCGGAGGACTCCAAGCTGCCGGCGGCGATGCTCGTGGTGCATGCGTTCCGGGCCTCCTTCCCCTGCAAGGGCGGCACGCCCGCGGGCAGCGCCGGGGTCCGGTGAGGCCAGGGCCGGGGGCGCGGGCATGAGGGCGGGGATCGTCATCTTCCCGGGGACCAACCGGGAGCGCGACATGGCGATCGCGCTGCGCCAGGCGGGCGGGGCGGAGCCGGTGCTCGTGTGGCACAAGGAGGTGGCGCTGCCGGCGCTCGACCTGGTGGTGCTGCCGGGGGGGTTCAGCCACGGCGACTACCTGCGCTGCGGGGCCATGGCGGCGCTGTCGCCGGTGATGGCGGCGGTGCGGGCGTTCGCCGAGGGCGGCGGGCACGTGCTGGGCGTGTGCAACGGGTTCCAGATCCTTACGGAAGCCGGGCTGCTGCCGGGGGCGCTGCTGCGCAACGCGGGGCTGCGGTTCATCTCGCGCGACTGCTTCCTGCGGGTGGAGCGGGCGGACACGGACTACACGCGGGGCTGGGTCGAGGGCGACGTGTTCCAGGCGCCGATGGCGCACGGGGACGGCAACTACTTCGCCGACGAGGCGACGCTGGACCGGCTCGAGGGCGAGGGGCGCGTGGCGTTCCGCTACGCCTCGGCGGGGGGCGAGGTGCTGGCGGAGGCGCCGAACGGCTCGGCGCGGTCGATCGCGGGGGTGTTCAGCGCGAATCGCCGGGTGCTCGGGCTGATGCCGCACGCGGAGGACTTGGTGGACCCGCTGTGCGGGGGCGTGGACGGGCGGCCGCTGTTCGCGGGGCTGGCCGAGGCGCTCGCGGCCTAGGCAGGAAGCAAGGCCGGGGGGCGAGGCCGCCCCCCGGACCCCGGCGCTGCCTGTTCTTTTTCATGCCGGTCCAGGGGCGGCTCGCCCCTGGCGGGTCCGGGCAGAGCCCGGGCTTCCTTCCTTCGCGAGGCCCACAATGCCCCCCACCGTCGACGCCGCCCTCGCCAGGTCCTTCGGGCTTTCCGCCGAGGAGTACGCCCGGGTCGAGGCGATCATGGGCCGCGTGCCCTCGTTCACCGAGCTGGGGATCTTCTCGGTGATGTGGTCGGAGCACTGCTCGTACAAGTCGTCGCGGGCGTGGCTGCGGCAGCTGCCGACGAAGGCGCCCTGGGTGGTGCACGGGCCGGGGGAGAACGCCGGGGTCGTGGACATCGGCGAGGGGCTGGCGGCGATCTTCAAGATGGAGTCGCACAACCACCCGAGCTTCATCGAGCCCTACCAGGGCGCGGCGACGGGCGTGGGCGGCATCCTGCGCGACGTGTTCACCATGGGGGCGCGGCCGGTCGCGAACCTCAACGCGCTGCGCTTCGGGTCGCCGGACGCTGCGGGGACGAAGCGGGTCGTTGACGGGGTGGTGCGGGGGATCGGGGGGTACGGGAACTGCGTGGGGGTGCCGACGGTGGGCGGGGAGATCGACTTCCACCCGGCGTATGACGGCAACCCGCTGGTCAACGCGATGACGGTGGGGATCGCGCCGCTGGACCGGATATTCCTGTCGGCGGCGGCGGGGGTGGGGAACCCGGTGGTGTACGTGGGGTCGCGGACGGGGCGGGACGGCATCCACGGGGCGACCATGGCGTCGGCGGAGTTCGACGCGGACACGGATGCCAAGCGGCCGACGGTGCAGGTCGGCGACCCCTACGTGGAGAAGCTGCTGATCGAGGCGTGCCTGGAGCTGATGGCAACGGACGCGATCGTGGCGATCCAGGACATGGGGGCTGCAGGGCTGACGTCGTCGGCGGTGGAGATGGCGGGCAAGGGCGGGGTCGGCATCGAGCTGGACATGGACGCCGTGCCGCAGCGCGAGGCGGGGATGAGCGCCTACGAGATGATGCTGTCCGAGAGCCAGGAGCGGATGCTCATGGTGCTCAGGCCGGACCGCGAGGACGTGGCGCGCGCGGTGTTCGAGAAGTGGGAGCTGGAGTTCGCGGTGATCGGGCGGATCACCAACACGGGGCGCATCGTGCTGCGGCACAAGGGGGTCGTGGAGGCGGACATCGCGCTCGACCCGCTGGCCGAGCAGGCGCCGCTGTACCACAGGCCGACCGAGGAGACGCCGAAGCGGGCGGCGCTGGGGGAGGTCGCCGATCCGGTGGGGGTCGAGGCGGCGCTGCTCACGCTGGTGGGGTGCCCGGACCTGTGCTCGCGGGCGTGGGTATGGGACCAGTACGACAGCACCGTCGGCGGGCAGACGATCCGCAGGCCGGGGGGCGCGGATGCCGCCGTGGTGCGGGTCGCGGAGCGCCGCGCGCTGGCGCTGACGACGGACTGCACGCCCCGGTACTGCTTAGCGGACCCGGAGGCGGGGGGCGCGCAGGCGGTGGCGGAGGCGTGGCGCAACCTCACGGCGGTGGGGGCGACGCCGCTGGCGATCACCGACAACATGAACTTCGGCAACCCCGAGAAGCCGGAGATCATGGGGCAGTTCGCGGCCTGCATCCGCGGGATGGCGGCGGCGTGCGTGGCGCTCGACTTCCCGGTCGTGAGCGGCAACGTCAGCCTGTACAACGAGACGCAGGGCACCGCGATCCTGCCGACGCCGGCGATCGGCGGGCTTGGGGTGCTGGAGGATGCGGCGGGCGCGGTCGGGCTGGCGCTGCGGCCGGGGATGGAGCTGGTGCTGGTGGGCGAGACGGCCGGGCACCTGGGGCAGTCGCTGTGGCTGCGCGAGGTGTGCGGGCGCGAGGACGGGCCGCCGCCGCTGGTCGATCTGGCCGCAGAGCGGGCGCACGGGGACTTCGTGCGCGCGGCGATCCGGCGCGGCGAGGTGGCGGCGTGCCACGACGCGAGCGACGGCGGGCTGCTGGTGGCGATCGCCGAGATGGCGCTGGCCGGGGGCGTGGGGGCGACGCTCGCCGAGGACGTGGTGGCGCTGGGGGTGGCAGCGCACGCGTTCTGGTTCGGCGAGGACCAGGCGCGCTACGTGCTGGCGAGCGCGCATGCGGACGCGCTGCTGGCCGGTGCTGCGGCGGCGGGGGTGCCGGCGCGCAGGATCGGGTGCGCGGGGGATGCCGACACGCGGACAGGGGGCGAGGCCGGTTTGACACTGCCGGGTGGGGTGCTCATATCGCTGTCGAGCCTGCGGGCGGCGCACGAGCGGTTCTTCCCCGAGTGGATGGGCCACTGAGGCGTCCGTTGCGCGGGCGAGCGTCGGCGTCCGCCGGCGCCACAGAGCGGGTCCGGCCGTCCCGGGGCGGCCCAGGCCACGGAGAGCGTGCATGGCAATGGCCATCGGCGAGATCGAGACGATGATCCGGGCCGCCCTGCCCGACGCCGTCGTCACGGTGGAGGACCTGGCGGGCGACGGCGACCACTACGCCGCCACCGTGGTCAGCGAGAGCTTCCGCGGGCAGTCGCGGGTGAAGCAGCACCAGATCGTCTATGCCGCGCTGCAGGGCCGGATGGGCGGCGAGCTGCACGCGCTGGCGCTGCAGACCTCGGTTCCCGGCGACCCGGCCACGCGCTAGGCGGCCACAAGCATTCCAACCCCAAGCAGGGAGTTCCAGGCCATGACGACGATCAGCGAGCGCATCCAGGGCGAGATCACCGAGAACCCGGTCATGCTCTACATGAAGGGGAACGCGATGTTCCCGCAGTGCGGGTTCTCCGCGCGGGTGGTGCAGATCCTCAGCCACATGAACGTGTCGTTCAAGACGGCCAACGTTCTCGAGGACCCGGAGCTGCGCGAGGGCATCAAGCAGTTCTCGAACTGGCCGACGGTGCCGCAGCTCTACGTGGGCGGCGAGTTCGTGGGCGGGTGCGACATCATCACCGAGATGTTCCAGTCGGGCGAGCTGGAGACGCTGGTCAAGGAGAAGGGACTGGCAAAGGTTGCCTGAAGGTCACGAAGGCGGGCGATCGGCGGTTGTGTCCGGTTCCATGCTTGCTCCCGCGGGTCGCTTGAACTACCGCTTGGAAGGCACGAGCAGGAGCACGATCGCATGCATGGACTGATTCGGACCGCCGCTGCCGCGGCGCTGGCGATGGGCCTGCTGGCCGGGGCCGCGACCGTGAGCACCGCCTCGGCGCAGCACGTGGTCACCGAGAGCGAGGCCGGTCGCCTGAGCTTCGACGCGCTGACCGCCTCGCCGGCGCGGGCGTATGTCCAGCCGGCCCAGTACTACCGCCACCGCCGCTACTTCCCGCGGCACCGCTATTACCGTCACCACGGCTACCGCCGGTAGGCTTCGGCCTCACTGACGCGTCGCGTGCAGCGCCGGCCCGGGGGTTCCTCCGGGCCGGCGTTCTGCATTTCGGCGTTCGGTTTGTCCTGTCGCGCAGGACGGTTTGTCCTGCGCGGCAGGACAGATGCGTCCTGCGGCGCAGGACAGAACGGGATTTTTCGACGTTTTCGCCTGAACCCGTCCTGCGCGACAGGACAGATTCGTGGGACTCCGACGCGGGCGGCTCGATCTGTTTCAAGAACGAGCAGCGTGCAGCAAGTTGACGCGTGTATTGCCGTCGGGGCGCCGATTCCGTTTCTTGAGTGATGGATTCCAAAGGCTCGGCCTTTGGCGGAGTCCAGAGGCAGAGCCTCTGGCCTTGGCTTGGCTTCGCGTGTCAGGCGGCGTCGGGGCGGATGTCCTTGATGTCACGGAAGCCGAGGGCGGGGTGCAGCTCGGCAGTGCGCTTCATCATGAAGGCGGAGCTGGCGAGGAACACGGGATCGCCGTCGACGTCGTCGGCCATGGCGGTGCGGTTCTCGGCGACGAAGCGCTCGATGGCGAGCTTCTCGCCGCTGATCCAGCGGGCGAGGCTGAAGGGGACGCCCTCGAAGCCGATGCCGACGCCGTATTCCGCGTTCATGCGGGAGAGGAGAACGTCGAGCTGCAGCGTGCCGACGACGCCGACGATGGGCTGGCTGCCGTCCTGGGGGCGGAAGAGCTGGACGACGCCTTCCTCGGCGAGCTCCTGGAGGGCGCTGCGGAGCTTCTTGGCCTTCATGGCGTCGTCGAGGCGGACGCGGCGCAGGATCTCGGGGGCGAAGTAGGGGACGCCGACGAAC
Organism: Janthinobacterium lividum; assembly: GCA_050955025.1. Lineage (GTDB taxonomy): Bacteria > Pseudomonadota > Alphaproteobacteria > Acetobacterales > Acetobacteraceae > CAXSEF01. The sequence continues at coordinate 8,507 of JBPBQX010000279.1, forward strand.
TGGAGGTCCTCGGACTCGGTCAGGGTGTCGCCGATGCGCAGGGTGCCGTGGTTGGGGATGCCGACGACGTCGCCGGCGTAGGCCTCCTCGGCGATCTGGCGGTCGCGGGCGAAGAAGAACTGGGGGGCGTGCAGCGGGATGGTCTTGCCCGTCCGCACCTGCTTGAGGCGCATGCCGCGGGTGAGGCGGCCGGAGCAGACGCGCGCGAAGGCGATGCGGTCGCGATGGTTGGGGTCCATGTTGGCCTGGATCTTGAAGACCAGGGCGGTGAGCGCGGGCTCGGTGGCCTGCACGACGCGGGTGTCGGCGGGCTGGGCGCGGGGCTTGGGGCCGAAGGCGACCAGGGCGTCGAGCAGGTCGGAGACGCCGATCTCGCGGATGGCGCTGCCGAAGAACACGGGCGTGAGGTGGCCGGCGTCGAAGCTCTCGCGGTCGAACTCGGGCAGGGCGGAGCGGACGAGGTCGATCTCCTCGGCCATGGCGATCATGCGGGGGTCGGACTGCTCGACCGGCTCGGTGGTGTGGATCTCGCGGGTGCGCAGGTCGTAGGTGCCGATGAACTGGCTGGCGCGGCCGATCGGCCAGGTGGCGGGGGAGGTGTCGAGGGCGAGGGTGGAGGCGACCTCGTCGAGCAGCTCGATGGGGTCGCGGGCCTCGCGGTCCATCTTGTTGATAAAGGTCAGGATCGGGATGTCGCGGAGGCGGCAGATCTCGAACAGCTTGCGGGTGCGGGCCTCGATGCCCTTGGCGGCGTCGATGACCATGACGGCGGAGTCGACCGCGGTCAGCGTGCGGTAGGTGTCCTCGGAGAAGTCCTCGTGGCCGGGGGTGTCGAGCAGGTTGAACACGCAGCCGCCATACTCGAAGGTCATCACGGAGGTGACCACGGAGATGCCGCGGTCGCGCTCGATGCCCATCCAGTCCGAGCGGGTGCGGCGGCGCTCGCCCTTGGCGCGGACGTTGCCGGCGAGCTGGATCGCGCCGCCCGCGCGCAGCAGGCGCTCGGTCAGCGTGGTCTTGCCGGCGTCGGGGTGGGAGATGATCGCGAAGGTGCGGCGGCGGGCGATCTCGGTGCCAAGCTGGCCCCCGCCTTCCGCGCCACGGTCGAGTGTCTGGTCGCTCATCGTCCCCCCGAGACGGTCAGGATGGTGCCGTTGACGTAGGAGGCCGCGTCGGAGATCAGCCAGGCCACGGCCTCGGCGATCTCGTCGGCGCGGCCCACGCGCCCGGCCGGGATCGCAGAGACCAGGCGGTCCTGGCGTTCCTGCGGGTTCATGTCGGTGGCGATCAGGCCGGGGGCGACGGCGTTGACGCGGATGCCCTCGGCCGCGACCTCGCGGGCCAGGCCGGTGGTGAAGGTGTCGATCGCGCCCTTGGTCATGGCGTAGTGCACGAACTCGCCGGCGCTGCCCAGGCGCGAGGCCACGGAGCCGAGGTTGACGATCGCCCCCCCTGCCCCGCCGTGCGCCGTGGACAGGCGGCGCACCGCCTGCTGCGCGCACAGGAACGGGCCCGCGACGTTGATGCGCAGCACGCGCTCCAGGTCGGCAGGCGCGTAGGCGTCCACGCGCGAGGTGCCGCCGGTGATGCCGGCGTTGTTCACCAGGCCGCCGAGGGGGCCGAGGTCGCGCTCGGCGGCGTCGAACATGCGGGCGACGGCGTCAGGGTCGGAGACGTCGGCGGCGATGGCGGTGGCGCGGCCGCCCTGGGCGCGGATCCCGGCGACGACGGCGTCGGCGGCGGGGGTGCCGGACGCGTAGTTCACGGCGACGGGGTGGCCGGCAGAGGCGAGGCGGCGGCAGATCGCGGCGCCGATGCCGCGGCTGCCGCCGGTGACCAGGATCGCGCGTAGGTCGGGCATGGCATGGCTCCGGGAAGGAGGAAGGCCAGGGCTCTGCCCTGGACCCGCCAAAGGCTCGCCTTTGGAAACCCGTACTTGGGGTCGGGGGCCACCGGCTTCATGGGTGCCGGTCCAGGGGCGCGGCCCCTGGCGGGTCCAGGACAGCGCCCTGGCCTTGCTTCGGCGGCAGGCGGCGGAAACGAAAGACGCCGGGGCGATTGCTCGCGCCCGGCGTCTGCCGCTTGGTCCGGGGGTTAGGCTAGCGGGAGTAGAACTCGACGACCAGGTTGGGCTCCATCGTGACCGGGTAGGGCACGTCGGAGAGCTTCGGGGCGCGGGTCATGCGACCCTTCATGGCGCGGTGGTCGACCTCGTAGTACTCGGGAACGTCGCGCTCGCCGCTCTGGGTGGCGTCGAGGACCATCGCCAGCTGCTTGGACTTCTCGCGGACCTCGATCAGGTCGCCGTCCTTCACCAGGAAGGAGGGGATGTTGACCTTGCGGCCGTTGACCAGGACGTGCCCGTGGTTGACGAACTGGCGCGCGGCGAACGGCGTGATCGCGAACTTGAGGCGGTAGATCACCGCGTCGAGGCGGCGCTCGAGGATCTCGATCAGGTTCTCGGAGGTGTCGCCCTTGCGGCGGACGGCCTCGTCGTAGTACTTGCGGAACTGCTTCTCGCCGATGTTGCCGTAGTAGAACTTCAGCTTCTGCTTGGCCATCAGCTGCACGGAGAAGTCGCTCGGCTTCTGCTTGCGGCGCTGGCCGTGCTGGCCGGGGCCGTACTCGCGCTTGTTGATCGGGGACTTGGCGCGGCCCCACAGGTTCACGCCGAGGCGGCGGTTCACCTTGTACTTGCTCTCGAGGCGCTTGGTCATGCGCGCTCTCCTGTTCTGTGCCGCCCGCTTCGCGGTTTCGGCTCGTTGCACCGGTAGGCCGCCTTCGCACGCGTGCGAAGGGGCGGGCGCGGGCCACAGGGGTCCGTCCACGTTCCCGGCAATGCGGCGGGGTGTGGCAGGGCGGGCGCGGGGTGTCAAACTTTCGGGGGGGTTTCAGGGAGGAAGGTTGAGGCTCTGCCTCAAACTCCGCCAAGGGAAGCCCCTTGGATGGCTTCACTTAAGTCAAGGGATCAAAGGGCCTCGGGCCCTTTGCGGGTTTGGGCAGAGCCCATGCTTGCTGTCTTGCCAAGCGCGGGTGCCGCCCCTACTCCCGGGGCATGATCTCGCGCGGCGACGTGGTGTGGCTTGGGGTGTCCTCCGGGGTGGTGGGGGCGCTGCTCGGCGGGCTGCTGCTGGGCATCGGCATGGACCTGATGGTCAACGGGCAGCCGCTCGGGCTGCTGATGGTGATGCCGGCGGCGCCGCTGGCGGCGGTGCCGGGGTGGCTGCTGGCGCGGCAGCTGGCGAAGCGGATCGACTGAGGGCGGCTACTCGGCGGGGCGGGCGACGGCGCGGTCGGGCACGGGGGCCATCGCCTCGAACACGCCGTCGCGGCGGACCAGGGCGTGGAACAGGGCGGCGGCCAGGTGGGCCAGGACCAGCGCGAAGAACGCGAAGGCCAGCGCGCGGTGGGCGTTCCACAGCAGGGTGTGCAGGGCGTCGCTGTGCGGCAGGATCGGCGGCAGGGTGAGGCCGAGCACCTGCACCGGGTAGGCGGCGGCGGACAGCATGCCCCAGCCGAGAAGCGGGATCGACAGCATCAACGCCTAGGAGGCGTAGTGCGGCAGGTGGGCGGCGAGCTTCATCGGCGTGGGGAGGTCGGCGGGCAGCGGCGCGGCAAAGGCGTCGAACAGACGCGCGGGGTCAGGCGGCCGGGCGACAGCCAGCCGGCAGTCCAGGCGAAGGCGAGCGCGGTGGCGCCGACCACGGCGGCGATCAGGGCGAGCGGCCTCGGTGGCAGGGCGGCGGGCGGGCGTGGCGTGGGAGGTATCCCGGGGCTCCGGGGGTGGCCGGCGCGGCGGCGGCGCGTGGCAGGGCCGGAGGCGGCGCCGAGCCACTCGCGGCAGCTGGCCGCGGTGAACAGGACCTCGTCGCCGGCGACGCGGGCGGCGAAGTCGGCGATCTCGACGCGGTGGCGGGCGTGGTCGGCGGGGGGGATGGGCTGGCCGCGCAGGGCGGCGGGCTCGGCGAGCACGCGCGTGCGGGCGAAGCGGCGGGCCTCGGTGACTAGGCCGAAGGCGTGCTTGACGAGCTGCGCGGCGTCGAGGTGGCGGGGGCGCAACGTGCCCGATCGCAGCGCGTCGCGGACCAAGCCGAGGCGTTCCATGCGCGGGCCCCAGACGGGGCGGTCGTAGGCGGGGGAGAGCAAGGGCGCCCTGGCGTGGCTGCTTGACGGACAAAGCAGCGCCAGGAATGTATCTCCAGGCCAACGAGGCATGTGACGATGACTGACACGGCACCCACCCCATCACGCAACCTGTCCAGCCTTCAAGCTGGACGGGCGTTCGCAGCGATCCTGGTAGTTCTTTTTCACGATAGCGAGTCGATCTTTGTACTGCCGAAATATTGGGGGGACAAACCGTTTGGTCGATTATTCGATTTCGGCGATAGTCGCGTTTTCTTCTTTTTTGTTCTTAGTGGTTACATAATATTTTATGCGCACTGCTCCGACCTCGATTGTCCGGGGCGTTTGGCCAGCTACGCCTGGAAGCGGTTCCGGCGCATTTACCCGATCTACTGGATTGTCCTGCTGGCAACGTTGCCAGCGTATTTCCTGATCAGCGGCTTTGGGTTCGGGTTCGAGAAACAGCCAAGTGTCATTGTCGCCTCGTTCCTGCTGGTCCATTTCGACACGACCAACGCGGTGATGACCGTCTCCTGGACCCTGTTCCACGAGATCCTGTTCTACGCCCTGTTCGCCCTAGCGATCTGGCGCAGGCGGTTAGGGCTCACGATCCTTGGCGCCTGGTTTATGTTGTCGTTCGTGAGCATGGCGACGGACCATCGCTCGATGCTGACCGGGTTCTATTTCTCAAACGTACACCTCCTGTTCGGCCTCGGCATCGCAGCCTGCTGGTGGGTGCAACGGCGGTCCGTGCCGTTTCCTGCGGCAATCGTGCTGCTGGGAGCGACGATCTTCCTGCTTGCCGGTGCGGACGAGATCCATCGAGACCATGCGGCCAGCGACTGGCGCACGCTCGCTTTCGGGTGCGGCTCCATGCTGGCGATGGTCGGGATGGTCGCACTCGAAGGCAGCGCACGTCTGCGGGTTCCTGCCTGGCTGCGGCTGCTCGGCGACGCATCCTATAGCATCTACTTGGTGCACTTCCCCGTTCTCTCGCTCCTGGCCAAGCTGGCCTGGGCCAGCGGTGCAGCCAGGCTGCTGCCCGTACCGGCCGCTTATATCCTATTGGCCGGCCTGGCGGTCAGCGCCGGCGTGTTGTGCCACCTGTGGATCGAGCGTCCGCTGCTTGGTCTTCTCGGGCAGAAGTCCGGAGGGGCGCAGCGTTTCCGACTGGGGGCCATCAGCCCCTGAACCGGTTGCAGGCGGCAGCGTGAGGCACGCCCGCGAAGGTTTGCCTAGCCGCAGGGGGGAGCAAGGACTTGGCGAGGGGACGAGACGTCCCGTTCGGGACTTCCTGCAGCATCCGCCGGGCGACCGCGAACCTCCAGCCCTCCTGCCTTCTTTGCCGCATGATGGGTCGCATCCACCGCGCACTCGCAAGTCTTCACCCTGCGTTCCCAGAAGCAGGAGAGGCGTAGTCTGTCCCACCCAGTGCAAGCAGGAACGAACTCCGACCAGGAGGTCCGTTACTGTAGATGCGCGCCGGCGTCGGCCGAGGCCAAACCGGCGCGCGAAGGCGCTTCTTGAATGATAGACGCCGGAAGCAGGTCTTTGGCGGAGCCTCGACCTTGCTTGCTTCCTCACACGGAGGCGCCGCGGACGCGGGTGCGGAGGCGGTCCATGGGGACCTCGACCAGGCGGTGCATGAGCCAGGCGAGGGCGAGCGAGAGGGCCAGGCCGGCGGCGTAGAGCGCGGGGGTTCGTTGCGGCAGCGTGTCGTAGAGGGCGATGCCGACGGCGTAGTGGTTCAGGTAGAGCGGGTAGGAGAGCGCGCCGAGCCGGCGGTCGAGGCGGCGCCAGCGGGGGGCGACGCGGGGCCAGGCGGCGAGGGCGGCCATCGCGGCGAGGAGGGCGGCCAGGGCGGGGAGCTGGAGCGCCAGGGTGGGCAGGCCGCGCTGGTCCCAGTGGGGGAAGGCGGCGAGGGCGCAGGCGGCGGCCAGGATGGTGGCGGCGGCGCGGGGGGCGGTCGGGCGCTGCAGGGTGGCGTAGAGGCAGGCGCCGAGCAGGAAGAACGGGACGTCGGTGAGCAGGCCTGGGCCGCCCCACGCGAGGTAGAGGGCGAAGGAGGCGAAGGCGGCGGCGGTGGCGGCGGCGGGGATGCGGGCGCGCGGCGCCAGGGTGGCGGCGAGGGCGATGGCGGTGGCGGCGAGGTAGAAGGCCATCTCGACGCGAAGGGTCCAGACGAAGGGGATGTACTCGAAGTCCTGGGCGACGTAGCTCGTGTGGAAGCCGGGGAGCAGGGAGGCCACGCCGGCGGCGAGGAGGGCGGGGTCGAGGGGGTCGCGGTGCAGGGTGAAGT
>JBPBQX010000280.1:0-14536 GCA_050955025.1 Janthinobacterium lividum
CGGCGGCGGCGGCGGCGGCTCGGGCACGGCCGGCGGTGCTGCGGGCGCGGGGGCGGCGGGCGGCTTCGGCGCGGGCGCGGGCGCGGCCGGGACGACGGCGGGCGCCAACGGCGCGGGCGGCGGCGGGCTCGGCGCGGGCGGCGACGTCTTCGTGGCCTCCGGCGGCACGCTGGAGGTGCAGTCCGGGTCGATGTCCGGCGCGTCGGTGGCCGGGGGCGCCGCGGGCGGCACGGGCGCCGCGGCGGGCTCGGCATACGGCAGCGGCATCTTCGCGCAGGGCAACGCCACGCTGCTGTTCGACCCGGCGGCAAACACCAGCCTGACGCTCGGCGACGCGATCGCGGACCAGACCGGCTCGGGCGGCACGGGAAGTGCTGCGGGCGCGGCCTCGGTGGTGGTGTCCGGCGCGGGCACGGTCGCGATGGCGGCGGCCAACACCTACACCGGCGGCACCACGCTGAACGGCGGCACGCTGCTGGTCGCACCCGGCGGCGTGGCCGGGCGCGGCGCGATCAGCTTCGCCAGCGGCACGGCCTCCACGCTGGAGTCCGACGGCACGATCGCCAACGCGGTGGTGCTGGGCACGGGCACGGACCGGGTGGCGAGCGCCAGCCCGACCGGCACGCTGACGCTGTCCGGCCCGGTGAGCGGCGCGGGGCGCCTGGTGACGGGCGGCGGCACGGTGGTGCTGTCGGGCTTCAACAGCTTCTCCGGCGGCGTGGCGGTGGGGGCGGGCACGCTCGACCTCGCCGGCGCGAACTCGGCGGGCAGCGGCGCGATCGACCTGTCGACGGCCGCCTCCACGCTGCAGCTGTCGAGCGGCACCACGCTCGCCAACACCGTGACCGGCTTCGGCGCGAACGACACCCTCGACCTGTCGGCACTGGGCTTCGGCACGGGCCTCGCGGCGCGGGTGCAGGGCGGCCAGCTGGTGATCTCGAACGGCGGCGCCACCGTGGCGCAGGTCGGCGTGGCGCTGGCCGACGGCACGCTGGTGCACCTGAGCGCGGACGCGGCCGGCACCGGCACGGACGTGTCGCTGACGGCGCCGCTGACGGTGACGGCGGGCGCGAGCATGCTCAGCGGCACGGACACGGCGAGCCTGAACCCGTTCGCCTCGGTCGCAGTGAGCGACGGCAACGGCGTGTCCACCGAGATCGCGACCGTGACCCTGCGCGACGCCAACGGCGTGCCCACCGACGCCAACGGCACGCTGTCCGGCACCGCGGGGCTGGTGCACACCGGGCCCGGCACCTACACGCTGGCCGTGCTGGGCGCGTCCAGCCTGGCCACGACGCTGCAGGCGCTGACCTTCACGCCGACCGCGCACCAGGCCGCGCCGGGCACGAACGTCGTCACCAGCATCGGCCTGTCCGTGAGCGACGCGCTCGGCGCGACCGGCATGCTCGCGGCGCCGATCGTGCTGGGCGAGACCGCGACCGCGGCGCAGCCCGTGCTCTCGTCCAACGGCCAGCCCGCGACGGCGGCCAGCGTCACGACGATCGCCACCGACGACGCAACCGCGGTCAACCCGTTCACGGGCGACAGCGTGTCCGACGCGACGCCGGGCGTGGTGGACACCGTCACTGTGGTGCTCACCGGCGCGAACGGCGTGGCGGGCGACACCAACGGCACCCTGTCCGGCCCCGGCGTCACGGAGGTCGCGAGCGGCACCTACACGGTGTCCGGCACGCCCGCGGCGCTGGGCGGCGAGCTGGCGGCGCTGCGCTTCACGCCGACCGCGCACCAGGCGGCGCCCGGCAGCAGCACGGCCACCACGCTGAGCCTGTCGCTGTCCAGCCCGGGCACCGGGCCGACCGCGGCCGGCTCGGTGGTGGTCAACGCCACCGCGCTGCGCGACCCGGCCACCATCACCGGCACGCAGCCTGCCGCCGGCAGCGCCGGCGCCGCGGCCATGCCGTTCGCGGGCGTGGCGATCGCCAACCCCGACTTCGGCGCGAGCGAGAGCGTCACCGTCACCCTGCTCGGCGCGGACGGGCTGCCCACCGGCGCCAACGGCTCGCTCGCCGGCAGCGGCTTCACCCAGAGCGCGCCGGGCGTCTACGTCGTCGCCGGCTCGCCCGCGTCCGTCACCGCGGCGCTCGACGGCGCGATGTTCGTGCCCGCCCCCTACCAGGTGGCGCCGGGCGCCAGCGTGACCACGACGCTGGCGATCGCGGTGTCGAGCAACGGCGGCGCGCCGGTCACCGACAGCCGCACCGTGTTCACCGCGACCGCGCCGGACACCGTGCCGAGCTTCACGGGCCTGTCGTCCACGGTGGCCGCCACCGACGCGGCGGCGGCCGCGCCGTTCGCAGGCGCCGGCGTGCTCGACCCCGACCGCGGCGCCAGCGACACGCTGACGGTCGTGCTGCAGGACGCGAGCGGCAACGCCGTGGGCGACGCCAACGGCACGCTGTCGGGCGGCGGCATCGTGGAGACCGCGGCCGGCACCTACACGCTGTCCGGCACGCCCGGCGCGCTGGGCGCTGCGATGCAGGCCGTGCGCTTCACGCCGACCGCGCACCAGGCGGCGCCCGGCAGCATCGTCGCCACCACGCTGTCGCTGTCGCTGGGCGACGGCTCGGCGCCGCCCGCCACCGCGAGCCTCGCGGTGAACACCACCGCGGCGCGCGACGCGCTGGTCGTGGCCAACGCCGGCCCGGCCGCCGTGGCCACCAGCAGCGCCGCGACGGTGACGCCGTTCGCGGGCGTGGCGGTCTCGCAGCCCGACGCCGGCGTGAGCGCGACGGCCACCATCACCGTCGCCGGCACCGGGACCTCGGCGGGCGCCGCGCTGACGCCCGCGGGCGCCACGCCCACCGGCGTGCCCGGCACCTACGTGCTGTCGGCCGCGACGCCCGCGCAGCTCGCGGCCGCGCTGGACCAGCTCGCCTTCACGTCGAGCGGCACCGGCACCTTCACCGTGGGGCTCACGGTCAGCGACAGCCTGGGCGACACGGCGAGCGTGCCGGCCACGGTGGTCACGGTGTACCCGCCGGGCCAGCTTCCCACGATCGGCGGCGTGTCGCCGACCCCGGCCACCATCAGCGACGAGCAGACCACCCGCCCGTTCTCGACGACGGTGGTCACCGACACCTCGCAGAACGCGGCGGAGACGGTGACGATCACCCTGCTCGGCGCGAACGGCTCGGGCGCTGCCAACGGCACGCTGTCCGGCGCGGGCATCGTCGCATCGACGACGACGCCCGGCGTCTACACCGTGACCGGCACGCCCGACGCGGTGACGGCCGCGCTGCAGGGCGCGGTGTTCACGCCCACCGCGCACGAGGTCGCCTCCGGCCAGACCGTGGCCACCATGCTCCAGCTCGCCGTCTCGAACGCCGGCTACGGCCCGGTCACCGCGACCGCGGAGGTCGACGCCGTCGCGTCCACCGACGCGCCGGTGCTGGGCGGCGTCGCGGCCGGCGTGCCCGGCTCCGACAACGCCGTGCTGGCCCCGCTGGGGGCTGCGACGGTGTCCGACCCCGACGTCGGCGCGCAGGAGAGCGTGACGCTGCGCCTGACCTCGGGCGGCGTGACCGGCGACGCCACCGGCACCCTGTCCGGCGCCGGGCTGCGCGAAACGGTGGCCGGCAGCGGCGTCTACACCCTGACGGGCTCGCCCGCCGCGGTGACCGCGGCCCTGCGCGGCGTGGCGTTCACGCCGGCCGCGCACCAGGTGGCACCCGGCAGCTCCGTGTCCACCACGCTGTCGGTCGCGGTGTCCAAGACCGGCGTGCCGGTGCCCGCGACCGCCAGCACCGTGATGACGGTGACCGCGGTGGCCGCGCAGCCGACGCTGTCCGGCGGCCAGCCCGGCGCGGGCGGCGCGTTCGCGGTGTCGACCGACGACGCGACGCCGGTGAACCCCTTCGCCGCCGACACGGTGCAGGACCCCACGTCGGGCGCGAGCGAGAGCGTGACCCTGACGCTGCTCGGCGCGAACGGGACGCCCACCGACGCGAACGGCACGCTCGGCGGCACCGGCGTGCACGAGACCGCGGCCGGCAGCGGCGTCTACACGCTGGCGGCCGGCACGCCCGCCGCCGTGACCGCCGCGCTGCGGGGCGTGGTGTTCACGCCCACGGCGCACCAGGTGGCGCCGGGCGGCAGCGTGTCCACCACGATCGCGGCCAGCGTGTCGAACGGCCTGATGTCGCAGCTGACGGACACGGTGGTGAGCGTTGCCGCGCTGAACGACCCCGCGGTCGTCAGCGGCACCGGCCCGGTCGCCGACCCCTCCGGCACGCCGGCGCACCCCTTCGCCGCGATCGTCGTGGCCGACCCCGACGCGGGCGCGGTGGAGACGGTGACGGTGCGGCTGCAGGACGCGGCCGGCAACCCGAGCGACCTGGGCGGCACGCTCGCAGGCCAGGGCATCGCCGAGACGTCGCCGGGCAGCGGCATCTACACGGTGACCGGCACGCCCGCGCAGGTCACGGCGGCGCTGCGCGCGGCGCTGTTCACGCCCGCGCCCGGCGCGCCCGGCAGCAGCACGACCACCACGCTGGCGCTCGCCGTGTCCAACGACGGCGGCCCCGCGGTGCGCGACTCCTCCACCGTGTTCACCGCCACCACGCCGACGCACCCGACGCTGAGCGGCGGGCAGCCCGGCGCCAGCGGCGGCTTCGCGGCGTCGACCGACGACGAGACGCCCGCCAGACCGTTCGCCGGCGTGACCCTGACCGACCCCGCCGCCGGCGCCAGCGACAGCGTGACGCTGACGCTGCTGGACGCGAACGGCGCGGCGGTGGGCGACCTGAACGGCACGCTGAGTGGCGCGGGCCTCAGCGAGACGGCGGCCGGCAGCGGCGTCTACGTCCTGGCCGCGCAGTCGCCGGGCCAGGCCAGCGCGCTGCTGGACAACGTGGTGTTCACGCCCACGAACAACCAGACGACGCCGGGCACCACGGTGGCCACGACGATCGAGACCGTGGTGTCCAGCGCCGGCACGACCACGCGCGCGCCGGACACCGTCGTCACCGTCACCGCGGTCAACGACCCGGCGGTCGTCGCGGGCCTGGTGCCCGTGGTGAGCGGCAGCGGCACGGCCGCGGTGTCGCCCTTCGCCGGCGTCACGGTCACCGACGACGACCTGGGCGCCAGCGACAGCGTCACCGTCACCCTGCTCGGCGCCGGCGGCCATGCCACCGACCTGAACGGCGTGCTCACGGGCCTGACCGAGACGGCCCCGCTGAGCGGCGTCTACACCGTCGCCGGCAGCCCGGCCGACGTCACCGCGGCGCTGCGGGCGGCGCGCTTCACGCCGACGCAGGGCGCGGGCGCCAGCAGCACCACGACGCTGGCCCTGTCGATCGCCAGCGACGGCGCGGCGCCGGTCTCCTACGCGCCCACGGTCTACACCGCCACGGGCACGCCGGCGCAGGGCGGCGGCGCGAGCCCGCTGCTGACCGGCGTGGGGGCGAGCGCCACCACGGACGGCGTCGCGCTCCGCCCGTTCGCGGCGCTCACCATCACCGACGCGCAGCCCGCCGACACCGCGACGGTCCGCTTCAGCCCCGCGCTGGGCCAGCTCTCCAGCCCGGGCGCCGGCACCATCGGCGCGGACGGCGCGAGCTACACCGTGTCCGGCACGGCCGCCGCGGTGCAGGCCGCACTGCGCGGCCTGGTGTTCACGCCCACGCCGAACGAGGCGCAGCCCGGCGCCCCGGTCACGGTGCCCTTCACGCTGCAGGTGTCCAACGCCGCCGCCACGACCACCTCGAACTCGGCCAGCACCACGGTCACGCGCGCGCCCAACGAGACCTTCACCTGGGTGGGCGGGCCCGGCGGCGACATCGCGGCCTCCGGCAACTGGCTGCAGGACGGCGTCCAGCTCGGCACGGTGCCCAACGCCACCGACACGGCGGTGTTCGCCACCGGCTCGGGCACGCCCTACACCGTGACCGGCAACGCCGCACTGGGCGAGATCAGGGTGGTCGGCGACAGCGTGACCTTCACCGGCACGATCACCGCGACCGGCGAGAACGACGCGACCTACGGCGCCGGCACGGCGCTGGCGCAGAGCGGCGGCGGCACGGTGACCATCGCCGCGTCGGCTGCGATCAGCACGACAGGCACGGTGTACGCCGACCACAGTGCCATGGTGCTCAACGGGGTGCTGAACGACGCGGCCCTGGGCGTGAGCACCGGGTCCACCTTCACGATGACCGGGGCGAACTCGGTGCTGAGCACGACCGGGACCGAGACGATCCAGGGCCTGCTGCTGTCGACCGACCACACGACCAACCACTTCGGCACCGCGCTGCTGCAGAACGGCGAGAGCGACTTCGACAACACGGTCACCTACACCGGCACCATCATCCAGCAGAACGGCTCGCAGTTCGCGATCCCGGCGGCCGGCAGCACGGGCGGCACGGCGACGCTGGGCGGCTCGGTGATCCTCGCGGACGGCTCGGTCAACGTGATCGGCGCCAAGGGCGGGGCCACCTTCCACGTCACCTCCACCGTGGCGGGCAACGGGCGCTCCATCGTCCGGGGCGGCACGGTGTTCCTCGACGGCGTGCCGAGCGGGCAGGCGATCGAGGTGGACGGCGCGACGCTCGACATCGCCGCCGCCAACCAGCAGGACGCGGGCCAGATCCAGACGGATGCCGGCAGCACCAACACGCTGGTGCTCGGCAGCAGCAGCAACATGGTGACCAGCCGCGGCAACGACACGATCCAGCTCGGCTCGGGCACCCTCACCGTCAACGTGACGGGGATGGCCAACATCACCGGCGGCACCGGCGCCGACATGATCAACGCCACCGGCGCGGCCGCGGTCACGGTCACGGGCGGCGCCGGCGCGATCACCATCGAGGGGACCTCGGACGCGGTGATCGACGAGGCCGACGGCGGCAGCGTGTCCTACCAGGGCTCCGGCCGCGTGAGCTTCACGGGCGTGGCCGCCGGCGGCAGCGAGACGATCACCGCCGGCGGCTCGGGCACGATCAACACCGGCAGCGGCGCCAACTCGGTCACGCTGACGACCGGCAGCCACCTGGTGAACAGCACCGGCAACGACACGATCACCAGCGCGGGAGGCGGCGCGGACACGATCAACGCGTCCGGCAGCGCCGCGCTGGTCAACAACCCGCAAGGCCAGCTGCTCTTCATGGGCGGCGCGGGCTCCTACACGGTGATGGGCGGCGCGGGCTCGGTCACGGTGTCGGGCGGCGGCGCGGGCGGCTACTACCAGGGCGGCACCGCGGGCGGCAACGTGATGACCGCGGGCGGCGCCAACACCACGCTGGTGGGCGGCGGCGCGGGCGACCAGCTCGTCGGCTCGGCCACCGGCGCCAACCAGCTGCTGGGCGGCAACGGCCCGGAGACGCTGCGCGGCGGCGGCGGCCTGTCGCTGATCGCCAGCGGCACCGGCTCGAGCCTGATCACCACCGGCGCCGGCGTGTCCGAGGTCTACGGCGGCACGGGCGGCCACGACACCATCATGTCCGGCTCCGGCCAGACCTTCGTGGTGTCGCAGGACGACGAGAGCGTGGTCGGCGGCACGGGCCAGTCCATCGTCTACGGCGGCGCCAACGGCGGCGACACCATCCACGGCGGCAGCGCCGGCGACGTGATGGTGGCCGGCGGCGGGTCGGAGCAGATGCTCGCGGGCACCGGCAACGACACGATGTACGCAGGCTCCGGCAACAGCCTCATGGTCGGCAGCGACACGGGCGCCACGCTGATGGTGGGCGGCCAGGTCGCGATCGACTTCCGCGGCGGCGCGGGCCAGGCCACCGTGTTCGGCAGCCAGGGCAACGACACCATGACCGCCGGCAGCGGCGGCATGCTGGCGGTGCAGGGCGGCGGCAACAACCTGTTCCGCTTCGGGTCGGGCGACAGCTCGGTGTTCAGCGGCTCGGGCACCAACACCTTCGCCTTCACCAGCGGCAACGGCGGCGGCACGGACGTCATCGTCGGCTTCAAGGCGGGACAGGACCAGGTCTCGCTGGCCGGGTTCGCAGGGCCGGCGGTCGCCGCGCAGCAGATCACGGGCGGGTCCACGGTCGTCACGCTGACGGACGGGACGAACGTGGTGTTCTCGGGGGTCACGACGCTGGCGCCGGGGACGTTCGGGTAAGACAGGCAAGGTTGAGGCTCTGCCTCAAACTCCGCCAAGGGCCGGGCCCTTGGATCGCCCTTACCTAGGCAAGGGGGTCAAAGGGTTCTCGGACCCTTTGCGGAGCTGGCCAAAAGGTTCCGACGGCCCTCTTGGGTCGTTGGAAGGCCGGCGGAGGGGGAGCCCATGCCTGCTTCCTAGAACAGCGCGCCCCGCGTGCTGACCGGCCACAGGCACTCGACGCGGTCGCGCCGGATGCCCACGAACCAGTCGTGCAGGTTCACCGTGGGGTCGACGTGGCCGGGCACGATGCGGATCTTCTCGCCCACCGCGGGCACGGCGTTGCCGGTGACCTCCAGGCGGCCGTGCTCGTCGTTGGCCTGGACGTAGGCGACGCCGTCCATCCCCCACACGACGGGCATGCCGGAGTCCGTGGACAGCGCCTTGGTGCCGGCGTCGACCACGCGCCGCCCGGGCACGGTGCCGCTCATCACCGTCGCCAGCACGAACAGGCTGTTCTCGAAGTCGGACACGAAACGATCGTCGCGGTCGCGGTTGCGGCCGTAGTCGGCGTCCATGAACACGTAGGAGCCGGCCTGGATCTCGGTGTAGAGGCCGGACGCCAGCTCGAACTCGTGGCTGCCCGTGCCGGCGCCGGCGATCGTGGCGCACGCGAGGCGGTGCGACGCGAGCAGGTCGACGGCCGCGCGCGTCTTCGCGGTGGCGGCCTCGATGGCGGCGCGGCGCTCCTCGCGGGCGCGGAAGTGCTGGGCGGGCCCGTGGTAGGCCTGGATGCCGGCGAAGCGCAGGCCGGGGCACGCGGCGACGGCCTGTGCGAGCTGGAGGACCTCCTCGACGGTGTCGACGCCGCAACGGTTCGCGCCGACGTTCAGCTCGACGAGGACGTGCAGCGTGGTGCCGCAGCGCTGCGCGGCGTCGGCCAGCTCGGCGACGTTGGGCAGCGCGTCCACGCACACCGAGACCTTCGCGTGGCGCGCGAGGGCGGCGAGGCGCGCGACCTTGGGGGCGCCCACGATCTCGTTGGTGACGAAGACGTCGCGCACGCCGCCGGCGACCATGATCTCGGCCTCCGAGACCTTCTGGCAGCACACGCCGACGGCGCCGGCCTCGAGCTGGAGGCCGGCGATGGCGGTGCTCTTGTGGGTCTTGGAGTGGGGGCGGAAGGTCACGCCGGTGTCGGCCATGCGGTCGCGCATGCGGGCGATGTTGGCCTCGAACGCGTCCAGCTCGATGACGAGGGCGGGGGTGTCGACGTCGCGGACGTGCATGCCGACGGTGGCGGGGGGCTGGATCATGCGGGGTTCCTGGGCGCGGGGTCCGGGGGGATGTGCAGGGTGCCGGCGGGCTGCACGGTGACGGCGAAGGTGATGCCGATCGCGTCGGGCTCGAGGGTAACGCTGAAGCTGTCGGGGCCGGTGTAGCCGGGCTGCGGCGTGTAGGAGACCGCCGCCTGGCGGCCGAGGGTGATCAGCGCCGCGGTGGCGATGCCGTGGGCGGGCGGCGTGGTGACGAGGGCGGCGTTGAGCACGACCTGGAGCGCGGGGTTGAGGATGGTGAGGGTGCAGGCGCCGCCGGCGTTCTCGACCGCGAGGCTGGCGTCCACGGAGATGAAGCCGAGGAGGAAGAACTTCTTGGCGGTGCACGGCCCGCGCACGGTCTGGGGCTGCAGGCGCCCCTGGTCGTCGCGCGCGAGGCCGGCGCAGGCGCCGAGCAGCAGCGGCAGGAGCAGCGCCGCCGCGCGGAGGAGTTGGAACATGGTCCTGCCTTCGTGAGGGATTCTCAAGGCGAGCCTTGAGCGGAGTCCAGAGGCAGAGCCTCTGGCTTTCCTTGCCTGAGCGCCATGTCGAGCACGCGAACCGAGTGCAGCGCCACGCGCCCCGACAGGTCCGCGATCTGGTGCCGGCAGGAGGTCCCGTCGGCGACGATGAGATCGTCCGGCCCTGCGGCGCGCACGGCGGGGAGCAGGCCGGCCTCGGCCATGGCGCGCGAGGCGTCCTGCGTCTCGGCCTGGTATCCGAAGGCGCCGGCCATGCCGCAGCACGAGGACTCGATCGGGCGGGCGTCGAGGCCGGGCACGCGGTTCAGGGCGGCGAGGGTGTCGGGGAAGGCGCCGAACGACTTCTGGTGGCAGTGGCCGTGGACGTGGGCGGTTGCGTCGAGGCGCCAGGCGAGGTCGGGCTTCTCGCGGGCCAGGAACTCGCCGAGCAGGAGTGCGCGCGGGGCCAGCGCGGCGGTGGCCTCGCCGGGGAGCATGGCGGCGAACTCGTCGCGCAGGGTGAGCAGGCAGGACGGCTCCAAGCCGACGACGGGCAGGCTGGCGAGGGGCACGGCGGCGCCGTCGCGGCCGAGCGCGGTGCCGGTCGTCAGCGCGGCGAGCGTGCGCGCGGCCTCGGCGCGGGCACGGCCGACCTGGCCGGCGGAGAGGTACGTGCGGCCGCAGCACAGCGGGCGGGCGCCGGCGGCCGGGGTGACGGCGCGGAAGCCCGCGGCGCGCAGGACGCGCACGGCGGCGCGCAGGTTCTCGGGCTCGAAGTAGCGGTTGAAGGTGTCGGCGAGGAGCAGCACGTCGCCGCACGGGGCCGGCGCCGCGTCGGCCTCCGCGTCGCGGAACGGGCGGCGGGTCCACTCGGGCAGCGGGCGCGCGGCGGAGAGGCCGGCGACGCGCTCGCCGAGGCGCCGCAGCGCGGGCACGCGGTTGCGCAGGTTGGCGAGCGGCGCGAGGCGCGCGGCCCAGGGCGCGTAGCGCGGCATCTCCGCGACCAGCCGCTCGCGCAGCGACAGCCCGTGCGTGGCGGCACGCGCGGCGAGGTGCTCGATCTTCATCTTGGCCATGTCGACGCCGGTGGGGCACTCGCGCCGGCACGCCTTGCACGACACGCACAGCTTCATCGCCGCCGCGACCTCGTCGGACGCGAGGCCCTGCGCGCCGAGCTGGCCGGTCAAGGCGAGCCGCAGCGTGTTGGCGCGGCCGCGGGTGAGGTCGATCTCGTCGCGGGTGACGCGGTAGCTCGGGCACATCACGCCGACGCTGAACTTGCGGCAGGTGCCGTTGTTGTTGCACATCTCGACCGCGCCGAGCAGGCCCTTCTGCGGCCCCGGCCACGCGGACCAGTCCAGTTCCGGAACGATCGCGGGATCCGCGGCATACTCCGGGCCGTAGCGGAACAGGGTGCGGTCGTCCATGCGCGGCGGCCGCACGACGCGGTTCGGGTTGAGCACGCCGTCCGGGTCGAAGGCGTCCTTGACCGCCTCGAAGGCGCGCACGATCCGCGCGCCGAACATCGGCTCGTGGAACTCCGAGCGCACGATGCCGTCGCCGTGCTCGCCGCTGTGCGAGCCCTTGTACTCGCGGACAAGCGCGAAGCACTCCTCCGCGACGGCGCGCATGGTGGCGACGTCGCCGGGGTCCTTCATGTTGAGCACGGGGCGCACGTGCAGGCAGCCGACCGAGGCGTGCGCGTACCACGTCCCCTTCGTGCCGTGCCGCGCGAACACCTCGTCGAGCCGCGAGGTGTAGTCGGCGAGGTCGTCGAGCCCCACCGCGCAGTCCTCGATGAACGAGACCGGCTTCCCGTCCCCCTTCATCGACATCATGATGTTGAGCCCCGCCTCGCGCACCTCCGCGACGCGCGCCTGGAACGCGGGGTCGGTGACGCGCACCACGGCGCCGGGGAACCCCATGTCCGCCATCGCCTCGTCGAGCAGCCCGAGCTGTCGCAGCAGGGCCGCGTCGTCGTGGCCGTGGAACTCCACGATCAGCAGGCTGTCCGGCTCGCCCTGCACGATGGCGTCGATGGTGGCGCGGTAGATCGCGATCTGCCGCCCGAGGTCGATCATGGTGCGGTCCACCAGCTCGACGGCCTCCGGGTCGAGCCGCACCAGGTGGCGCGAGGCCTCCATCGCCGCGCGGAACGTCGGGAACTGGCAGATGCCCAGCACCTTGCGCGGCTTGACCGGCGCGAGCTGCAGGTCCAGCGCCGCCGACAGCGCCAGCGTGCCCTCCGAGCCCACGAGCAGCCGCGCGAGGTTGTCGCGCCGCTCCGCCTCGGCCGCCGGGGTGAGCAGCTCGAGGTTGTAGCCGCCGACGCGCCGGAGCTGCACCGGGAACCGCGCCGCGATCTCGGCCGCCTCCGCCCGCCCGATCGCGCGCAGCCGCGCTACCAGCGCCGCCAGCGCCGGGTCGTGCGCCGCGGCGTCGCGGAACGTGCCCTCACCGCCGTCGTGCAGCGCCGGCCCCACAAGGCTGCCTGCCACAGCACTGTCCGGGTGCAGGGTGCCGCGCATGTCCGCGCCGCCCGCCTCGCGCCCGCGCGGCGCCGGC
Source organism: Janthinobacterium lividum (assembly GCA_050955025.1). Lineage (GTDB taxonomy): Bacteria > Pseudomonadota > Alphaproteobacteria > Acetobacterales > Acetobacteraceae > CAXSEF01. The sequence goes on from JBPBQX010000280.1 coordinate 12,414, forward strand.
CCGCCCGCGCCCGCCTCCCCGAAGCGGTGCCGCGACCCGTCCGCGAGGATCGCGTCGATGCCCGCGACGTTGTCCGCCATCAGCCCGTAGCGGATGGACTTCGACCCGCACGAGTTGTTGCCCGCCATCCCCCCGATCGTGCAGCGCGCCTGCGTCGACGGGTCCACCGGGAAGAACAGCCCGTGCGGCCTCAGCGCGTCGTTGAGGTGGGAGAGCACGATCCCCGGCTCCACCGTGACGCGCCGCGCGTCCGCGTCGAGGTGCATCACGCGCCGCATGTGCTTCGAGCAGTCCAGCACCAGCGCCCGGTTCACCGTCTGCCCGCACTGGCTTGTGCCGCCGCCCCGCGCCAGCACCGGCACCCCGTGCTCGCGCGCGATCGACAGCGCGGCGGCCATGTCGTCCGCGTCGCGCGGCGCGACCACGCCCACCGGCTCGACCTGGTAGATCGAGGCGTCGGTGGCGTAGCGGCCGCGGTCGCCGGCGCCGAACAGCACCTCGCCGCGCAGCTCGCGACGCAGGCGGGCGGCGAGGCGGGGGTCGCCGAGGGGGGAGGAGTGTCCCAATGCGGTGCGGCCTTGCAGGAGGAAGGCCAGGGCTCTGCCCTGGACCCGCCAGGGCGAGCCGCCCTGGACTGGCTTTACTTAGGGACGCGTTCCAAGGGCGCAGCCTTTGGCGGAGCTCGAGGCAGAGCCTCGACCTTGCTTCCTATGCCGTGACCTTCGCCCCCGCGGCAATCGGCGCCTCGAACCGCAGGTCCGGGCGCATGCTGAACGCGACGACCGTGCCCGCGAGCATCAGCCCGATGGTGCCCACGAACGGCAGCGTCCAGTTGCCGGTCTGGTCGATCACCACGCCGAACACCAGCGGCGAGAGGATCGCGGCCAGCGCCGAGCCCGAGTTCATCAGCCCCGACGCCGTGCCGGAGAACGCCGGCGCCACGTCGAGCGGGATCGCCCACATCGGCCCGATGGTCAGCTCGGCGAAGAAGAACGCGGCCCCCAGCGAGAGCGCGGCCTGCACGGGATCGTGGACGAACAGGATCGGGATCGAGGACAGCATGGAGCCGGCCATGCCGAGGATCACGAGGTTGCGGCGCGCCTTGATGAGGCTGCCGGTGCGGCGCAGCACGGCGTCGGAGACGATGCCGCCGAGCGCGTCGCCGACGACGCCGCCGACGTAGACCAGCGAGGAGAACAGCGCGGAGTTCTTCAGGTCGAGGTTGTAGGCGTGCTTCATGAACTGCGGCACCCAGCTCAGGAAGGTCCACAGCGTCCAGCCGTAGCAGAAGTAGACGAAGATCACCGGCGCCATGCGGCGCACCAGCGGGCCCCAGGGGATGGCGCGGCTGCCGCGGCCCACGGCGCGGAAGGCGGGCATGGCGGCGGCCTCGGCGGGGGTGACGCCGGCGTGGGTGCGCGGGTCGTCGCGGAAGTAGAACGCCCACACCAGCGCCCAGGCCAGGCTGATCACGCCGATCACCACGAACGAGCCGCGCCAGGTGACCAGCGCGATGAGCGCCACGATCAGCGGCGGCGTCACCGCGTTGCCGAGGCGGGCGGAGGCGTGGGTGATGCCCTGCGCGAAGCCCGACTTGCCGCCGGGCATCCAGCCGGCCATGGCGCGCGTCGCGGTGGGGAAGGTCGCGCCCTCGCCGAGGCCCAGCAGGACGCGGGCGAGCAGCAGCGTCGCGAGCCCGCCGACCATGCCGGTGGCGATGGTGGCCAGCGCCCAGACCACGCCGCAGCCGGTGAGCACCCAGCGCGCGCCGAAGCGGTCGCCGAACCAGCCGCCGAGCACCTGGAACACGAGGTAGGGGTAGCCGAACGCGGAGAACACCAGGCCGATCTGGGTGTTGCTCAGGCCCAGCTCGTCCTTGAAGGCGATGGCCGCGGTGCTGACGTTGACGCGGTCGACGTAGGTGATGAAGTACATCACGCACAGCAGGATCAGGACGTTCCCGCTGGCGGTGGGGCGCGTGAGGCGCATCGGCGTGTCTCCCTGGTGTCCACGCCGGACTCTTCGCGGGCGTGCGCCCGGCCCGTGCGTGCCCGGCCGCGCCGCCCGGCGGGCGGGCACGGCAGCGGATTGCATTCACTTCAGGGTGCCATTGCAACGCGCGG
>JBPBQX010000281.1:0-13463 GCA_050955025.1 Janthinobacterium lividum
GATCCTCAACCCCGACCACAACAAGATCGCGGGCTACAAGCAGGTGATGCCCAGCTTCAACGGCATCATCCCCGAGGACGACCTGCTCAAGATCGTCGCCTACGTGAAATCCTTCGGCCAGCCCGGGAGCCCGACCTCGGGCGGCCAGCAGGCCGACGCCAGCCCCGGGAACCAGACGCGATGAGCCCGTCCGACATTGCCCTGCGCGATGCCAGCACCGCGCGCCCGACCCTGCACCGCCCGCGCGACTACCTGCACGACGAGCACACCATCCGCTCGTGGCTGTTCACCGTCGACCACAAGCGCATCGGCCTGCTCTACCTCGCCTCGATCACGGTGTTCTTCATCCTGGGGGCGCTGGCGGCCGGTGCGGTGCGGCTCTCGCTCGTGGTGCCCAACGGCCAGATCTTCACCAACGACACCTACAACAAGATGTTCACCCTGCACGGGGTCATCATGGTGTGGTTCTTCCTGATCCCCTCGATCCCCAACACCTTCGGCAACTTCTTGCTGCCGCTGATGATCGGCGCCAAGGACCTCGCCTTCCCCAAGATCAACCTGCTGTCGTGGTGGGTGTTCATGCTGGGCGCGATGTTCACCCTGTTCGTGCTGGTGATCGGCGGCATCGACACGGGCTGGACGTTCTACGCGCCTTTCTCCACGACCTTCTCCAACACCTACGTCGTGCCCGCCCTGATCGGCGTCATCATCGTGGGCTTCTCCTCGATCCTGTCCGGGCTGAACTTCGTGGTCACCGTGCACACCATGCGCGCGCCCGGCATGACCTGGTTCCGCATGCCGCTGTTCGTGTGGGCGATCTACGCGACCAGCCTGATCTTCCTGCTCGCGACGCCGGTCATCACCATCGCGCTGATCCTGCTGGTGATGGAGCGCGCCTTCCACATCGGCGTGTTCGACCCGGCTCTCGGCGGCGACCCGGTGCTGTTCGAGCACCTGTTCTGGTTCTACTCGCACCCCGCCGTCTACATCATGGTGCTGCCCGGCATGGGCGTGATGAACGAGCTGGTCACCGCGTTCAGCCAGAAGAAGATCTTCGGCTACAAGTTCATCGCCTACGCGACCATCGGCCTGGCCTCGATCACCTTCTTCGTCTGGGGCCACCACATGTTCGTCAACGGCGAGAGCGAGGTCGCCGCCGTGGTGTTCTCGCTGCTCAGCTTCGCCGTCGCCGTGCCGTCCGCGGTCAAGGTCTACAACTGGACGGCGACGATCCACAAAGGCGACCTGCGCCTCGACACGCCGATGCTCTACGCGATGGGCTACATCGGCCTGTTCGTGATCGGCGGCCTCACCGGCCTGTTCCTCGCGAGCCTCGCCATCGACGAGCACCTGCACGACACCTACTTCGTGGTCGCGCACTTCCACTACATCATGGTCGGCGGCACCGTGCTCGCCTTCCTCGGCGGCCTGCACTACTGGTGGCCGAAGTTCACCGGCCGCATGTATCCCGAGGCCTGGGGCCGCGTCGGCGCGTTCCTGATCTTTATCGGCTTCAACACGACCTTCTTCCCGCAGTTCCTGCTGGGCTACCTCGGCATGCCGCGCCGCTACCACCAGTACTCGCCGGAGTTCCAGCTGCTCAACATCATGAGCTCCGCCGGCTCCACCATCCTTGCCATCGGCTACATCTTCCCGATGGTCTATCTCACTTGGTCGCTGTGGTTCGGCAAGCGTGCGCCCGACAATCCCTGGGGTGCCAAGGGCCTGGAGTGGACCACCTCCTCGCCCCCGCCCAAGCACAACTTCCTCACCCCGCCGGTCGTCGACTTCGAGGCCTACGACTACCCGAACAAGGTCAACGAGCGTGGCTAAGTCCGAGCACCAGGACGGCGGCTTGGCATACGCCGGCAACCCCGCCGTGGGCATCGAGCTGCACGAGCAGTTCACGTCCGGCGCCCAGCAGCGCCTCTCGTCCGAGCTGGGCATGTGGGCGTGGCTGATCACGGAGCTGCTGCTGTTCTCCGGACTGCTGGTCACCGCGCTGGTGTTGCGCACGCTGCACCCCCACTCGGTCGAGGCCGCCGCGCAGCACCTCAAGTTGTGGATCGGCGGCGTCAACACCGTGATCCTCATCACCTCGTCGCTGGTGATGACCGGCGCCATCGAGATGTCCAAGCTCGGCCGTGCCCGCGACGTCTCGCGCTGCCTGTTCGTGACCGGGGCGCTCGGCCTCGGCTTCCTGCTGCTCAAGAGCTACGAGTACTACGTCGACTACGTCGAGCACATGACGCCCTTCCTCAAGCGGCCCTATGAGCTGGCCTCGGACGGCGCGTCGCAGCTGTTCGTCAACCTGTACTGGGTGACGACGATCCTGCACTTCGGCCATCTGACCATCGGCATTGGCATCGTCTGGGTGATGGCCTGGCTCGCGAGCCGCCCGAACTACCTCGCCCGCCACCAGAACCGCATCGAGATCACCGGCCTGTACTGGCACTTCATCGACCTGGTCTGGCTGATCGTCTACCCGAGCCTCTACCTGGTGAACCGCTGATGGCCTCGTTCTCCCTCGCCAACGTCGACCCCAAGGTCCGCGAGGTCATGCGCGGCCCGGTGATCACCACCGGCGTCCTCCTCTGCCTGCTGGCCGTCGAGGTCCTGCTGGCGATGACCACGCCGTTCGCCGCCTGCGGCTACGTCGAGCTGGGCATCGCCGCGGTCATGGTCATCATCGTGCTGACCTTCTCGATGGAGCTGACCCACGCTCCGCCGCTGGTCCGGCTGTTCTCCATCCTCGGCTTCTTCTGGCTCGCTATCCTGTTCGGTATCACGATGATCGACTACCTCACGCGCTGAGAGGCTGCGGCAGGAAGCAAGGTCGAGGCTCCGCCTCGAGCTCCGCCAAGGGCCGGGCCCTTGGATCGCCCTCCTGAGTGGTGGGTTTCCAAAGGCCCCTGGCCTTTGGCGGGTCCGGGCAGAGCCCGGCCTTCTCGCTAGGTCACTCCCGCAACTGGCCAGGCGAGGGTCGTTCCGACCACCATTCCTGCCTGCAACCGTTGCGGTTTCCCTGAAAGTCCGCTCAACTCCAGGCTGTGGACCCGGCGTCCCGCGTCTGTGCTGCGAGGGTTGTATCCTCGCCGCCGGTCAGGATCGCGCGGGATGACCCAGGAGAACCGGACCATGACCCACCGCAGCACTCCCTGCCGCCCCGGACTGGCCCTCGCCGCGCGCGCGCTGGCGCTCGTCGTCGCGGCCGGCCCCACCCCGGCCCTTGCCGCTCCACCCGCGGAGCTGAGCGGGGCCGTGCTTCCCGCGCCGGTGCCGTCCGGCATCACGCTGGACCTCCAGGACTTCGCCACCCTGCCGCGCCATGCCGACGGCTCCGCGGCCCGGCCGCAGTTCCTGTGCCCTGCCCCCGGCTGGATGGGCGGCCTGTTCGTCACCGACGAGGCGGGCGTCATCTTCCGCGTGAGCGCCGACGGCTCCAGGGTCACGCCCTACCTCGACCTGCGCGCGCAGCCGATCTCGCTCATCTCGCCCACCAGCGAGGAAGGCCTCGTCGGCCTGGCGTTCCACCCGAACTTCGCGGGCTCGCCCTCGCTGCCGGGCTACGGGAAGTTCTACACCGCCTTCAGCGCCGACCGCACGAGCGGCACGCCCGACTTCCTCGCCGACGACGACGCCGACCACCACCAGGTGATCCGCGAGTGGACCGCCACGAACCCGATGGCCGCGACCTTCAGCGGCACCTCGCGCGAGGTGCTGCGCGTCGGCAAGTACGCGTCCAACCACAACGGCGGCGTGATCCGCTTCGACCAGAACGCGAAACCCGGCTTCCGCGACTACGGCAACCTCTACATCGGCTTCGGCGACGGCGGCGCCGGCAACGACCCGCGCGGCAACGGCCAGAACCTCGCCAGCCCGCTCGGCAAGATCCTGCGCATCGACCCGCTCGCAGGCCCTGACGGCGCCAAGTACACGGTGCCCGCGGACAACCCGTTCCGCAGCCTCGGGGGCGCGGCGCCGCTGGTCTGGGCGTACGGCCTGCGCAACCCGCAGCAGTTCAGCTTCGAGACCGGCCGCCTGGACCGCATGTTCATCGACGACATCGGCCAGAACCAGGTCGAGGAGGTCAATCTCGGCACGCGCGGCGCCAACTTCGGCTGGCAGCAGCGCGAGGGCACCTTCGCCACCGGAGCGGCCGTCGGCAGCGCCGACGGCAAGAACGACTACGGCGTCTACCCGCTCTCCGGCAGCGACGTCGCCGCCGGTTTCACCGATCCGGTCGCCGAGTACGACCACAGCGACGCGGCACGCGATGGCGGCACCGTTGCGGCCGGTGTCGGCAGCGGCTTCGCCTATGCAGGCTCGCGGCTGACGTCGCTGCGCGGCGCCTACGTGTTCGCCGACTTCGTGCAGGGGCGCCTGTTCGCGATCCCGACCGCCACGCTGCCGGTCCGGGCACGGCAGGTCTCCTCGGTCGCGCTCAGCTACCGAGGCGTCAGCTACGACTCGCTGAGCACGTCGCCGATCGGGGAAGGGGACCGCTCCGACCTGCGACTCGGCGAGGACGCGGGCGGCGAGCTCTACGCCTTGCTCAAGGGGCCGGGCGCGATCTACCGGATCGCCGCGCACCACTAAGCAGGCAAGGTCGAGGCCCTGCCTCGAGCTCCGCCAGAGGCTCGCCTTTGGAATCCCTTGCTTAAGGAACGGGTTTCCAAAGGCCTCCAGGCCTTTGGCGGGTCCGGGCAGAGCCCGGCCTTGCTACTTCCTCGCCTGCCCGATCGCCGCCCCGTCCGTCATCCCCGCCAGCACCTCCGCCACGTGCCGCACCCGCACGTCGCTCCCCTCGCGCGACAGCCGCCCCGCGATGTTGAGCAGGCAGCCCATGTCCCCGGCCAGCAGCGTGTCCGCGCCGCTCGCCGCCACCTCGGCCGCCTTGTCGCCGACCATGCGCGTCGAGATCTCCGGGTACTTGACGCAGAACGTGCCCCCGAACCCGCAGCACACCTCGGCGCCCGGCAACTCCACCATCGACAGCCCGTCCACGCCGTCGAGCAGCGCGCGCGGCTGCGCCTTGATGCCCAGCTCGCGCAGGCCCGAGCAGCTGTCGTGGTAGGCCGCCACGCCCTCGAAGCGCGGCGCCGCCACGTCGCGCACGCCCATCACGTCGGTGAGGAACGAGACCAGCTCCCAGGTCTTCGCCCCGAGTGCCTCCGCGCGCACGCGCAGGTTCGGGTCGTCGGCGAACAGGCCCGGCAGGTGGGAGCGGATCATCCCGCCGCAGGAGCCGGACGGCACCACCACGTAGTCGTAGCCGCCGAACGCGTCGAGGATGCCCCGCGCCAGGTCGCGCGCCGTGGCCCGGTCGCCGGTGTTGTAGGCGGGCTGCCCGCAGCAGGTCTGCGCGCGCGGCACCTCCACCAGGCACCCCGCGCGTTCCAGCAGCGCGATCGACGCGAAGCCCACGGTGGGGCGGTGCAGATCGACCAGGCAGGTGACGAACAGGGCGACGCGGGGGGGAGTGGACATCCCTCCGATCTAGGCCCGTGCGGCCCTGTCTGCCAGGGCCGATGCCAAGCCGGGTGTCGCCCGCACGCCACACCGGCCGGGGAGCGATCACGCGCCCGGGCAACTCCGCGATGCGGGCCGCGCTTGGCGGGGAAATTCATGTCGGGAACATCGATGACACCGCAGTTCTGGCTCTGGCTTGACACCATCGGGATGGCGCTCGGCGCGGCCGCGATCCTGTTCCTCGGCAAGCGGCGCACCGCGGCCGAGGAGTCGCACACGATCTACCACGGCATCGTGCCGATCATCGCCGCCGTGTCCTACCTCGCCATGGCCGCCGGCCAGGGCGCCGTGCCCATCGCCACCGCCCTGCTCGGCGACCCGGCGCAGGGCACCGACCTGGTGCTGACGCGCACCTTCTACTTCGCGCGCTACATCGACTGGACGTTCACCACGCCGCTGCTGCTGCTGCCGCTGGCGTTGCTCGCCGTCCACTCGCGGCCGCGCAACCTCGGGCTGGTTGCCGGCCTGCTGCTGGCCGACCTGCTGATGGTGCTCACGGCGCTGTTCTTCGGCCTGTCCATCGCCTACTGGATCAAGTGGACCTGGTTCCTGGTCTCGTGCGGTGCCTTCGCGGCGGTGTACTGGGTGATGTGGGTGCCGCTGCGCCAGCAGGTGGCGCTCGAGCGGGCCGACGTGCAGGCCAGCTACCGCGCCAACGCCTCCATCCTGTCGGTGCTGTGGCTGATCTACCCGGTCATCCTGTTCCTCGGCACCGACGGCCTGGGCCTGTTCAACGAAACTCTGTCGGTCGCACTGATCGCGATCGTCGATTTCGTGTCCAAGGTCGTCTACGGCCTCTACACGGTCCGCGGCTTCGAGCGGATCGTGGACCGCGACCTGTCCGGCCGCACCGCGGCTGCCACGGCCGGCACAGATACGCTGCCGCCGACCGGCGTGGCGCCCGTGACCGCCTGAACCGCTGGGCAGGGACGCGCACGCCATGGCCACGCGATCCCTGCCCACACTCCCTTGGCGCCTCGGCGACTTGGCCCCGATGCCAGCACCCGCCTCCCGCCTGACCGTTCCGCCTTTCCGGGCAGCGCGTGTGCCCTGCGCGGCCCTGCCCCCCGAACTGCTCGCGATCCTTCCGCTCGCCGCCACCGCGCTGCTTGCCCCCGGCCCGCGCCAGGTCGCGGCCCTTGTCGCGATCGTCCTGCTCGGCGTGCCGCACGGCGCGCTCGACGGCGAGATCGCCCGCACCCTGCTGCGCCCGCGCTTCGGCCGGCTGTGGTTCACGGCGTTCTCGCTGCCCTATCTCGCGCTATCCGCCCTGGTGCTGCTGTGCTGGAGCGCCGCGCCCCTGGCGACGCTCGCCGGCTTCCTGCTCCTGTCCGTGATGCATTTCGGCGCCGAGGACGCGCCTGGCGGGGACGCGCTCGACCGGGCGTTCCGCGGCGGCGCCCCGATCGCGCCCGCGGTGCTGCTGCACCCCGCTGCGACCGCGCACCTGTTCGGCACGGTCGCCGGCGTGGCCCTCGCCGCGCCCCCGCACTGGATGACCGCGGCCGCCCTGCTGTGGCTGCTGCCCGCCGTCGCCTGGTTCCGCCGCGTCCTTTCCGTGTCCGGCATGGCCCCTGCCACGATGCTGGCCGAACCGGCCCTGATGCTCGCGCTTTTCGCCGCCCTGCCGCCGATCACCGCCTTTGCCCTCTACTTCGTGGGCATCCACGCGCCCCGTCACGTCGCCGCCCTGGTGGCGGACCCGCGCCGCGCCCCGCGGGTCGCCAGCCGTGCCGACGCCCTGCGCCGCGCCGTGCCGGTCAGCGCGCTGACCCTGCTGCTCGGTGCCGCACTCTGGCCTGCCTATGCCGGAGACGTGCCCGACCGCCTGCTCGAGCTGACCCTGCAGGGCCTCGCCGCGCTGACCCTGCCGCACATGCTGTTCGACGCCTGGGTTGGACGCGTGCTGACGCCGGCCACCGGATGCGACGGATCGGTTCCGCCCCGCGGTCCGTGATTCGGCCTGTCCACGGGAAGCGTGCTTGCCGCGGCTCCCGGCGCGTCCTCTACTCCCGGGACGCAACACCGCCCGCCGCCTTGTCGCCCGCGTGCGGACACCTCGGACGGGACAGCGATGCGCCCCAGCACCACCGACAACGGCGAGGCCTGCACGCCCCCGGGCTCGCCCCGTGCCGCTGGCCCTGTCTTCGTCGCCGGGATGGGGCACCGCATGGCTGCCGCGGCCCTGCGCGCCCGCCCGCCCACGCCGCGCCAGGAGTTCGCGCCAAGCCGCACCGGGGCCCGGCCACCGCCCCGGCCTGTCGACGCTCCCCTCCAGCGGCTGGCACCTCCACGCCCGGTGCCTGCCGGCCCGCAGCCTCCCGGCCTCGCGAGAATCTGCCAGGTCGCGGCGTTCTGCGGCGCCGCGGCATCCGGCGCCGCCCTGCTGTACTGGCAGAAATCCGGCGGCGGGGCCGAGAGCCGCGAGATCGCCCGCGTCGAGCAGGCCGCGCGACAGGCCCAGGCCCGCACCTCGCTGCTGCGGACGGAGTGGGCCGAGCTGAACGACCCCGGGCGCCTGCAGGACCTGGCCGACCGCACCCTCGCCCTGCGCCCGATCGCGCCCGCGCAGTTCGTCGAGCCCGGGCAGCTGCACGCCTGGCTCCAGGCCCCGGCCTCCGTCCCGCCCGCCCCGCCACCCGACGGCGCAACGGAGCCGGGCCTGCGGGACCCCCTTGTCGCCCCTCCCGTGCCTGTCCCGCCAAGGCCCGCGCCGCGCCCTCCACGCCTGGTCGCCGCCGCGCTGCCCCTGCCTCCGCCTGTGCCGCAGCGCCCGTTGCCCGTCGTGCTGCCTGCATCCTTCCCCGCGCCGCATCTTGTCCGTGCCGCGATTCCGGCCCGCTTCGAGCTGCCGCGTTGGCTGACGCAGCCACGGCCCCGGAGCGCCGCCGTGCCCGTCATGTCCGAGCCGCCGCACGACCTTGCCGTGCCGGCCGCACCGCGCCCCGCCGCCGTGCCCGCGGATCCCTGGCCGGCGCCTTCGCGGACCTTCGCCGTGGTCGCCGCCCCGACGGCCGAGCCGCCCTACGACGGGCGTGGCGCCGCGTGGGACAGGCGAGCCTGGCCGTACGCCTATGCCGTGCCCCCACCCTATGGCTGGCAGCCGCCCTACTAGGCGCGTCGGTAGGGGAGGGGTCGCACGTCCGGAGTTCGTGCTGCCACGGCTTGCCGCCCGCCCGCGCCCGCCCGACACTGCCGTGATGCCCGACACGTCGTCCCAGAACCCCGTCGCCCCAATGTCGCCCGACGAGGTCCGTGCGTTCCTGGCCGCGATCGCCGTTCCGGAGGGCGACATGCAGACAGAGCTGGCCCACTCCGACCCGTTCACCCTGCTGGTCGCCGTGGTGTTGTCCGCGCAGGCCACCGACGCGTCGGTGAACCGCGCCACCCCCGCCCTGTTCGCCGCCGCGCCCGACGCCGCCGCGATGGCCGCCCTCGGCGCCGAGGGCATCGCCGCGCACATCCGCCAGGTCGGGCTGTGGCAGTCCAAGGCGCGCAACCTCGCCGGCCTCGCCGCCCGGCTCGTCGAGCGCCACGGCGGGGCGGTGCCCTTCGACCGCGAGTCGCTGGAGGCGCTGCCCGGCGTGGGCCGCAAGACCGCCAACGTCGTGCTCAACGTGGCGTTCGGCGAGGCCACGATGGCGGTGGACACCCACGTCTTCCGCCTGGGCAACCGCACCGGCCTGGCCCCGGGCGCCACCGTGCGCGCCGTGGAGGACGCCCTCCTGGCCCGCATCCCCGCGGAGATCCTGCGCCCCGCCCACCACTGGCTCATCATGCACGGCCGATACACCTGCAAGGCGCGCGTGCCGGAGTGCTGGCGCTGCCCGGCGGTGGCGTGGTGCCACTACGGGGACAAAATGCTGCAGCCGCCCGTACGGAAGGCGAAAGCGAGCAAGGCCGGGCTCTGCCCGGACCCGCCAAAGGCCTGAGGCCTTTGGAAACCCGTCCCTTAAGTAAGTGTTTCCAAAGGCGAGCCTTTGGCGGAGCTCGAGGCAGAGCCTCGACCTTGCTTCCTCATGCTTCCGCCCGCCACACGCAGACCCGCGCCGCCCCGTGCGTGCGCTCGTCGACCAGGGTGCCCACCGCCGGCGTAGGCTCCTCGCGCCCGACCTCGCCCACCACCAGCGCGCCCGCCGCCACCCATCCCGCCGCGCGCAGCGCCTGCACCGCGCGGGCCACCAGGTCCTGCCCGTAGGGCGGGTCGAGGAACACCACCGCGCAGGCCGGCCCCCGCGGCGGCCGCAGCGCGTCGCCCGGCAGCACCGTCGCGCGCGTGTCCGCCCCGCAGGCCGACACGTTGGCACGCAGCGCGTCCAACGCGCCCCGCTCGCGCTCGATGAACGAGGCGTGGGCCGCCCCGCGCGACAGCGCCTCCAGCCCCAGCGCGCCGGTGCCCGCGAAGGCATCGAGCACCGCCAGCCCGTCAAGCCGCCCGCCCCAGGGCGCATGCACCAGCGCGTCGAACAGCGCCTGGCGCACGCGGTCGGCGGTGGGGCGGGTGCCGACGCCTGCGGGCACCCGCAACGCGCGGCCGCGGAACGCCCCCGCGATGATGCGGGTCAGGAGAGGAAGGCCAGGGCGCCGCCCTGGACCCGCCGGGGGCAGCGCCCCCGGACCCGCGCAACGACAGGCTCCCTTCCTTCGGGATGGTTTCCAAAGGCGCTGCCTTTGGCGGAGTCCAGAGGCAGCGCCTCTGGCCTTGCTTTCTTTGCGGCCTTCACAGGTCCGGGATCTGCTCGCGCAGCACCTTCGCCGTGACCTCCTCGACGCTGCCGCGCGTCAGCAGCCCGAGCTGGAACGGCCCGTAGGCCACCCGGATCAGCCGCGTGACCCGCAGCCCGAGGTGCTCCATCACCCGCCGGACCTCGCGGTTGCGCCCCTCGCGCAGGCCCACCGTGATCCAGCCGTTGTTGCCCTTGCGGCTGTCGAGCCCCGCCTCGATCGGACCGTAGCGCACGCCGTCGATCTCGATCCCCGCCGCCAGCCCGGCCAGAGCCGCCTCGTCCACCACGCCATACACCCGCACGCGGTAGCGCCGGAGCCAGCCGTTGGCCGGCATCTCCAGCCGGCGCGCCAGGCCGCCGTCGTTGGTGAGCAGCAGCAGCCCCTCGCTGTTGAGGTCGAGCCGTCCGACGCTGACCACGCGGCCCATCCCCGGCGGCAGGGCGGCGAACACGGTGTCGCGCCCCTCGGGATCGCGGTGCGTCGTCACCAGCCCGTCCGGCTTGTGGTAGCGCCACAGCCGCGCGCGGCCGGGCGCCTCGACCAGCGCGCCGCCCACCTGCACCAGGTCGCCCGCGTCCACGAAGGTCGCGGGGTGGGTGATGACCGCGTTGTTCACCCGCACCTTGCCCTCGGCGAGCAGCTTCTCCGCGTCGCGCCGGCTGGCGACGCCGGCGCGGGCGAGCCACTTGGCGATGCGCTCGCCGCGCTCCCCGGCCGGGGCCGCCTCGCCCGGCGCGGGCGCCTTCTGCTGCGGCTTGGCGGCGTGGCTGCGCGTCTGCCGGACCGGGCGGGAGCGACGCAGCGCTCCCGGGCCTTTCGGGGCCTCGGCGCCGGGTGCCCGGGTTTCGGATCGCGGGGCCTCGGGTCGCGCAACGTCCGCTTCGGCCGCCGGGATCGCCGCCTCGCGACGTGCCGCGCCGGGCTTGCCGGCGCGCGCACCGCCCGCGGGGGGCCGCACCGCTTCCGGACGCGCCTTCGCCGCGCGACCTGTCTCCGGCGCCGCCTGCTCGACGGCCGGCCGCGCCGCGGGGTGCGACGCCCGCCCGGTGCGCGCCGTGGCCGCATCGCCGGCCTCGGCCGTCTTGCCGTGCCCGCCCGGGCGCCGACCCGCGGCAGGCGCCCCGTCGCGCGTGCCGCCCGGTGCCGCCGCCGGCTTCGGCGTCCTGTCGGCCCCGCCCGCCGCTCCCCTGGATCCTGGCGGCGTCTTGCCCCGGCCCGGCCCGCGCCCGCTCATGCCCCGCACGCCCGCACCAGCCCGGCCAGGATCAGCGCGTCCCCCGGGTCGGAATGGAACTCCGGGTGCCACTGCACGCCCAGGCAGAACCGGCGCCGCGGGTCCTCGATCCCTTCCACCACCCCGTCCGGCGCCACGGCATCCACCACCGCGCCCGGCCCGGGGTCGCGCACCGCCTGGTGGTGCGACGAGTTCACCCGCATCGTCTCCGCCCCCACCAGCCGCGCGAGCAGCGTCCCCGGCGCGATCCGCACCGCATGCGCCGGCTCGTCGTGGCGCGTCGCCTGCTCGTGGGCCAGCGCGCCCGGCACCTCGTCCGGGATGTGCTGCACCAGCGTGCCGCCCAGCGCCACGGCCAGAAGCTGCTGGCCGCCGCAGATCCCCAGCACCGGCATGTCGCGCGCCAGCGCCCCGCGCAGCAGCGCCAGCTCCGCCTCCGTGCGCGCCCGTTTCAGGCTGGTGGCCGCGTGCATCTCTCCGCCGCCGTACAGCGCGGGGTCGACGTCGAACGCCCCCCCGGTCACCACCAGCGCGTCCAGCGTGTCGAGGTATGCCTCCGCCAGCCCCGCATGGTGCGGCAGCGCCACCGGCAGCCCGCCCGCCTCAGCGATGGCGTCGGCGTAGTTGGCCCGCACGGCATACCAGGGGTACTTCGACCAGCCTCCCGCGGCCTCGGAGTCCAGGGTCAGGCCGATGGTCGGGCGCTTGGCGGTCATGCCCTGGTGCGTAGAGCATCGCCGGGCGCGGCGGAAGCGGACAGGCCGCCCGGAGTGGCCAGGCAGGCAAGGTCGAGGCTCTGCCTCGAGCTCCGCCAGGGGCGAGCCGCCCCTGGACCGGCCTCCCGAAGACCCGGCTCGGCGCGCCCGACGACGACGTGGCCCCCCGCTAGAAACCAAGTAACGCCGGTCCAGGGGCGGCTCGCCCCTGGCGGGTCCGGGCAGAGCCCGGCCTTGCTTCCCGGCGCCGGTGCCGGAACCATCGTCGCGGGCCGCATGCCACCACCCAGGGCGCGAGTTTCCTGCTAGGCTTCGCAACCGCAGCCCCACGGAGCACGCATGGTCAGGATTCCCCACGACGTCGGGCCGCGCCATCCGCAGGTGGTCGTGCTCGTGGGCGCCACCGGGGACCTGTCGCGCCGCAAGCTGCTTCCCGGCCTGTTCCACCTGGCCAGCCGCGGCTTCATCCCGGGCTGCCGCATCGTCGGCGTCTCGCTGGAGGACATCGACGCGGACGCCTTCCGCACCCTGGCCCGCGCGGCGCTCGACCAGTTCTCCGCGCGCCCCGTGTCCGAGGCCGACTGGTCCGCCTTCGCGGCCACGCTCGACTACGTGCCGATCGCCGCCGGCCCGGCGCGGCTGCGCGAGGCGGTGGAGGGGGCCGAGCGGCTGCTCGAGGGCGAGAGCCGGCGCATCCACTACCTCAGCGTGCCCCCCGGCGCCGCCCTGGCCGCGATCGGCCTGCTGCGCGAGGCCGGCCTGGTGGAGCGCTCCCGGGTCATCATGGAGAAGCCGTTCGGCACCGACCTCGCCAGCGCCGTGCTGCTCAACAGCCGCGTCCACGAGGTGTTCTCCGAGGACCAGATCTTCCGCATCGACCACTTCCTCGGCAAGGAGCCGGCGCAGAACATCCTGGCCTTCCGTTTCGCCAACGGCCTGTTCGAGCCGATCTGGAACCGCAACTTCATCGACCACGTGCAGATCGACGTTCCCGAGACGCTCGGCCTTGGCACGCGCACCGGCTTCTACGAGCAGACCGGCGCGTTCCGCGACATGGTGGTGACCCACCTGTTCCAGATCCTGGGCTTCATGGCGATGGAGCCGCCCACCTCGCTGGAGCCCGCGCCGATCAGCGAGGAGAAGAACAAGGTGTTCCGCTCCATGCTGCCGCTCGACCCGCGCAACGTCGTGCGCGGCCAGTACGCCGGCTATCGCGCCGAGCCCGGCGTGGACCCGGAGTCCGACACCGAGAC
>JBPBQX010000282.1:0-13093 GCA_050955025.1 Janthinobacterium lividum
GTGGAGTGCGCCGAGGGCGGCCCCGGCGAGCCGATGATCCCGACCTACGCCGGCAGCAAGTACCCCATGACCAGCAACCTGGCCGAGCGCGTCCGCGCCATGCTGCACGACCCCACGAGCTGGCACCTCTACCCCGACCAGGTCCGCGAGTGGCTGGAGCTGCAGGCCCTGCGCTCCGAGCTTCCCGGCCCCGACGACCTGCTCGTGGAGATCTTCCCCCGCAGCGGCCGCTGGTTCCTGGTCGCCTACTGCTTCGAGGGCCGCAACGCCCACCAGACCCTCGGCCTGCTGCTCACCAAGCGCATGGAGCGCGCCGGCGCCCAGCCCCTCGGCTTCGTCGCCACCGACTACGTCATCGCCGTCTGGTCCGGGCAGGAGCCGCGCGACATCGACTCCCTGTTCGACCAGGACATGCTCGGCGACGACCTGGAGGCCTGGATGGCCGAGTCCTCCATGCTCCGCCGCACCTTCCGCAACATCGCCGTGGTCTCCGGCCTCGTCGAGCGCCACCAGCCCGGTGCCAACCGCAACCGCCGCCAGGTCACGGTCAACACCGACCTGATCTACGACGTGCTGCGCCGCCACCAGCCCGACCACGTGCTGCTGCGCGCCACCCGCGCCGACGCCGCCGGGGGCCTCACCGACCTCGCCCGCCTCGCTGCCATGCTCGGCCGCGTCGCAGGGCGCATCCGCACCGTGCGGTTGTCGCGCGTCTCGCCGCTCGCGGTGCCGGTGCTGCTCGACATCGGCCGCGAGACCGTGCGCACCGAGGCCGACGAGGAGGCCATGCTCGCCGAGACCGAGCAGCTCGTCGCCGAGGCCACCGGCGACGCGGCGCCGTCCACCGAGGAGATGCGCGTGCACCCGGTCCACCGCGCCAACCTGCGCCGCGCCCGCCGGCAGCCCACGGCATGAGGAAGCAAGAAAGGCCAGAGGCTCTGCCTCTGGACTCCGCCAAAGGCCAAGCCTCTGGAAACCACTACTTAGTAAGGCCGGTCCAGGGCGGCTCGCCCTGGCGGGTCCAGGGCAGAGCCCTGGCCTTCCTTCGCCCGTGACCGCCACCCTCCCCCTCGCCGGCGAGCGCCTCCTGCTCGACCCCGCCGGCGCCCTGTTCTGGCCTGCCGCCGCGACGCTCGTGGTCGCCGACCTGCACCTGGAGAAGGGCACCGCCGCCGCGCGCCGGGGCAGCCTGGTGCCGCCGTGGGATACGCGGATCACGCTGGACCGCCTGGCCGCGCTGCTGGAGCGCTGGCAGCCGTCGCGCGTGGTGCTGCTGGGCGACAGCTTCCACGACCGCCACGCCGCCGCCCGCCTGCCGCCCGAGGAGGCCGCCCGCCTCCTGCACATGGCCGCGCGCGCCGAGTTCGTGTGGGTGAGCGGCAACCACGACCCGCTGCCGCCCGACGGCCTGCGCGGCGCCTCCGTCGCGGAATGGCGCCACGGCCCGCTCGCGTTCCGCCACCAGGCGCGGCGCACGCCCTGCGACGCGCCGGCCGAGGTCTGCGGCCACCATCACCCGAAGGCCCGTGTGCGCACCCGCGCCGGCTGGATCAGCCGCGCCTGCTTCGTGACCTCGCCGAGCCGGCTGATGCTGCCCGCGCTGGGCGCCTACACCGGCGGGCTGGACGTGGCGCACCCCGAGATCGCGGCGTTGTTCCCCGACGGCGGCCAGGTGTTCCTGCTGGGCCGCGAGCGCCTGTTCAGCTTCGCGCTCGGCCATGTCGGCGCACAGGCGACGGCCTGAGGCCGCCGGGTCCGGCTTGCCAGGACTGTGCCGCGCCACACATTGTATTCACATCATCCCGGGTATCCGCAGCATTCCGGCGATCGGCGGCCTTCCGGCGCACCGAGCCGGCAGGAGGACCAAGACGCATGGCGACCAAGGCCGGACCCGCCCAGAAGGGCTCCACCGGCACATCCGTGCTCTGGTTCCGCCAGGACCTTCGCCTCGCCGACAACCCGGCGCTGACCGCCGCGCTGGCCGACGGCGGCCCGGTGCTCGCCGTCTACGTGCTCGACGAGGCCGCCGGCGGCCGCTGGGCGCCGGCGAGCGCATCGCGCTGGTGGCTGCACCACAGCCTGGAGTCGCTCGCCGCCGATCTCGCCGGCCGCGGCGCCACCCTCGTGCTGCGGCGCGGCCCGGCCACCGAGACGATCGCCGCCCTGGCCCGCGAGTGCGGCGCCACCCAGGTCCACGCCGGGCTGATGCACGAGCCCTGGGCCCGGGCCCGCGACGCCGAGACCGCCGAGGCGCTGGCCGCCCAGGGCGCGACGCTGCACCTGCACCAGGTCTCGACGCTGTACGCGCCCGACCAGGTGAAGACGAAGACCGGCTCCGTCTACGGCGTCTACACGCCCTACGCGAAGGCCTGCCGCGCCCTGGGCGAGCCCGCGCCGCCGCAGCCCGCGCCCGAGCGGATCCCCGGCGCGACGCCGCCCGCCTCCGACGCGCTCGCCTCCTGGCGCCTGCTGCCGAGCAGGCCCGACTGGGCCGGCGGCATGCGCGAGACCTGGACCCCCGGCGAGGCCGGCGCCCACGGCCGCCTCGACACCTTCATGAAGCGCGGCGTCGCCGGCTACGACCAGGACCGCAACATCCCCGGCCGCGACACGACCTCGATGCTCTCGCCCCACCTGCACTGGGGCGAGCTGTCCCCCAATCAGGTCTGGCACGCCGCCCGCGCCGCCGGCTCCGGCAAGGCGCTCGAGGTGTTCCTCGCCGAGCTGCTCTGGCACGAGTTCTCCGCCTACCTGCTGTGGCACCGCCCCGAGCTGCCCGACGCCCCGCTGCGCCCCGCCTTCGCCGCCATTCCCTGGCGCGACCAGCCCGCCGAGCTGCACGCCTGGCAGCGTGGCCAAACCGGCGTGCCGATCGTCGACGCCGGGATGCGACAGCTCTGGAACATGGGCTGGATGCACAACCGCCTTCGCCTGATCACCTCGTCCTTCCTGGTCAAGCAGCTCCTCGTCGACTGGGTCGCCGGCGAGGCGTGGTTCTGGGACACGCTGGTCGACGCCGACCTCGCCGCCAACAGCGTGAGCTGGCAGTGGATCGCCGGCTGCGGCGTCGACGCGCAGCCGTACTTCCGCGTCTTCAACCCCGTCACCCAGGCCGGCAACTTCGACCCCGACGGCGACTTCGTCCGCCGCTGGGTGCCCGAGCTGAAGGACGTGCCGACCCGCTGGCTGCACGCCCCCTGGGAGGCCCCGCCCGCCGTGCTCGCCAAGGCCGGCGTGACCCTGGGCGAGACCTACCCCCACCCCGTCGTCGACCTCGGCGAGGCCCGCCGGCGCGCGCTCGACACCTTCCGCCGCACCGTCGCGCCGGCCCGGGCCGGAAGCCCCGCGTGATCCCGCGCGACCGGGCGCTGCGCATCGTCGGCGACGTCCACGGCGACGCCCACGCCTTCGCCTTCGCCGCCGACACCGACCGCTTCGTGGTCCAGCTCGGCGACCTGACCGACGGCGGCTCCGACAGCGCTGCCGTGCTGCGCCTCGCCCTCCGCCTGCTCGACGAGGGCCGCGGCCTGTTCCTTCTCGGCAACCACGACCGCAAGCTCGGCCGCAGCCTGGCCGGCTTCTCCGTGCGCATGGACCGCGCTCTGCAGGACACCCTCGCCCAGCTCGACGAGCCCCTGCGCGCCCGCACCCTCGCCGAGATCGAGCGCGCCCCCGCCTGGATCGCCGACGGCCCGCGCTTCTTCGTCCACGGCAGCTTCGACCCGCGCATGCTGCACGAAGCCCCGCCGCCGCCGCTCGCGGGCGTGACGCCGCTGCTGTCGCGCGCCCTGTTCGGCCAGACCACCGGCCGCACCCAGGCCGACGGCTTCCCCGAGCGCGTGCTGCGCTGGGTGGACCGCATCCCCCCGGGCATGACCGCCTACGTCGGACACGACCGCCGCAGCACCGACGGGCGGCCGCTCGTCAAGCAGGGCGCGCTGGGCGGCACCGCCATCTTCGTCGACACCGGCGCCGGCAAGGGCGGGCACCTGTCGTGGATCGACCTGCCCGCGGCCCAGTAAGCAAGGCCAGAGGCTCCGCCTCTGGACTCCGCCAAAGGCTGCGCCCTTGGAACGCATTCCTTAAGCAAGGCCGGTCCAGGGCGGCTCGCCCTGGCGGGTCCAGGGCAGAGCCCTGGCCTTCCTACCCCCGCCGCGGCCCGTAGTACGTGCAGCTTTCCCCGTTGCTGTCCCGGTGCACCGCGACCCGCACCAGCCCCGCGCACACCGGCTCGACCACCCGCCAGATCCACGCCGAGAGGTTCTCCATCGTCGCCGGCCCCAGGTCGGCGACGTGGTCCAGGAAGCGGTGGTCCAGCCCGTCGCGCGCCGCCTCTAGCGCCCGCTCGAACAGCCCGAGGTCGACGACCATGCCGCTGGCCGGGTCGGCCTCGCCGCGCACCGTCACCTCGGCGCGATACGAGTGCCCGTGAATGCGCCGGCTCGGCTCGACGTCGATGGCGCGGTCGAGGGTGTGCGCCGCCTCGAAGCGGAACTGCTTGGACAGCTCGAACATCAGGCGATCCCGATCATCTTGTGCATCTGCACGCTGAGCCGCCACCGCGGATGCGCCAGGCAGTAGGCCACCGCGGCCGCGGTGTTCGCCGCCCGGTCCGGCCCGTCCATCGGCTGCAGGAAGTAGTGCGCGAATCCCGTGCCCTCGAAGCGCTCCGGCATCAGCTCCGGCTGCGGGAACACCAGCTTCAGCTCCGCCCCGGTGCGCTGCACCATCTCGGTGCCCGCCTTCGGGCTCACGCACACCCAGTCCACGCCCGCCGGCGCCGCGATCGTCCCGTTGGTCTCGACCGCCGCGATCAGCCCGCGCGCATGGACCGCGTCCAGCAGCGCGTCGTCGACCTGCAGCAAAGGCTCGCCGCCCGTGAACACGACGTAGCCGCCCGGCCCGCCCGGCCACAGCGACGCGATCGCGTCCGCGAGCGCCTCGGCGTCGGCGAAACGCCCGCCGCCCTGCCCGTCGGTGCCGACGAAGTCCGTGTCGCAGAAGCGGCACTGCGCGGCCGCGCGATCGGCCTCGCGCCCCGACCACAGGTTGCACCCGGCGAAGCGGCAGAACACGGACGCCCGGCCGGACTGCGCGCCCTCGCCCTGAAGCGTCGCGAACATCTCCTTGACGGCATATGTCACGATGCGCCGTGAGGTAGGGCGCACCCGCCGGCAAGGCAAGGCCAAAAGCACGCCCCGCCGCGCACGAGCCGAGGAAAAGAAAAGAACGCGTGTCCTTCCCTGAAAGGAAGAACCAAAGAACCTACACCCGTAAGAACATGGCCCACGGTGTGGCACCGCCGCCAAACGTGCAAAGTCTTTTTGCTTCTTTTTCTTCAGAAAAAGAAGGCCTTCCTTCCTCGATGCCTAGACCTTCTCCCCGGCCTCCATCGCCGCCAGGAACGTCCCCGCCCGTGCCCGCAGCGCGCCCAGCTTCTCCGGCGCCATGCGCTGCATCGCCTTGACCGGCATGGCCATGCGGATGTTGCCCGCGAACACGTCGGCGTGGCGCGCGATGAAGTCCCAGTAGAGCGCGTTGAACGGGCACGCCGACTCGCCCGTGCCTTCGCGGACGTCGTAGGTGCACCCGGCGCAGTAGTCGCTCATGCGGTTGATGTAGGCGCCCGAGGCGGCGTACGGCTTGGACCCGATCGTGCCGCCGTCGGCGAACAGCGCCATGCCGCGCACGTTGGGCATCTCGACCCACTCGTAGGCGTCAGCGTAGACGATCAGGTACCACTCGTCGACCTGCGCCGGGTCGAGGCCTGCGAGCAGCGAGAAGTTGCCCGTGATCATCAGCCGCTGGATGTGGTGGGCGTAGGCGTGCTCGCGCGTGCCGAGCACCGCCTGGCGCACGCAGTTCATCCGCGTCTCGCCGTCCCAGAAGAACTGCGGCACGGCCCGCACGGCGCCCAGCGCGTTCCTGCGCCCGTACTCCGGCATGTGCAGCCAGTAGATCCCGCGCACGAACTCGCGCCAGCCGAGCACCTGGCGCACGAACCCCTCGGCCGCGTTCAGCGGCACGAGCCCGGCGCGGTAGGCGTCCTCGGCCGCCTGGCACACCTCGCGCGCCAGCAGCAGCCCGCAGTTCATCGACGTCGACACCAGCGCGTGGAACAGCGCCGGCTCGCCGGTCTTCATCGCGTCCTGCCAGTCGCCGAACTGCGGCAGACGCAGCGCCACGAAGTCCGCCAGCGCCGCGTGCGCGTCGCGCGACGTCACCGGCAGGCTGAACCCCTCGACCTCGCCGAAGTGCCCGGCGAACCGCGCCGCCACCAGCGCCATGACCTCCAGCGTGATCGCGTCCGGCGCGAACTCCGGCGTGGCGGGCGCCTCGACCCCCTTGGGCAGCCGTTTGCGGTTCTCGGCGTCGTAGTTCCACTGCCCGCCCTCCGGGCCGCCGCCGCCCGGCCCCACGCCGTCGAGCAGAACCCCATGCGTGCGCCGCATGTCGCGGTAGAAGAACTCCATGCGCAGAGTCCGCTTGCCCCGCGCCCAGGCCACGAAGTCCTGCACCCGGCACAGGAACCGCGTGTCGTCGCGGACCTCGACCTCGACACCCAGCGCCTCGTGCCAGCGCCGCATGTCGTCGAGCAGCCGCCACTCCCCCGGCTCCGTGACCACGACGCGCGCCGGCCGCAGCCGCTCCGCCGCGCGCAGCACCTCGCCGCGCAGGCTGTGCGTGTTGCTGGGGTCGTCCAGCCGCACGTACTCGACGCGCACCCCGCGCGCCTCCAGCGCGCGGGCGAAATGCCGCATCGCCGAGAGCACCAGCACAATCTTCTTCTTGTGGTGCCGGACGTAGGAGCACTCCTCGTCCACCTCGGCCATCAGCACCACGTCGCGCGCGCGGTCGAGGTCCGCCAGCGCCGCCAGCGACGCGCTGCACTGGTCGCCCAGCACCAGGCGAAGCGTCGCGATCCCGTCCAGCCCTGCCATGCCCTGCTCCCGACGTTTCGCGAAGGTGGCGGCGCGACCGGGACCGGCAAGGCCGGGCGCTGCCCGGATCCGCCGGGCCGTCCGGGCGCCCTTCCCGAAGAAGCGTCTCTTTCCCGGACGCGGCGTGGGACAAGGCCGGATCTTCGTGGCAGTGTCCCTGCCATGCGCCAGCTCCTGCTCCTGCGACACGCCAAGTCGTCCTGGGACGATCCCAAGCTGCCCGACCACGCGCGGCCGCTGAACCCGCGCGGCCGCCGCGCCGCGCAGTCCGTGCGCGACGTCCTCGCCGGGCTCGGCCTGCGCCCTGACCTGGTGCTCGTGTCCTCCGCGCGCCGCACCCTGCAGACCATCGAGGCCCTGGAGCCCTGGGACCCGGCGCCCGCCGTGGAGCCGCTCGACGCGCTCTACCTCGCCAGCGCCGCCGACCTGCTCGCGACGCTGCAGTCCGGTGCCCGCGACGCCGCCTGCGTGCTGCTGGTCAGCCACAACCCCGGCCTGCACGACCTCGCCCTGCTCCTGTCCGGCCCGGACTCCGAGCCCGCCGAGCTGGCCCGCCTGGAGGAGGCCTACCCGACCGCCTCGCTCGCGGTGCTGTCGGTCCCCTGCGCCTGGCCGGACCTCGCCCCCGCCGGCGCCACCCTGCGCCGCTTCGTCCGTCCCGAGGACCTGCCAGCCCCCGCCCAGGCATGAGCCGCGACGCCGGCGTCCCGGCCCCGGCTGCCGATGCCGCCCCCGCTGCGCCGGCCCCCGTTGCGCCGGTCGCCGCGCCGCCTGCCGCACCGCCGCTGCACCTCGACCTGTGTGTCGCCCCCGACGACGTCGCCGCACTGCGACGCATCCCCGTGCTCGCCCGCGGCAGGCCCGGCCGCCCCGTCCCGCTGCACCTCGTCTGGCACGACAGCCCGCTGGACCCGCTCGCCCCTCGCCTGGCCCTGCGCGAGACCCGCCACGGCGACGCCCCCGCCATCTGGCGTCTGGAACACGCGACGCCGGCACGCCACGACCACCATGGCCCCGCCGTCCTGCCGCCGCCCCTCGCCGAGGCCGAGGCGCCCGGTTTTCCTGGCCACGCCCTGCCCGACGGCCTCGTTCCGGTCGCGGCCTTCCGCGGCACGACGCAGGGCTGGTCGCTCCCGGACGGCGCCCTCGTCACCCTCCTCGACGGCACCCTGCGCGCCGTCGCCGACGAGCGCCCCGCCTGTCGCCTGTCGATCCGTGCCGAGCCCGCCGCCGCCGCCGCCCTCGCCCGCCTGGTCGCCGCGCGCGTCCGCCTCGAGCCGCCCCGCGCCACCCTGGCCGCCGAGGCCCTGCTCCTGGGCCGCGCCGCCGGGGCCACGCCGCCCCGTTCCCCGGCCACCCCCCGCGTCCCCGCCGGCGCCGGCATCGAGCACGCGCTCTGCCTGCTGCTCCGCCACCTCGGCGAGGCGGTGCGCTTCTGGCTCGCCCGTATCGTCCCGCCCGACGCCGACGGCTTCTCCCCCGAGCCGGTGCACCAGGCCCGGGTCGGCTGCCGCCGCCTGCGCTCCGCCCTGTCGCTGTTCCGCCGCGCCGCCGACGGCCCGGAGGTGCGCGCCCTGTCCGCCTCGCTGCGCGACCTGGCCGCCCTGCTCGGCGCCGCGCGCGACTGGGACGTGTTCCTCGACGGCCCTGTCGCCGCCCTGCTCCGCGCCATGCCGCAGGACCCCAGGCTCGCCCGCCTCCGCGACGCCGCCCTGCGCCAGCGCACCCTCGGCTACCGCGCCATCGCCGCCGACCTCGCCGCCGGCCGCTGGCGCCCCCTCGCCCTGGAGCTGGCCCTGCTCCCCGAGCTTCGCCCCTGGCGCACCGACGCCTCGCCCGAGCACCTGGCCGCCCTCGACCTCCCCGCGCAGCCCTACGTGTCGCGCCGCCTCGACCACGCGTTGTCGGCGATGCTGCACGCCGGCAAGCGCCTGCGCGACCTGCCCGACGAGCAGCGCCACGACCTGCGCAAGGCCGGCAAGCGCCTGCGCTACGCCGCCGAGTTCTTCGCCCCTGCCTTCCCGGCCGCCGGCGCACGCCGCTACCTGCGCCGCCTCGCCGCCCTGCAGGAGGCGCTCGGCCTGCTGACCGACGGCGCCGTGGCGTCGACCCTGCTGGCCAGGCTCGGGCCCGCCGGCAGCGGTTTCGCGGGCGGCGCCGTCCTGGGCTGGCTCGCGGCGGAGGCGGCGCCGGCAGGGGACGCGGCGGAACTCGCCTGGAGGCGGCTGCGCCACGCGGAGCCGTTCTGGCGCTGAGGGGAAGGAAGCAAGGTCGGGCTCTGCCCGAACCCGCAAAGGGTCCGAGGACCCTTTGATCCCTTGACTTAAGGGGAGGATTCTCAAGGCGATCGCCTTGAGCGGAGTCCAGAGGCAGAGCCTCTGGCCTTCCTTTCTCCGGCCTACTCACGGTTGCGTGTGGCGCCCGGGGGCGCTACGCACGCACAGGTAGGCACGTCGGTCGGATCCGAGTCCCGAAGCGCAGGCAGGTGCCATGTCCATCAGCTCCCCGCGCCGCATCTTCCGCCGCGCCGCCCAGCCCGCAGGCCCGCGCCTCGTCCGCGCCGCGCTGTGGATCGCCCTCCCGGCCGGCCTGGCCGTCGCCGGTGCCGCAGCGCTCCCCGCCGTGTCCGGCCTCGTGGCCGCGCGTCGCCCGCTGCCGGCGGCGACGACGCTGACCGCGGACGCCGCCCAGGTCGCCGTGGTGGACGGCGACACGCTGCGTCTGTGCGACACGGTGATCCGCCTCCGCGGCGTCGCCGCCCCCGCGCGCGGCACCGGCTGCAGCCAGGCGTCCGGCGCCCCCGTCGACTGCGGCGGACGCGCCAGCGTGATCCTGGCCAGCCTGGTGTCGCACGGCCCCACGGAATGCCGCCTCGACGGGCGCGACGCCAGCGGGCGGCCGCTCGGCCTGTGCCGCTCCGGCGGCGTCGAGATCAACCGCGCCGTGGTGGAAAGCGGCTGGGCCACCGCGGAGCCCGACCAGCCCGCGCTCGACGTCGCCGAGCACGCCGCCCAGGCGCAGCGCCGCGGGCTGTGGGCGGCGGGCTCGCCCCGCCCCTAGCCCGCCGCCCTCGTCTGCCCGTGCCGATGGTGCGGGTGCGAAGGTTGCACACGGCTTTGTCTTCTGCCCTAGATGCGGCACGGCCCGGAGCGGCAGCACGGCGACGCGCCCGCCCCGGCCTTGTGGCACATTCCCAGGCAGGACACGCACATGACCGGCACGCCGAATGGTTCCGTCACCCTCAGGCTCGAAGGCACGGACAGGACGGCGACCCTGCCGCTGATCTCGGGCAGCATCGGCCCCGACGTGGCCGACATCCGCAAGCTCTACGCCGACCTCGGCATCTTCACCTTCGACCCCGGCTATGGCGGCACCGCGGCCTGCGAGAGCCGGATCACCTACATCGACGGCGACGAGGGCGTGCTGCTCTACCGCGGCTACCCGATCGAGCAGCTCGCCGAGAAGTCGAACTTCCTCGAGACGGCCTACCTGCTGCTGGAGGGCGAGCTGCCCACCACGGAGCAGTTCGCCGCCTTCGAGCAGAAGGTCATGCGGCACACCATGCTGCACGAGCAGATCCGCAGCTTCTACAACGGCTTCCGCCGCGACGCGCACCCGATGGCGGTGATCTGCGGCGTGGTCGGCGCGATGTCCGCGTTCTACCACGACAGCCTCGACGTCACGAACCCCGAGCACCGCGAGATCTGCGCCTTCCGGCTGATCGCCAAGATCCCGACGATCGCCGCCTGGGCCTACAAGTACTCGATCGGCCAGCCGTTCATGTACCCGCGCAACGACCTCGGCTACGCCGAGAACTTCCTCTACATGATGGATGCGGTGCCGTCCGAGCCCTACAAGGTCAACCCGATCCTGGCGCGCGCCATGGACCGCATCCTCGTGCTGCACGCGGACCACGAGCAGAACGCGTCCACCTCCACCGTGCGCTTGGCCGGCTCGACCGGCGCCAACCCGTTCGCCTGCATCTCGGCGGGCATCGCGAGCCTGTGGGGTCCCGCGCACGGCGGCGCCAACGAGGCGGTGCTGAAGATGCTCGGCGAGATCGGCACGCCCGACCGCGCCCACGAGTTCATGACCAAGGTCAAGGACAAGAACAGCGGCGTCCGCCTGATGGGCTTCGGCCACCGCGTCTACAAGAACTACGACCCGCGCGCCAAGATCATGCAGCAGACCTGCCACGAGGTCCTCTCCGAGCTGGGCATCAAGGACGACCCGCTGCTCGACCTCGCGATCGAGATGGAGCAGATCGCGCTGAAGGACGACTACTTCATCAGCCGCAAGCTCTACCCGAACGTCGATTTCTACTCCGGCATCATCCTCAAGGCGATGGGCATCCCGACCAGCATGTTCACCGTGCTGTTCGCCGTCGCCCGCACCACCGGCTGGATCAGCCAGTGGAAGGAGATGATGGACGACCCGGCGCAGCGCATCGGCCGCCCGCGCCAGATCTATACCGGCCACCCGCAGCGCGACTACAGCAGCCGCGAGTCCCGCGGCTGAAGTGCGGCGACGCGGCGGTGCCAGGGTTCTGCCCTAGCGCCCCGCGTCGCGACGGCGGTCATCGGAACCAGAGCTGTCACCGTGTGGTCCGCGACTTGTCCCGGATCCGCAATGGAATCGCGAGGTCTGGCAGGCTGTGCCGCTCGAACTCGGCCGGCCACCCTCGACCCGGGGTGCTCAGGCTGGAATGGACGCTTCAGTCGCACTCGCAGCCAGGCGTCGGCCCGGCGTCCTGGCGCACGACGTGGTGGTCAATCCACTCCGACACCAGACGGCGCGCCTCGTTCAGCGACGCCTCGGGATGGTGGATGCGATACAGCGTCGTGCACGCCTGGAACGCATGAAGGTCGGCGTTGCCGTGGCCACGCAGCTCGCGGTACGCGGTCACGACGGCACGCTCGCAGCGACGCGCGATCGGGCTGGACTCACGAACCACGGCAATCCCCTCGCTGCGACAACCTCGCAGAGTGGGGATCCTACCCGAGCGGCACAAGCCGGGCAAGCAAGCGGCCTGGACCGCGCCCCGCCCCCGGCCATGGACGCCAACCGGACACGCCGCTAAGCAGGTCGCCCGACCTCGGAGCCCACGCCCATGGCCCTGCCCGCCCCCGCCGCGCCCCGCGCCGGCATGGACTCCGACTGGGACCGCGACGCAGCCCTGGTCACGGCCCGCATCCTGCTCGAGATCAAGGCGGTCAACTTCCGCCCCGAGCAGCCCTACATCCTGACCTCCGGCTGGGCCTCGCCGGTCTACATCGACTGCCGCCGCATCATCTACTTCCCGCGCGCCCGCTCCACGATCAGCGCGCTCGGCGTGGAGAAGATCAACCGCCACGTGGGCTACGAGACCATCGAGGCCGTCGCCGGCGGCGAGACCGCGGGCATCCCGTTCGCCGCCTGGATGGCCGATCGCATGCTCGCCCCCATGGCCTACGTCCGCAAGAAGCCCAAGGGCTTCGGCAGGAACGCCCAGATCGAGGGCGACGTCCCCGTCGGCAGGCAGACCCTGCTGGTCGAGGACCTCACCACCGACGGCGCCTCCAAGGTCGCCTTCGCCAACGCCCTGCGCGAGGCCGGCGCCATCGTCGAGCACGCCTTTGTGGTGTTCTTCTACGGCGTGTTCCCCGGCAGCCTGCAGACGCTCTCGGCCATGGGCATCACCCTGCACCACCTCTGCACCTGGTGGGACGTGCTCGAGGCCTGCCGCGAGCGCCCGTACTTCACGCCGCAGGCCATGGTCGAGGTGCACCGCTTCCTGGAGGACCCGATCGCCTGGTCCGCCGCCCACGGCGGGGCCGCCAGCGCCGAGGAAGCCGCCAGCCGCAAGGCGCAGTCGCAGGGCTAGAAGCAAGGCCGGGCTCTGCCCGGACCCGCCAAAGGCCAGGGGCCTTTGGAAACCCATCCCTAAGCAAGTGGATTCCAAAGGCGAGCCTTTGGCGGAGTCCAGAGGCAGAGCCTCTGGCCTTTCTTCCCCGGACCGCCCGCATTCGTCTCAATTTACAACCATTACATTTGTTTCCCGGATTTACTCCCTGTAGCGCCGCACCATCGAAGCCGAAGGAACGATCGATGGCCGCACTGCGCACACGCTGGGTCCAGCTCGGGATCGGCATCCTCTGCATGGTCATGATCGC
>JBPBQX010000283.1:0-12273 GCA_050955025.1 Janthinobacterium lividum
AGCACCACGTAGGCGAGCCACGCCGGCACCAGGCGCAGCAGTCGCCTGCGGTAGAACCCCGCGAGCCCGACGCGGCCGTCGCGCCGGTGCTGCGCCACGAGCTGCCGGGTGATCAGGAAGCCGCTGACCGCGAAGAACACGGTGACGCCGAGCCCACCCGGCACGACACGCTCCAGCCCGGCGTGCGAGGCCACCACCAGCAGCACCGCCGCGGCCCGCAGCCCGTCGAGCGCCGGGAGATAGGCGGACGGTGTGGGGATGAACGGATGTTCAGGTGACGGGGCCGGCGCCATGGGTGCATCCACTGTGCGCCGCGGACGTTAGTGCATCGCCAGGCGACACGCGAGCCGATTGCGGGTGTCTGCAACCGCAGATTGGCTCGCGTGTCCCCGACATACGGGCCTATGCTCCGCCCACTATGCGGGTACGCCCGCCACGGATACCGAGGGAGTACCCAGACCCATGCCCAGGAAGGAGCCGGAGATCCCGCTCAAGCTCAGGCCGGACCAGAGCGACTACAGCTTCGACCTGGACACCGCGCTGCTCAGCGTGATCGGCGTGCGCTCCAGCGTCCCCGCCGACGCCTTCACCGCGAGCGCGCTCGGCACCGAGCGCGACGGCTCGGGCGTGGTGATCGCCGGCGGCCTGGTGCTGACCATGGGCTACCTGGTGCTCGAGGCGGAGACGATCTGGCTGACCACGGCGCGCGGCGGCGCGGTGCAGGGCCACGCGCTCGGCGTGGACGCGGAGAGCGGCTTCGCGGTGGTGCAGCCGCTCGGCCGGCTCGACGCCCCGGCGCTGGAGTTCAGCACGACGCAGGGCCCCGAGGTCGGCTCCACCGCGATCCTGGCGGCGCAGGGCGGCATGACCCGCGCCATCGAGACGCACGTGGTCGCGCGCCAGGAGTTCGCCGGCTACTGGGAGTACGTGCTCGACGACGCGATCTTCACCGCGCCGGCGCACCCGTTCTGGGGGGGTGCCGCGCTGATCGGCCAGGACGGGCGGCTGCTCGGCGTGGCCTCTCTGATCCTGCAGCAGGGCGACGCGCGCGGCCGCCGGGTCGACATGAACATGGTCGTGCCGATCGCGCGCCTGCTGCCGATCCTGGACGACCTGCGCACGCTGGGCCGCGTCAACCGTCCGCCGCGCCCGTGGCTCGGCATCTACGCCATGGAGGACGACGACACGATCGTGGTCGGCGGCCTGGCCGACGGCGGCCCCGCCGAGAAGGCCGGGCTGATGGTCGGCGACCGCGTGATCGCCGTCGGCGAGGAGGAGATCCGCGAGCTGTCCGCGCTGTGGCGTCGCGTCTGGTCCGCGGGCGATGCCGGCGCGCGGGTCGCGCTGCGCATCGGCCGCCTCGGCGCGGAGATGGACATCGCCGTCGTCTCGGCCGACCGCGACACCTTCCTGCGCGCGCCGCTGATGCACTGAGACCGCCCTTTCCCCGGACCGCCAGAGCCAACGAGGAGACTTCCATGACGCATTCCCGAATCCGCCCGACCCCCGCCCGCCTCGCGGTCGCCGCGGCGCTCGCCCTGCTCGGCGGCTGCTCCGGCGTGGCCACCCCGGTCGGGCCGCAGGTCGCCGACGGCTACGGCTACGTCTGCGCCGCCGGTGTCTACCAGTGCCGCCTGCCGCAGCAGGTCCGCATCGGCGAGCACTGCTCGTGCCCGGGCCTGGGCGCGCCGTCCTTCGGCTTCGTCCACTGATCCTGGCTAAGCGCAGGCAAGGCCGGGCTCTGCCCGGACCCGCAAAGGGTCCGAGGACCCTTTGATCCCTTGACTTAAGGGACGCGTTCCAAGGGCGCAGCCTTTGGCGGAGTCCAGAGGCGGAGCCTCTGGCCTTGCTTCCTTCCCGCACGATCGGACGCGATGCGCACCGCCCGGATCCTCGCCACCGGCCTTGCCGGACTGCTGCTCGTGGCTGCCGGCTCCGTCGCCGGCGTCGTGGCGCTGACCCTGCCGCCTCGCCACCTGGCCCTGCGCATTCCCGCAATGTCCGCGCCGGCCCACGTCACCTTCGACGGCGACGGCATCCCGCGCATCCGGGCCGCCACCGAGGCGGACGCCGCCGCGGCGCTCGGCGTGCTGCACGCCCGCGACCGGCTGTCGCAGATGACGCTGCTGCGCGCGGTCGGCTCCGGGCGGCTGGCCGAGCTGGCCGGGCCGGACGCCGTGCCGCTCGACCGCATGATGCGCACCTTTGGGCTGCGCCGCCTCGCCGAGGCGGACGCGGCCGCGGCGTCGCCCGAGATGCGCGGGCTGCTCGAGGCTTACGCCTCCGGCGTCAATGCCTGGACCGCGGCGCGCGGCCGGCTCGCCTCGCTCGACGCGCCGGTGCTCGGGCCGCCGGCGCCGTGGACGCCGGCCGACACCATGCTGTGGGGGCGCGTGCTCGCCCTGTGGCTGTCCACCAACGAGCGGGCGGAGCTGTCGCGGCTGGCGCTCGCGGCGCACATCGACCTGGTCCACGTGCTCCAGCTCTGGCCGGCCCGGCGCGACACCCTGCCCGCCGACGCCGCAGGACCGGCGGACGGCGCGCCCGCACCGGAGCGCCACGCCTCGCTGGCCGCCGGACGCGTGCTCGCGGCGCTGCCCGCCTTTCCCGGCCGCTTCACCCAGCCCGCGGAGGAGTCCGACGAGTGGGCCGTCGACGGCCGTCGCAGCGCCACCGGCGCCCCGCTGCTCGCCGGCGACCCGCACCTGCAGCTCGGCTTCCCCGACCTGTGGTACCTGGCGCGCATCGACACGCCGGCCGGGACGCTGGCGGGCGCCACCGCCCCGGGCACGCCGTTCCTGGTGATCGGGCGCAACAGCCACGTCGCCTGGTCGTTCACCACGGCGAGCATCGACACTCAGGACCTGTTCCGCGAGACCGTGCTGCCCGACGGCCGCTACGCCACGCCGGACGGCCCCGCGGAGTTCGCCCGACGCGACGAGACCATCCGCGTCCGCGGCGCCCCGGACGTCGTGCTGCATGTCCGCGAGACGCGCCACGGCCCGGTGGTCAGCGACCTCGACGTCGACCCGGGCGCCACCTTCATGCGCGGCATGGAGCCCCCGGTGCTGGCCGCGTCGATGGAGAACCTGCGCGCGCCGGCCGCCGCCGCCGGGCTGCTGGCGCTCGACCGGGCGCGCGACGTGGACGAGGCCGGGCGTGCCGCGCCGCTGCTCGCGACCCCGGTGCAGAACCTGCTGGTCGCCGACGCCACCCGCATCGCGCTGTTCACCACCGGACGCGTCCCGGTGCGTGCCGGCGCGGGCGGCGACCCGTTCGGCGCCGGCGCGCTCCCCGCCGGCGGCGCGGACGGCCTGCGCGACTGGACGGGCGAGGCGAGCGGCGACGCCCTGCCGCACTTCGTCGCCCCGGCGAGCGGCATGCTGCTCAACGGCAACGAGCCCACCGTCGGGCCGGGCTTCCCCGTCGACCTCGGGCGCGACGCCGACGGCGACTGGCGCGCCCGCCGCATCCGCGAGCGCCTCGCCGCCCTGCCCCATCCTGCGGTCGCGGACTTCGCCGCGATGCAGGCCGACGCGGGGAGCAGCTTCGCCGCCGCCCTGCTGCCGGTGCTGCGCGCCACCGCCATCCCCTCCGGCCCGGCCCGTGCCGCGCAGGACCTGCTGCAGCGCTGGGACACCGCGATGGCCGCGGACAGCCCGGCGCCGCTGGTGTTCAACGCCTGGGTGCAGCGCTTCGTGTCCGACGTCCTCGCCCGCCGCCGTGTCCCGGAGGCGCAGCGCGGCCCGTGGGAGGACTTCGCCGCCGCCCTTCTCGTGCCCCCGCATCCCGACGCCGCGTACTGGTGCGCCGGCCCGTGCGCCCCGGTCCTGGCCGACGCCCTCGCCGAGGCCGTGGCCGCACTCGCGCCGCGCTTCGGGCCCGACCCCGCCGCCTGGCGCTGGGGCGACGCGCACCAGGCGGTGTTCGCCGACGCCCTGCTCGGCACGCTGCCCGTGGTGGGCCGGCTGGCCAGCCGGCGCATCGCCGTGCCCGGCGACGACACGACGCTGTTCCGCGGCGGCAACGGCACGCTCGGCCGCTTCGAGTCCCGCCACGGCGCCGGCTACCGGGGGGTGTACGACCTGTCCGACCTCGACCGGAGCCGCTTCATGATCGCGCCCGGGGAAAGCGGCCATCCGCTGAGCCGATACGCGTGGAACATGCTGCACCGCTGGGCGGAGGGCGCTACCATCGCGCTCGGTCCGACCCCAGATGAGGTCACAGCCACCGTGGAGCTGACGCCATGACCAGGTTCTGGCCCGACGAACTCCTGACCCGCGGCGTGATCTGGCGCCGCATCCTGTCCTGGGGCCTCGACGCCGTGCTGCTGGCGGTCGGGCTCGCGGCGCTGCACGTCGCCCTGCTCGCGTTCGGCCTGCTGACCCTGGGCCTCGGCCTGCCGCTGCTCGCCGCCCTGCCGGCGGTGCCGTTCCTCTACACCTGGCTGTGCGTCGCGAACCTCGGCGCCACCCCCGGCCAGGCGCTCGCCGGCCTCGCGGTGCGCGCCGATGCCACGCTGGCGCGGCCGGACGGGACCCAGGCGCTGCTCTACACCGCCGGCTACTGGCTCACCCTGGCGACGGGCGGCCTGCCGTTCCTGCTGGTGCTGGTGACGCCGCGCCACCGCGCGCTGCACGACATGCTCGGCGGGGTGGCCGTCCTGCGCGCCGACGCGCTCGCGCCACACGCCGCCCGCCCGGCCCGCGGCCTGGCCGCCTGACGCCATGTCGCGCCCCAGCCTCCCGCCGGGCCCCGACGCCGCCGGCTCGCGCATGTCCTACAAGCCGCCGCGCCGCCCGCAGTTCTTCTACACCACCGCGCCGCTACCCTGCCCGTACGTCGCCGGGCGCACCGAGCGCAAGGTCGTCACCGAGATCACCGGGCCCGACGCCGACGCCCTGCACGACCGGCTGTCGCGCGCCGGCTTCCGGCGCAGCCACAACATCGCCTACGCGCCGGTCTGCCCGGCCTGCAACGCCTGCATCCCGATCCGCATCCCCGAGGCGACCTTCGCTC
The DNA here is from genome assembly GCA_050955025.1 of Janthinobacterium lividum. Classification (GTDB taxonomy): domain Bacteria; phylum Pseudomonadota; class Alphaproteobacteria; order Acetobacterales; family Acetobacteraceae; genus CAXSEF01. The sequence goes on from JBPBQX010000283.1 coordinate 5,020, forward strand.
CGGACCGCACCCTGCGCCGCATCGCCCGCGCCAACGCCGCCGTGGTCGGCACCGAGGTCGCCTCGCGCGCCACCGCCGAGCAGTTCGCCCTGTTCCAGCGCTACCAGCAGGCCCGCCATGGCGAGGGCGACATGGCCACCATGAGCTTCTACGATTACCGCGCCATGGTCGAGGACACGCCGATCGAGACCTTCCTGGTCGAGTTCCGCGACCCCGACGACCAGCTCATCGGCGCCTGCCTCGCCGACCGTCTCGGCGACGGCCTGTCCGCCGTCTACAGCTACTTCGCGCCCGAGCACGACCGGCGCTCGCTCGGCACCTTCGCGATCCTGTGGCTGGTGGCGCGCGCCAGGGCGCTCGGCCTGCCCTACGTCTACCTGGGCTACTGGGTGCCGGAGAGCCGCAAGATGGCCTACAAGGCGCGCTTCCGCCCCAGCGAGATCCTCGCCGGCGGCACCTGGCGCCCGCTCACCGACGCCGACATCGCCGCGCGGTCGGCGCCCGCCGACAGGCTCGTCGCGGAGACGGCGGGCTAGGCCCCGGGCCGGGCGACGCTCCGGCCCGGGGCGCCCGTTGCTAGATCTGCGACTCCGGCAGGTGCACGACCAGCCCGTCCAGCTCCGGCGACATGTCGATCTGGTAGCTCAGCCGGCTGTTCGGCTTGCGCTCGCTCGCCGTGCTGTCGAGCATATCCTCCTCGTCCTGCTTGATCGCCGGGACCTTCGCCTCCCACGCGGGGTCGACGTAGACGTGGCAGGTCGCGCACCCCGTTGCTAGATCTGCGACTCCGGCAGGTGCACGACCAGCCCGTCCAGCTCCGGCGACATGTCGATCTGGCAGCTCAGCCGGCTGTTCGGCTTGCGCTCGCTCGCCGTGCTGTCGAGCATATCCTCCTCGTCCTGCTTGATCGCCGGGACCTTCGCCTCCCACGCGGGGTCGACGTAGACGTGGCAGGTCGCGCACATCGCGTTGCCGCCGCACTCCGCGACGATGCCGTCGATCCCCTCGTTGATCGCGGCCTGCATGACGCTGACGCCGGGGCGCGCGTCCACGACCTGCTTTGAGCCGTCGGGGCTGACGAAGGTAAGGCTGGCCATGCGGTGCTCTCCTGCTGTGGCCCAAGGGTCGGGGATCACCGCGAGGGCGTCAACAAGGGCACGCGCAAAGGACAGGAAGCAAGGCCGGGCTCTGCCCGGACCCGCAAAGGGCCGGGAGGCCCTTTGATCCCTTGACTTAAGGGAAGGACTCCAAAGGCGAGCCTTTAGCGGAGTCCAGAGGCAGAGCCTCTGGCCTTGCTTGGCCTCGCTTCACCGCCCGCGCGAGCACGCCCTCCATCGCCCGGATGCAGCTCCGGTCGCCGAACGCGCGGTGCCGCCCGGCCCGCACGCCCGCCGCCGCCGCCGCCCGCGCGCCCGCGTCCCGCCCCAGGCGCACCGCCATCGCCACGTACTCGCCCTCGTCGCGCGCGATCAGCTCCGGCGCCCCGATGCGCGCGAGGATCGCCGCGGTGTGCCGGCTGCGCATCAGCGGCCCCGGCAGCGTCACGATCGGCCGCGCCTGCGCCAGCCCGTCCAGCGTCGACTTCCCCCCCGACCAGCCCGGCGTGTCGAGCACCACGTCACACGCCCCGATCCCCGCCACGAACGCCCCCGCGTCGAGCGAGGGCAGGAACACGCAGTGCCGCGCCGCCTCCAGCCCCTGCGCCGCGAACGCCCGCTCCAGCCGCGCCCGGAACAGCGCCGTGACCTCCGGCTCGCGGGCGAACTCGATGAACACGAACTGGCAGTCGCCCACGCCCTGCGCGATGCGCGCGAACAGCGCGTCGTGCGCCGGCCGATACTTGTAGAGCGCCTGCCCGGACCAGAACGCGACCGCGCCCTCCCGCAGGCCCAGCGATGCCCGCGACGCCGGCGTCCCTTCCGCCGTCTCCGGTTCATAGCAGGTACCCAGGTTCGGCAGCCGGACCAGCCGCTCGGTGTAGTGCGCGTCGCCGTCCGTGGGCTCCATCAGCGCGCTCGACAGGAACAGGTCGATGCTCGGCATGCCGCTGGTCACCGGATGGCCCCACGACATCGCCTGCACCGGCGCCAGGCGCTGCGCCGCCAGGTGCGCCGCCACCGGGTCCATGCCTATCTCCGGGTACAGCACCACGTCCGGCTCGCCGGCCAGGATCGCCGCCCGCCAGGCCGCGAGCGTCCGCGGGCCCGACACGAAGCTGTCCGCCATCGCCGACGCGCGTGCCGTGATCGCGTCGGAGCCGGCCCCGGTGTGGAACGCGCCCACCACGAAGCGGGCGCGGTCGAGGTGCTCCAGCCAGCCGCGCAGCAGCAGCGACCACACGGTGTGCCGGCAGAAGAAGCCGCTCACCACTGCCACCCGGATGCGCCCGTCGCCTGAGGGCCGTGGCGCCGGCGCCGTGCCGTACGCCGCCTCCGCCAGCCGGCAGCACAACGCGCCGTACTCCGCCTGCAGCGCCCGGTCGTCGCGTCCCTGGTAGGCCAGGAAGAATGGCGGGCAGCTCCCCACCCCGGCCGCCAGCGCGTCGGCCCTCGCCCCGCGCGCGCCGTCGCACGCCGCCGCCAGCCCCGACAGCTCCGCCGCGTATTCCGCACGCCTGCGTCCGATCTCCGCCTCGTCGCGATACAGCATCGGCAGCCGCGACGCGCACAGGCCGAACCGCGCCGGCCCGTCGCCCGGCCGCAGAGCCAGCACCGCTCGGAAGGCATCCGCCGCCTCGTCCACGCGGTTGCGCTCCAGCGACACGCAGCCGAGGTTGTGGTGCGGCCCCGCCAGCCCCGGGTCGTCGCGGATCGCCGCGCGGTGCGCCTCGGCCGCCTCCGCCAGCCTGCCCAGCCGGTGCAGCGCCACCCCGAGGTTGGTGCGCGCCGGCGCGAACACCGGCCGCCGTGCCAGCGCCTCGCGGAACAGCCCGGCGGCGCCCAGGGAGTCGCCCGCCGCCAGCGCCAGGCAGCCGAGGTTGTACCACGCCTCGGCCCGGTCGGGATCGAGCGCCACGCAGCGCCGCAGCGCCTCGCCCGCCGCCGCCGCGTCCCCGCCCGCCGACAGCGCCTCGCCGAGCCGCAGCCACGCGTCCGCCGATCCCGGCGCCATCGCCGCCAGCCGCCGCGCCGCCGCCACCGCCGCCTCGCTCTCGCCCGCGGCCAGCAGCGCCGCCACCAGGTTGCCCAGCATCGCCGCCGAGTCCGGCCGCAGCGACACCGCCCGGCGGTGCGACGCCACCGCCTCGCCCGCCCGCCCCAGCCGGAGCAGCGCGTTGCCCAGGTTCGCGTGGGCGTACGCTCGCCCCGGCGACGCCGCGATCGCGCGCCCGATCAGCGACACCGCCGCCTCGCCGTCACCCCGCTGGTCCGCCAGCAGCCCCAGCATGTGCAGCGCGTTCGCGTGTCCGGCCGCGTCGCGCAGCACGGCGCGGTAGGCCGCCTCCGCCGCGTCCAGGCGCCCCGCCTCGTGCAGCACCACCGCGGCCTCGAACCGTTCCTCCAGCGCGAGCCCCATCGCCTCCGACACCGCGCGCCTCCGGCCACCGTCGCGGGCAGCCTGCGCCCGGGCGGTTAAGGAGCCGTGAGCAAGGCCAGGGCGCTGCCCTGGACCCGCCAGGGCGAGCCGCCCTGGACCGGCTTCTCTTAAGTTGTGCGTTCCAAGGGCGCAGCCTTTGGCGGAGTCCAGAGGCGGAGCCTTTGGCCTTGCTTGCTTTCCCCCCGCCGCAGGGACCAAAACCCCGCCATGGCACCCCCCCTTCTCCTGCTCCAGGACATCCGCCTTTCCCTCGGCACCGCGCCCCTGCTCGACGGCGCCGAGCTGTCCATCGGCGCCGGCGAGCGCCTGTGCCTGGTCGGCCGCAACGGCTCGGGCAAGTCGACGCTGCTCAAGATCGCCGCCGGCCAGATCCTGCCCGACAGCGGCACGCGCTTCCTGCAGCCCGGCGCGACCCTGCGCACCATGGCGCAGGAGCCCGACTTCGGCGACGCGGCGACCACGCTCGACTACGTGCTCGAGGGCCTCGGCCCCAACGACGACCCGTATCGCGGCCGTGCCCTGCTCGACCGCCTCGGCCTGGACGGCACCGAGCACCCCGGCAACCTGTCCGGCGGCGAGGCGCGCCGCGCCGCCCTGGCCCGCGCGCTGGCCCCCTCGCCCGACATCCTGCTGCTCGACGAGCCGACCAACCACCTCGACCTGCCTGCGATCGAGTGGCTGGAGTCCGAGCTCGGGGCGCAGCGCGCTGGCATCGTGCTGATCAGCCACGACCGGCGGATGCTGCAGAACCTGTCGCGCAACGTCGCCTGGCTGGACCGCGGCATCGTCCGCCGCCTCGACCAGGGATTCGCCGCGTACGAGGCCTGGCGCGACGAGGTCCTGGAGACGGAGGAGGCCGACCAGCACAAGCTCGGCCGCCAGATCAAGCGCGAGGAGGACTGGATGCGCTACGGCGTGACCGCGCGCCGCAAGCGCAACGTCCGCCGCGTGGGCGAGCTCGCCGCCCTGCGCCAGTCCCACCGCGAGGGCCGCAAGGCCGCCGGCGGCCTGAAGCTGGAGGCCGCCACCGCCGAGATTTCCGGCAAGCTGGTCGCCGTCGCCGAGCACGTCTCCAAGTCCTACGACGGCCGCGCGGTGGTCGCCGACCTGTCGATGCGCCTGCTGCGTGGCGACCGCACCGGCATCGTCGGTCCCAACGGCGCCGGCAAGACCACGCTGCTCAACCTGCTGACCGGCCGCCTCCCCCCGGACACCGGCCGCATCACCGTGGGCGCGTCGCTGGAGATGGTCACCCTCGACCAGCTCCGCGCCACGCTCGACCCCGCCGTCACCCTGCAGGACACGCTGACCGGCGGCGGCGGCGACCAGGTCATGGTCGCCGGGCAGAAGCGCCACGTCATCGGCTACATGAAGGACTTCCTGTTCCGCCCCGAGCAGGCGCGCACCCCCGTCGGCGTGCTGTCCGGCGGCGAGCGCGGCCGGCTGATGCTCGCCTGCGCCCTGGCCCGCCCGTCCAACCTCCTGGTCCTCGACGAGCCCACCAACGACCTCGACCTGGAGACCCTCGACCTGCTCCAGGAGATGCTCGGCGAGTACAAGGGCACGGTCCTCCTCGTCAGCCACGACCGCGACTTCCTCGACCGCGTGGTCAGCTCCACGCTCGCCGCCGAGGGCGAGGGCGCCTGGATCGAGTACGCCGGCGGCTACACCGACATGCTGATCCAGCGCGGCACCCCGCCCCCCACGCCCGGCAACGCCGCGACGCCCGCCCTGCGTGCCAACGGCCGCCGCGCTCCGGGTGCCGCGACCGGGCGCCCGAAGATGTCGTTCCGCGACCAGCGCGACCTCGCCGAGCTTCCCGTGCAGATGGAGAAGCTGCAGGCCGAGGCCGCCCGCCTGCGCGCCATCCTGTCCGACCCGGCCCTCTACGCCCGCGACCAGAAGCGCTTCCAGGCCACCTCGGCCAGCCTCGCCGCCGCCGAGGCGCAGCTCCAGTCGGCCGAGGAGCGCTGGCTCACGCTGGAAATGCAGCGCGAGGCCATCGCGGAGGCCTGAGGCGCGGAGCAAGGCCGGGCTCTGCCCGGACCCGCAAAGGGCCGTGAGGCCCTTTGATCCCTTCCCTGAGTAGTGGGTTCCAGAGGCGAGCCTTCGGCGGAGTTCGGGCCCGAGCCTCGATCCTGCTTCCGTTCCGCGTCGCTGCCCTGTTCTCGGGGACCCGCAAGCGAACTTTCTGCTTCCGGTCTCGCAACGATTGCCGCCGGTCGGCTTTGCCGCCAGGCTGAGGCCAAGGCGCACGAACAACCGCGCACAGGGCCCCCATCTCTGGCTGGCTGCGGCGTCGGAGCGTTCCGGGAGCCGTCGAGCGATGAACTGGACACTGCACTTTCTGGAGGCGGAAGCCTCGCTCTCCTCCTGGCGCGACCGGCTCGCCGAGGAGGCACGCGCCGCCCACGACCGGCTCGCTGCCGTGCTCTCGCCCGAATTGGCCATGCCCCGCGTCGACATCCTCATCCAGGGCACGCCGATGGGGTGCATCCCCGACCTCGGCATGGGCGGGCGCGCCTACAGCCCGCACTGTCTCAGCGTCACGCTGGACCCGGACAACCCTGCCTGTGCGAAGAGCCTCGACGCCGGGGAGTTCGGCCGCACGCTTGCCCACGAACTTCACCATTGTCTGCGCTTCGCGTCGGTTGGGTACGGGTTCGACATGGGGTCCTCGCTGGTGAGCGAGGGACTTGCCGACCAGTTCGACCGCGAGGCCAACGGCGGCGACGGCCGGCCCTGGAGCCACGTGCTGGCGCCCCACGAGTGGCCTGGCATCCTGGCGCGCATCGAGCCGCTGCTGGCCAGCCGGGACTACGACCACGCCGCCTGGTTCTTCGGGCGACAGTACAGCCTCGACGCGATCCCGCGCTGGACCGGCTACACGGTCGGATACCACCTGGTCGGCGCCTACCTGGACGCCCACCCCGACGCGCGGCCGTCGCGCATGTCCTCCCTTCCTGCGGCGGACCTGATCGCAGAGGCGTGGCCGTCGCTGCGGGCCAGCAGGGCGGTCACGGTTGCCTGAGGCGATCTCCGGCACGCCCGCACCGCTTCCTGCTACTTCCCGAACCAGCACGGCGGATACGCCGCGATCCTCGCCGCATCCTCCGCCGCCGTCCCGCTCATCCCCAGCGCCCGCCGCCGCTCCTCGACGTGCTCCGGGTCCAGCGTCGGGTAGCGCCGCCAGGCATGGTCCACGCACTTGAACTGCGTCCCGTAGGTCTGCGGCTCCCCCCGCAGCATCGCCACACGGTCGAACAGCTTGGCGTAGTCGTCCGGGGCCACCAGCCGCGCCTCCACCGCCGGCGTCATGCGCGCCAGCACCTCCTGCATCAGCCCCAGGTTCTCCGTCGCATGCTGCACCACGCCCCACGCCGCGCTCGATGCCGCCTCGCCAACGCGGTCCGAGGTGAACCACCCCTGCGCCGGCAGCAGCGCCACCAGCGCCGCCTGGTCCTCCGTGTCCTGCGCGTTGATCTCGCGCCACATCGCCTGCGACGCAGGCACGCGCTCGTCCTCCGGCAGCCGCGACAGGTCGATCCCGTGCAGCACCTCCCGCCCCGCCTGGTCGAGCGCGCCGAGCCGTACCAGCCGCTCCGCCAGGTCGCGCGGCGGCCCCGCGACCGCCTGCGCGTCGCGCACCCGCTGCAGCGCCTCGCGCACCGGCAGGATCGCCTGTCCGGCCGCCTGCGTCAGCGCCGTCGCGCCCGA
>JBPBQX010000284.1:0-11562 GCA_050955025.1 Janthinobacterium lividum
TGTCGCCGCAGGACCTCGACGGCGATGCGATCTTCGCCGAGACCCTGGACCGGATCCTTGCCGGCGTGGCGACGCTCGATGCTGCCCTGGTGCCCGAGGCTGCCCGCGACGCCGCGGCCCGCCTTGGCGGCCTGTCCGGCCCGGAGCGCACCGCCCTCGCGACCTCGATCGCCGCCAGCGCCTTTCCGGCCGACCAGCTCGGGGAATCCGTGTTCGCCGCCGCGGCCCTTCAGGTCCACCTCGCCCGCCGCGCCGCAGCCCTCGACGTCGGCGCGCTCAAGGCCGTCGCGGACGGCATGTGCCCGGCCTGCGGCAGCGCACCCGTCGCCAGCCTCGTCGTCGGCTGGACGCGCGCCGCCAAGGCCCGCTACTGCGCCTGCCCGCTCTGCGCCACGCAGTGGAACCACGTCCGCGTCAAGTGCACCGCCTGCGGCGCCACCGATGCGATGCTCTACCACGGCGTCGCCGAGGTGTCGGCCGACGTGGCGGTGGAAACCTGCGGCACCTGCCGCTCCTACATCAAGCACATGCAGCAGCACGCCGAGCCGCGCCTCGACCCCGTTGCCGACGACATCGCCTCCTACGCCCTCGACCTGCTGATCCGCGAGGAAGGCTTCCGTCGCGGCGGGCTCAACCCGCTGTTCGTCCAGACGTGAGGCCCGGGCGTCCGGGGCGGTGCCCCGACTTCCGCCTGCCCCCATGCTGACCCTGTTCCGCCGCCGCCCCGACCCGCTCGCCCAGGCGCGTTCCCACGCGGCAGCCGGCGCCTGGGCCGAGGCCGTGGCGCTCTGGCAGCCGCTTGCCGAGGTCGGCGACGTGCGGGCGCAGGCCAATCTCGGCGCCTGCCTGGCGACCGGCCGTGGCGTCGCCGCCGATCCCGGCCAGGCGCGCCGTTGGCTGACGTGCGCCGCGGACGCCGGCGACCGGGTGGCCGGGCGCAACCTCGCGACCCTGCTGCTCGACACGGATCGCGCCGAGGCCGTGCGCTGCTACCGTCGTGCCGCCGAGGCGGGCGACCCGCCCTCGCAGGACATGCTGAGCCGGATGCTGCTCGACGGCGATGGCGTGCCCTTCGATGCCGAGGCGGCGCGGCACTGGGCGGAGCGGGCCGCCTCCGCGGGCGAGGCCGCCGCCGCCGCCCGCCTCGGCCGCATCCACCACGAGGCGATCGGCACCCCGCGCGATCCTGCGGCCGCCGTGCAGTGGTGGCACCGGGCGGCCGTGGCTGGCGACGCCGACGCGGCCGCGATGCTGGGCGCCGCGCTGCTGCTCGGCCAGGGCACGGTGGCCGACCCGGTGGACGCGCTCGCCTGGCTTCTCGCCGCCTCGGCCCGCGGCAGCGCCTTGCCGCTGCGGTTCCTTCCCGCGGCACAGCGCGCCGCCTCCGCGGAGGACAACGCCGAGGCCGAGCGCCGCGCCGTGCAGCGTCGGGCAGCGGTCCTGCCGGCCGGCGACCTGATCGAGGTCTGAGCGAGGAAGCAAGGCTGGGCTCTGCCCAGACCCGCCAAGGACCAGGGGTCCTTGGATCCCCATCCCTTAAGTGAAGGCGATCCAAGGGCCCGGCCCTTGGCGGAGTTTGAGGCAGAGCCTCAACCTTGCTTGCTCCCCTCGCCCTATGCCCCCACATCCGCGCCATGGAACAGCATGACGTCGTCGTGATCGGCGCCGGCGCCGCGGGCCTGATGTGCGCGATCGCCGCCGGCCGCCGTGGCCGCCGCGTGCTGGTGCTCGACCACGCGGCCGAGCCGGGCGCGAAGATCCTCGTCTCCGGCGGAGGCCGCTGCAACTTCACCAATCGCGACACCGCGCCTGACCGGTTCCTGTCCGACAACCCCGCCTTCTGCCGCTCCGCCCTGCGCCGCTACACGCCCGCCGACTTCGTGGCCCTGGTCGAGCGCCACGGCATCGCCTGGCACGAGAAGACGCTGGGGCAGCTGTTCTGCGACGGCTCCGCGCGCGCCATCGTCGCCATGCTGCTTGCCGAGTGCGAGGCCGCGGGCGTCGAGATCCGCCTCGCCACCCGCCCCACCGAGCTTGCGCGCTCCGACCGCTTCCGCATCGACACCGACCGCGGCGCCCTGGAGGCGGAGAGCCTGGTGCTCGCGACCGGCGGCCTGTCGATCCCGAAGATGGGCGCGACAGGCTTCGCGCTCGACGCGGCCCGCCGCTTCGGCCTGCCCGTGACCCCCACCGCGCCCGCCCTGGTGCCGCTGGCCTTCGGCGGCGACGACCTCGCCCTGATGCAGCCGCTCAGCGGCGTGGCCCTGGACACGGTCGTGAGCACGGACACGGGCGCCCGCTCCGGCCGCGCCACCTTCCGCGAGGCCACGCTGTTCACCCACCGCGGCCTGTCCGGGCCGGCGATCCTGCAGGTCTCGTCGTCCTGGCGCGCCGGCGGGGCGATCACGCTCGACCTGCTCCCCGGCCAGGACGCGGCCGCCTTCCTGCTCGGCCGCAAGCGCTCCCGCCCGAAGGCCGAGCTGCGCACCGTGCTCGCCGAGGTCCTGCCGCAGCGCCTCGCCGTCGCCCTCGCGCCCCCGGAGCCGAAGCCGCGCAACCTCGCGGATACGCCCGACCGCACGCTCACGGCGCTCGCCGCCCGCCTCAAGGCCTGGCAGGCCACGCCCACCGGCTCCGAGGGCTACGCAAAGGCGGAGGTCATGCGCGGCGGCGTCGACACCCGCGCCCTGTCGCAGCGGACCATGGCGGCCAACGACGTGCCCGGCCTGTTCGTCGTCGGCGAGGCGGTGGACGTCACGGGGTGGCTCGGCGGCTACAACTTCCAGTGGGCCTGGTCGAGCGGCTGGTGCGCCGGCGAGGCGGCGTAGGCAGGCAAGGTCGAGGCTCTGCCTCGAGCTCCGCCAAAGGCTCGCCTTTGGAATCCTTTACTTAAGTAGCGGGTTTCCAAAGGCCTCCAGGCCTTTGGCGGGTCCGGGCAGAGCCCGGCCTTGCTTGCTTCGCCTGGACGCGGCCGTGCATCCTGCCGCCATGAGCCCCGACGCCCCGCCCCCGTGTGCTCCCGTCCCCGTGGTGTGGCGCCGGAGCGCGCGGGCGCGCCGCGCCAGCCTGCGCATCGACGCGCGCGCCGGGGCGGTGGTGCTGACCCTGCCGGCGCGGGCCGCGCGGAGCACGGGCACGGCGCTGCTGTCCGACCACGCCGTCTGGATCGCGGACCGCCTGGCAGCCCTGCCGCCGGCGCTCGCGTTCGAGGACGGCGCGACGCTGCCGATCGGGGACACGCCGCACCGCATCCGCCACGTGCCGGCCGGGCGCGGCGGCGCGTGGCTGGAAGGCGGCGAGCTGCTCGTGTCCGGCGGGGCGGAGTTCCTGTCGCGCCGGGTCGCGACGTTCCTGCGGGCCGAGGCGCGGCGGCGTTTCGCCGCAATGGCGCTGGAGGCCGGGCAGGCGGCCGGGCTGCGGCCCCGACGGGTGGTGGTCAAGGACACGCGCACGCGCTGGGGCAGCTGCACCGCCGACGGCACGGTGATGCTGTCCTGGCGCCTGCTGCTGGCTCCCGAGGCGGTGCAGCACTACGTCGTGGCGCACGAGGTCGCGCATCTGCGCCACATGAACCACGGCGAGCGGTTCTGGGCGTTGGTGCACGCGCTGACCCCGCACCGCGTGGCCGCCGAGGCCTGGCTGCGCACCCGGGGCGCCGGCCTGCAGCGTGTGGGCTGAGCGGCTCCGCGCCCTTCCTCATTGTGCGCTGCAGCGTTGAGGCGCAGGTTGCGCGATGTCGTGCCGGCGGTTGCCGGAGCATGCAGGTGGCCCGAGGTCGTCGGGTCGCCCAGGATTGATCGGCGGAGAGTGGCAAAGCGCCCCCCGCATTCGGCATACCGGCATCGGAATGCATCAGGAGAAGCCTTGATGATCACGCTCAACGTCAATGGTGCCCCCCACCAGGTCGACGTCCCGCAGGACATGCCGCTGCTCTGGGTGCTGCGCGACGTGATCGGCCTGACGGGAACCAAGTTCGGCTGCGGCATCGCGCAATGCGGCGCCTGCACCGTGCACGTCGGCGGCGAGCCGGTGCGCTCGTGCCTCTACCCCGTGGGCACGGTGGGCACCCAGGCGGTGACCACGATCGAGGCGATCGGGCAGACGCCGAACGGCGCCAAGGTGCAGCAGGCCTGGCTGGCCGCAGAGGTGGTGCAGTGCGGCTACTGCCAGTCCGGGCAGATCATGTCGGCGACCGCGCTGCTCAACGCGACGCCGAAGCCGAGCGACGCCGACATCGACGCGGCGATGAGCGGCAACATCTGCCGCTGCGGCACCTACGTGCGCATCCGCCAGGCCATCCACGACGCGGCGCAGGCCTGAGGAGACTGGAACCATGGGACACATCGAGGCTCCTTCGCGCCGCGCCTTCCTCCAGGCAGGTGCCGCCATCGGCGGCGGCCTGCTGCTCGGCTTCCGCCTGTCCTCGCTGGCCCGCGCGGCCGGCCCCAAGGTCGAGGGCGCCCTGGCCAGCGCGGCCGGGCCGGACGGCACCTTCACGCCCAACGCCTTCATCCGCATCGACCCGGCGGGCAAGGTCACGCTGATCATGCGCAACACCGAGTGCGGCCAGGGCATCTGGACCTCGGCCGCCATGCTGATCGCCGAGGAGCTGGAGGTCGGGCTCGACCAGATCACGCCGGAGGCGGCGCCGCCGGACATCACGGAATACGCCGACCCGCTACTCGGCGAGCAGGCGACCGGCGGCTCCGCGTCGGTGCGCGGCGACTGGAAGCCGCTGCGCGAGGCCGGCGCGGTGGGCCGCACGATGCTGGTGCAGGCGGCGGCCACGCAGTGGGGCGTCGACCCCGCGAGCTGCACCGCAGCGCGCGCCGTGGTGACGCACGGGGCCTCGGGGCGTACCCTGGGCTACGGGGCGCTGGTCGATGCGGCGGCCAAGCTGCCGATCCCGGTGGACGTGCCGCTGAAGGACCAGGCGAAGTTCACGCTGATCGGCACCTCGCCGCGGCGCCTGGACACGCCGTCGAAGGTGGACGGCACCGCGGTGTTCGGCATCGACGTCAAGGTGCCCGGCTTGGCGGTGGGCACGCTCAACGCCTCGCCCGTGAAGGGCGGCAAGCTCAAGTCCTACAACGAGGCGGCCGCGAAGGCGGTGCCCGGCGTGCGCGACGTGGTGGCGCTCGACGACCTGATCGCGGTGATCGGCGACCACTACTGGGCGGCCAAGCAGGGGATCGAGGCGGCCGCCGCGGTCTGGGACGACGGCGCGAACGCCGGCGCCCACACCGACGCGATCATCGCGCAGCTCGACGCCGCGTCGAAGAACACCGGCGTGGTGGCCAAGAACGAGGGCGACGCCGACGCCATCATCGGCCGCTCGGCCAAGAAGCTCGACGTGGTGTACCAGCTGCCGTTCCTGGCGCACGCGCCGATGGAGCCGGTGAACGCCACGCTGCACGTGCGCCCGGACGGTGCGGACCTGTGGGTTGGCACGCAGGTGCCGGTGCGCGCGCAGGCCACGGTGGCCAAGGAGACCGGCCTGCCGCCCGAGAAGGTCAGCGTCCACAACCAGTACATGGGCGGGGCGTTCGGCCGCAGGCTCGACGTGGACTTCATCACTAAGGCCGCGCGCATCGCCAAGCACGTCGGCTACCCCGTGAAGATCATCTACTCGCGCGAGGAGGACATCCAGCACGACCTGTACCGGCCGTACTACTACGACCGGATCTCCGCGGGGCTGGACGCGCAGGGCAACGTCACGGCTTGGTCGCACCGCACGACCGGGTCCTCGGTGATGGCGCGCTGGGCGCCGCCGGGGATGAAGATGGACGGCAAGCTCGACCCCGACACGGTGGAGGGCGCGGCGGAGACGCCCTACGCGTTCCCTGCGCAGAAGACCGAGTGGGTGCGCGACGAGCCCACCGCGCTGACCACGCTGTGGTGGCGCGGCGTGGGACCCACGCACAACGTGTTCGTGGTCGAGAGCTTCATGGACGAGCTGGCGGCGGCGGCGGGCAAGGACCCGATGGAGTTCCGACGCGGCCTGATCCCCAAGGACAACCCCCGCGCGCTCGCGGTGCTGAACCTGGTGGCCGAGAAGTCCGGCTGGGGCAAGGCGCTGCCGGCTGGCGCGGGGCGCGGCGTGGCGCTGCAGTTCTCGTTCGGCACCCTGATGGCGACGGTGGCCGAGGTCGAGGTCGCCTCCACGGGCGAAATCAGGCTGCGCCGGGTGACCGTCGCGCTGGACTGCGGGCCGGTGGTCAACCCGAACACCGTGATCTCCCAGGTGCAGGGCGGGCTGGTGTTCGGCCTGACCGCGGCGCTCTACAGCGAGATCACCCTGCAGGACGGTCGCGTGCAGCAGTCCAACTTCCACGACTACCGGATGATGCGCATCGACGAGACTCCGCCGATCGACGTGCACATCGTCGACAACCCCGGTGCGCCGATCGGCGGCATCGGCGAGACCGGCACGGTGGCCGCGGCGCCGGCGCTGGCCAACGCGATCTTCGCCGCGACGGGGCGCCGGCTGCGGCGCATCCCGTTCGCGACCGGCCAGCTGACGGGAGCCTGAGCGTGGCGCAGACACGGACGACGGCGACGCGCCGGGCCACGGGCGTGGCGGCGGCGATGCTCGGGCTGGCGGTGCTCGCGCCGGGTGCGGCGCGGGCGCAGGACGACCTGGTCAAGCGCGGCGAGTACCTGACGCGGGCGGCGGATTGCGCCGCGTGCCACAACTCGCCGAGCGGGCAGGCCTGGGTCGGCGGGCGGGAGTTCAAGCTGCCGATGGGCGTGCTGTACTCGCCCAACATCACCCCGGACCCCGAGACCGGGATCGGGCGCTACACCGACGACGAGTGGGTCTCGATGATGCACGACGGCATCGGCCGGGGCGGCAAGCACCTCTACCCGGCGATGCCCTACAACTCGTACACCGGCATGAGCCGCGACGACGCGCTGGCGATCAAGGCGTACATGTTCGCGCAGACGCCGGTGAAGGCCACCGCGCCGGAGAACCGCATGCGGTTCCCGTTCAACCAGCGCTGGCTGATGGTCGGGTGGAACCTGTTCAACAACCCCGACAAGCGCCTGGAGCCTGTGGCCGACAAGTCCGCGGAGTGGAACCGCGGCGCCTACCTCGTGGAGGCGCTCGGCCACTGCGCGCAGTGCCACACGCCGCGCAACTTCATGCAGGGGCTGAGCGGCAAGCACTTCGCCGGCGCGTCGCAGCAGGGCTGGATGTCCTACAACATGACCAGTGACAAGGACCACGGCATCGGCGGCTGGAGCGACGAGCAGCTGGTGCAGTACCTCGGCACCGGCCAGGCCGAAGGGCGCGGGCCCGCGAGCGGCCCGATGGCGGAGGCGGTGCAGCATAGCCTGCGCTACATGACTCCGGCCGACCTCAAGGCGATCGTGGTCTACCTGCGCGACGTGCCGGCGCTTCCCGACGGCCCGCCCGCGCTGAGCGCCGCCGCGGAGCCGGCCCCGGCGAACGTCGCCTCCGCCAGCACCGGCGGCGGCGCGGACGCGGGCAGCGCCAACGGGCTCGGCGCGCGCGTGTTCGCGCAGGCCTGTGCGGGGTGCCACCTGCCGGACGGGGCGGGGCGGCAGTCGCCCTGGGCCGCGCTGGGCGGGGATCACAGCACCGGCGACACGGCGGGCAACAACATCGTCCAGGTGCTGACCCACGGCTCGCAGATCGAGACCGACCAGGGCCTGATGTTCATGCACGGCTTCACCGGGGCCTACACGAGCGCCGAGATGGCGGCCGTATCGAACTACGTGATCGCCCACTACTCCGGGCGTACCGGGACCGTCACCGCCAAGGACTTCAAGCCGGCAGAGTAGCGAAGGAAGCGAGTTCTTTCTTGAAAGAAAGAACCAAAGAACTTTGCACATAAGATTCGATCCCGCCGGGACCCTTATGGGCAAAGTCTTTTTGCTTCTTTTTCTTCAGAAAAAGAAGGCCTTTCTTCCTGATTTCGAGGCCCGCGATCCCTGTCAGGCGCGGCCGATCACCGCCCAGAGAGGGTCGCCGCGCCTTGGCGTGGCTTCGCGTGTCTGGATGTCGCTGAAGCCTGCGTGGCGCAGGTAGAGCGACACGAGGCGCTCCCGGTCGCCGCCGTCCAGTGCCTGCCACAGGGCCACCGCCTTGGTCGGGAAGCAGCGGTTCGAGAAGCTGACCACGACCGGCGCCCCCTCGCGCAGCACGCGTCGCAACTCGGCGAACACCTCGGCGGGCTGCTGCAGGTACTGGACCGAGACGCAGAGGCAGGCGGCGTCGAAGCTGTCGTCCTCCAGCGGCAGGGTGGGATTGGCGTTGAGGTCCTGCACGAAGCGCTCGGACAGGCGCGGGTTGGCGTCCAGCTCGGCGTGGTTCATGCCGTGGCCGGTGACGCTGGCGTAGGGCACCTCGGGCGGCAGGTGGCTGATCCAACTCCCCATCAGGTCGAGGATGGCGCCGTTCTCCGGCAGGAACTCGCGGTACAGCGCGGTGACGGCCGCGATGGCGCCGTCGTCGATGTGCGCGACCAGGCGGGGCTGCTCGTAGAACAGGGGGTCGGGCGAGGGGTCCGCCTTGTCGAAGGAGCGGGGCGGCAGGCCGGGGATCGGGCTGGTGTCTGGCATGGCTGGCAGATGGGGGCCGGCACACGATATGCAGCCCATGTCCGAATTCAGACCGTGGATCCCGAAGCAGGTTCTGGTGACGCCGTCGGCGCTGGGCTGGGCGCATGGCGCGGCCATCGTCGAGCGCGCGGCCGCGATGGGCGCCGAGGTCGTGCGCCTCAAGTCCGACCGCCTCGCCGGCCTGCCCGACAGCTACCGCGACGCCAAGACGACGCTCGCCGTCGTGGTCGCCTCGCCGAGCCGGCGCCGCCTGGAGCCGATCCCGCCCAGCGCCGACTGGCGCTTCGACCTCGCCGAGGGCTGCCCGGCGCATTGCCAGTACTGCTACCTGGCGGGCTCGCTGGCCGGGCCGCCGATCGTGCGCGCCTACGCCAACCTGCCGGAGATCCTGGCCACCCTGGAGTCCGGCCTCGGCCAGGGCAGCATCACCTCGCTGTCGTCAGAACGGCAAGGGGAGGGCACGACCTTCGAGTGCTCCTGCTACACCGACCCCCTCGGCATCGAGCACCTGACCGGCGGCCTCGCCGCGTGCATCGGGCACTTCGGCGCCTGGCAGGCCCCGGTGCAGCTCCGCTTCACCACCAAGTTCGACGCGGTGGCGCCCCTGCTCGGCCTCGCCCACAACCGCCGTACCCGGGTGCGCTTCTCCGTCAACGCCCGCGGCGCCGAGCGCTTCGAAGGCGGCGCCCCGCGCATGCCGGCCCGCCTCGCGGCTCTCCGCCAGATCGCGCAGGCCGGCTACCCCGTGGGCATCACCGTGGCGCCGATCATGGCCGTCCCCGACTGGGAAACGGAATACGAGGCGCTGATGCGCGGCGTGGCGGAGGCGCTGGACGGGGTGGAGGGCGCGGACCTCACCGCGGAGCTGATCACCCACCGATTCACGCCGAAGTCTAAGGACGTGCTGCAGGGCTGGTACCCCGGGAGCGCGCTGGAGATGGACGAGGCGCAGCGGGCCCGCAAGACGACGAAGTTCGGCTCAGTGAAGTGGGTCCTGCCGCGCGAGCGCATGGGCGAAATGCGCACGGTCGTGGAGCGCGCGGTGGCGCGGTGGCTGCCGCAGGCGCGGGTGCTGTACTGGACGTGAAGCAAGGTTGAGGCTCTGCCTCAAACTCCGCCAAGGGCTGGGCCCTTGGATCGCCTTCCCTAAGTAAGGGGATCAAAGGGCCTCGGGCCCTTTGCGGGTTCGGGCAGGGCCCGACCTTCCTTACCGGACCGGGTGGAAGTGCGCGTAGACCCTGCGCGCCGTCTCCTTGTTGATCCCCGGCGCGGCCTCGAGGTCGGCGAGCCCCGACTGCTTCACCCCTCGCGCCGAGCCGAAGTGGTTGAGCAGGGCGCGCTTGCGGGCCGGCCCGACGCCCTCGATCTCGTCCAGCTCGCTGGTGGTGAGCGCGCGCGAGCGGCCGGCGCGGTGCGTGGTGATGGCGAAGCGGTGCGCCTCGTCGCGCAGCCGCTGCAGGTAGTAGAGCACCGGGTCGCGCGGCGGCAGCTGGAACGGCGCCGCGTCGGCGGTGTGGAACCACTCCCGTCCGGCGTCGCGGTCGGGCCCCTTGGCGATCGCGACCAGCTTCACGTCGGTCACGCCGAGGTCGTCGAGCACGGCGCGCACCGCGGAGTACTGCCCGGCGCCCCCGTCGATCAGCACGATGTCGGGCCAGTCGGGCGGCGTGGTGGAGGCGTCGTCGTGCTCGCGCAGCGCGCGGCCGAAGCGGCGCTCCAGCACCTCGCGCATCATCGCGAAGTCGTCGCCCGGGGTGATCGGGCCCTTGATCGCGTACTTGCGGTAGGCGTTGCGGGCGAAGCCTTCCGGCCCGGCGACCACCATCACCCCGTAGGCGGCCTGGCCCATGATGTGGCTGTTGTCGTAGGTCTCGATGCGGCTGGGCGGCGCCTCCAGCCCGAACAGCTGCGTCACGCCGTCGAGCAGCTTCGACTGCCCCGCGCTCTCGGCCAGGCGCCGCTCCAGGGCCTCGCGGGCGTTCAGGGCGGCGTGGTCCACCACCGCGCGCTTCTCGCCGCGCTGCGGCACGGCGATCTCGACGCGGCGCTCCGCCTTCAGCGACAGGGCCTCCTCGATCAGCGGGGTCTCCGGCAGCTCGTGGTTGGACAGCAGCAGCGGCGGCGGCGGCTTGTCGTCGTAGAACTGGGCGATGAAGGCGGCGAGGATGTCGCCAGGCTCGTCGGTGCGGGCGTGGGTGGGGAAGAAGGCGCGGTTGCCGTTGTTGCGCCCGCCGCGGATGAAGAACACCTGCACGCAGGTCTGCCCCGCGATCTGCCAGCAGGCCACGATGTCGGCGTCGTCCAGGCTGGCGGGATTGATGACGCCGCTGCCCTGCACGTGGGTCAGGCCGCGGATGCGGTCGCGGATCGCGGCGGCGCGCTCGAACTCCAGCTTCTCGGCCGCCTCCTCCATCTCGGCGGCGAGCTGGCGCTGCACCGAGCCGGCCTTGCCGCCGAGAAAGGCGCGGGCCTGCTCGACCAGCTCCGCGTAGCCGGCCTCGTCGATGCGCCCGACGCAGGGCGCCGAGCAGCGCTTGATCTGGTGCAGCAGGCAGGGGCGCGAACGGTTGGCGAACACCGTGTCGGCGCACGAGCGCAGCAGGAACACGCGCTGCATGGCGGTCACGGTCTGGTTCACCGCCCACGCCGAGGCGAACGGCCCCCAGGAGTTGACGCGCGCGCCCTTGGAGCCGCGCCCGCGGTGCTTGGTGATCTGCGGGAAGGCGTGCCCCTCGGTGAGCATGAGCCACGGGTAGGACTTGTCGTCGCGCAGCACGATGTTGAAGCGCGGCTTGAGGCGCTTGATCAGGTTGGCCTCGAGCAGCAGCGCCTCGGCCTCGGTATGCGTGGTGACGATCTCCATCGACACGGTCTCGGACACCATGCGGCGCAGGCGCTCGGGCATCCGGGCGATCTGGGTGTACGAGTACACGCGCTTCTTCAGCGAGCGCGCCTTGCCGACGTACAGCGCCT
>JBPBQX010000285.1:0-11388 GCA_050955025.1 Janthinobacterium lividum
CGCAGTTCCAGAGCGTCGGCGACAACTGCGAGTTCGGCGTGGTGCAGCGCCAGTGCGGCGCGGAGCCGCTGAACCTGCTGCGCTTCGCGTCCACCGACATCGCGCACCTGCTGCGCGGCCTGGCGACGCAGTTCGCGGGGCTCGACGAGCCGGAGAACGTCACCTACCGGCTGGGCGGGGAGCGCGGCGCGTTCCGGGAGTACGTGATGTGGCAGACCACGTACGACCTCGTCTACCACACCTACAAGTACCAGGACGACACGGACGCGGACACGCTGCTCACGGCGGAGCGGCAGAAGCTCGGGCTGCAGCTGCGCATGTTCCTCGAGGACCTCGAGGACGCGGAGAAGATCCTCGTCATCAAGCGCAACGACCCGCTGATGCTGGGCGAGGTGCTGCCGGTGCTGCGCGGGCTGCGGGCGTACGGGGACAACACCCTGCTCTACGTCGTGCCGGCCGGGTCGGAGCACCTGCCGGGGTCGGTCGAGTGGAAGGCGCCGGGGCTGCTGTGCGGGTACATGGACCGCTTCGCGCCCTACGAGGACGCGCACGACACGTCCATGCAGTGCTGGCTGTCGATCTGCCGCAATGCGCTGGCGCTGTGGCGGGCCAGGTGAAGCAAGGTTGAGGCTCCGCCTCAAACTCCGCCAAAGGCTGCGCCCTCGGAACGCGTCCCCCAGGTCAGGGGATCAGAGGGTTTCCGGGCCCTTGCGGGTTCGGGCGGGACGTTGGGGAAGCGAGATGCCGACGATGGTTCTTCCAGGCCGCACTCCGGCTCGCCGTCGGCGTGATGTCCGTACATGGATGATGTTCGGGGTCGTGGGCCTTGCGGGGCTGCTGCTGGTCTGCCCGGCCGTTCTGGCCCAATCGGCTGCCTCGCCCGGTGCCGCCGATGCGGCGCCGCTTGATTTTCTGCCTTCCCTGACAGGCGGGTACTTTCCCATTTCATCCGCGGCAACGGGCCGGCTCTATCATGTCTACGTGCGGCTGCCGCAGGATTACGCTGCAGATCCGGAGAAGCGCTACCCGGTTGTCTATGTCCTGGATGGCGACTCCTTGTTCCCGATCATCGCGGCGACCCATCTGTTCCTGACGATCGACGACGAGATGCCGGAAGCGATCGTCGTCGGGGTCGCCTACGGCAGCTTCGACCCCGCCATCAACAAGCGCGGCGTCGACTTCATGCCGCCATCGCCCGACCTGGCGGCCGGGAAGAGCGGCGCCGAGGCCTTTGAGCGCTTTCTCGGGAGCGAGCTTCTGCCGACGGTGGAGGCGCGGTATCGTGCGGACCCGTCCCGCCGGGTGCTGTTCGGGCAGTCACGTGGCGGCAGCTTCGTCCTCTACTCGGCGTTTGCCGACCCCGATCTTTTCTGGGGGCGGATCGCGAGCAGCCCGGCCCTGCCGCCGACCCGCGACTTCTTCTATGGCGAGCCCGCCGCCGCGAAACGCCATGACCTGCGGCTGTTCGTGGCCGAGGGACCGGGAGACCTCCCGCGGCTTCGTGCCGAGACGGTCCCGTGGCTCGCCGCCTGGAAGGCGCGCCAATCCAGGCCCTGGCAGCTCACGGAGATCGCAATCCCCGGTGGCACGCACTCCGCGAACAGCCCCGAGGCGTACCGTCTCGCAATGCGGCAGCTGCTCGGCTGGTCGGGTGGTGAAGCCTCGCCGGCGGACGCCGCCCGCCAGTAGCACAGGTTCGGCCCGGCCAACGTTCCTGGCGGCGCACGGCTGACGGCCTGCCGCGAAACCTCGTCCGGTTCAGGCCCGTGTCTGGCTTTTGGCTCGCAGCTGAGCCCCCGGTCTGGACCTCCGCGTCGGGCGTCCGGTGTTCCGGCCGCCGAAATCCCGAGCCTACTGTTCGTGGCGGGTCAGGATGCCGGCCTCGGTGACGATCGCGTCGAGGGGCATGTCGAACGGGCCTGTCGGGATCGAGGCGACCTGCTGGCGGGCGTAGGCGAAGCCGATGGCGCGGCAACCCGGCAGGCCCGCGAGCGTGCGGTCGTAGTAGCCGCCGCCGTAGCCCAGGCGCATCAGCCGGTCGTCGAAGGCCAGCAGCGGGACCAGGAGCAGTTGCGGGTCGGCGGCCTCGGAGTCGGGGTGGGAGGTGCCGAAGCGGCCGGCGACCATCGGCGTGTCCGGGGTCCAGCGGCGGAACACCAGGGGCGTGCCGCGCGGCGTGGTCTCGGGGAGCAGCACGGCCTGGCCGCGGGCGTGCAGGGCCGCGAGCAGCGGGCGCAGGTCCAGCTCGCCGGGGAGCGGCCAGGTGCCGGACACGGCGAGGTCAGGAGGGACGAGGGATAGCAGGCGCGCGCACACGGCGCGGTCGGCGACCGGGTCGCCGTCGCCGCGGGCGAGGCGGGCGGCGTCGCGCGCGGCGCGCTTGGCGGCGACCAGCTCGGGGGGATCGGAGTGCGGGACCGCCATGGCCGTTGGCGTGCTTACCCTACCAGAGCCTGCTGAGGCAGGTGGGCACCAGATACCATGACCAAGATCATGACAGCGCCAGCGCCCTGGTAGATGCTTATCGGCCCTGGGGTTAGATAGCCTGACGAACCGGGCAGTCCCGCCACCCACATCTAGGAGTGCTCGAGCCCGGATGCAATCTCTTCCGCACGGTCGGCCAGGCGGCGCAGTCGCTCGGCGGCCTCGGGGTCCGGCGCGGGGTGCTGCGGCTCGGGCGGCGGCGGCGCGGGGGCGGCCTCGGGGCGGCTGGCGAGGTCGTGCAGCTCGTCGGCCATGAGCAGCGAGGCGAGCACCAGCAGGCGCGCCTCGCCGGTGGGGCCGCCGAGGGACTTGATGGAGGTGATGCGGCGCTCGACCTGCTCGACCATGGACAGCAGGTGCGCCTCCTGCCCGTCCTCGCAGCCGACCGCGTAGGCGTAGCCGTTGATCCTGACCGTGACCTGCGCCATCGGAGCTCCTCAGTTCACGCGGGGTGCGACGGCGGGCCGGGCGGGGCGGAGTCCTCGCCCAGCACGTCGCGCAGCTCGGCGATCAGGCCGTCCAGGCGCGCGCCGATCTGGGCGACGTCGATGGCGAAGGCCGCAGGCCCGGGCGGCGCGTCCTGGTCGGGGTGGTGGGAGTCGGGGGGCGCCGCGGGGCTTGGCGTGGCACGGCCGAGCGCGCTGACGATCCGCTCCAGCGCCGCTTCCAGCCGGGCGGCGTCCCCCACGTGTGCCGAATCCGACAAGGCCCCTCCGAGCGTCACTCTTGAACACAAAGCCCGCACCGGCTTGAAGGTCAAGCGTGAACCAGACCCCCCTTCCCTGTCCGCACACGCCTGCGTGCGCGGCCCCGCAGGCCGGGTTCCGCGGGCTGCCGGCGGTGGTCGTGCACGGCGCCGGCGACGTCGCGGCGGCGCTGTCGCACGGGCGCGGCGTCACGCTGCTGTCGGCGCCGGGGGCGGCGCTGTTCGCGGGCGCCGGGTGGTGGCGCGCGCTGGTCGCGGACGCGCGTGCGGGGTGGCCGGGGGCGGCGTTCGACGACGTGCTGGACTGCGCGGACGCGCCGGGGCGGGCCTTGGAGGCGCTGCGGATCGGGCAGCGGGCCGTGGTGCTCGACCCGGGGTGCGCGGCGTGGGGTGCGGTCGCGGCGGTCGCGGCGCACGAGGGTGCGGCGGTGCTGGGGCGCAGGCCGGCGGCGCTGGATCTCGCGGCGCGGGGGGCGGGGCGGCGGCTCGGGGCGTGGCTCGGGGGATAGGAAGGCCAGGGCGCTGCCCTGGACCCGCCAGGGGCGGCGCCCCTGGACCGGCGCACGAGGGAGGCCGCGGGAAGTGACAGCGGCGCGCGGAAAGGCTACGTCCGCGGCGTTGTCCGCGCGGTTCCGGCCGCGCTTCGCCACCGGCGCGCGTTGCCCGCGGCCGCGCCGCATCCAAGGAGCCCCGGCCGTGCAGATCACCCCGAAGGTCAGGACCATTCTCGGCTGGTACGAGAGCGACAACCCCGGCACCAAGACGAACCTCGCCCGCATCCTGATGCACGGCAAGCTGGGCGGCACCGGCAAGATGGTGATCCTGCCCGTCGACCAGGGCTTCGAGCACGGGCCCGCCCGTTCGTTCGCCGCCAACCCGCCGGCGTACGACCCGCACTACCACTTCCAGCTCGCGATCGAGGCGGGGCTGAACGCCTACGCCGCGCCGCTCGGGATGCTGGAGGCCGGCGCCGCGACCTTCGCGTCGGAGATCCCCACGATCCTGAAGCTGAACTCGTCGAACTCGCTGGCCACCGAGAAGGACCAGGCGGTCACGGGGTCGATCAGCGACGCGCTGCGGCTGGGGTGCTCGGCGATCGGGTTCACGATCTATCCGGGCAGCGAGTACGCGTTCGCCCAGATGGAGGAGCTGCGCGAGCTGGCCGAGGAGGCCAAGACCGTGGGCCTGGCCGTCGTCGTGTGGAGCTATCCGCGCGGGCCGGAGATCGACAAGGCGGGCGAGACCGCGTTCGACATCTGCGCCTACGCCGCGCACATGGCGGCGCTCATGGGCGCGCACATCATCAAGGTGAAGCCGCCGTCCGAGGTTCTCTACCTCCCGTCGGCGAAGAAGGTCTACGAGGCGCAGCACATCGACGCGTCGTCCATGGCGAAGCGGATCGAGCACGTCGTGCAGTGCTGCTTCGGCGGCAAGCGCATCGTGATCTTCTCGGGCGGCGACAACAGCGAGACCGGCGCCTTCCTCAAGATCATCCAGGGGCTCGCCGACGGCGGCGCGTTCGGCTCGATCGTGGGGCGGAACTCGTTCCAGCGATCCAAGGAGGACGCGCTCGCGCTGCTGTCGTCGATCACGGACATCTACGCGGCGGCGGCAGCGAAGTAAGCAAGGCCAGAGGCTCTGCCTCTGGACTCCGCCAAAGGCTCGCCTTTGGAAACCTACACTTGAGCAAGGCCGGTCCAGGGGCGCTGCCCCTGGCGGGTCCAGGGCAGGGCCCTGGCCCTTCTTTTTCGCGGACTCTCCCATGCCCGACACCCGTTTGTATCTGATCACGCCGCCGCTGCTGCCGGCGGGGTTCCCGGACCTGCTGGGGGCGGCGCTGGACGCGGGCGACGTGGCGGCGGTGCAGCTGCGGCTCAAGGACGTGTCCAACGACACGCTGCGGCGCACGGTCGAGCTGCTGCTGCCGGTGACGCAGGCGCGCGACGTGGCGCTGCTGCTCAACGACAGGCCGGAGATGGCGGTCGCGTGCGGCTGCGACGGGGCGCACGTCGGGCGCGACGACACGGACGTGGCGGACGCGCGGCGCATCCTCGGCGAGCTGCAGCTCGGGGTGTCGTGCTACGACAGCCGCGACCTCGCGATGCAGGCGGGCGAGGCCGGGGCGGACTACGTGGCGTTCGG
This sequence comes from Janthinobacterium lividum, assembly GCA_050955025.1. GTDB lineage: Bacteria > Pseudomonadota > Alphaproteobacteria > Acetobacterales > Acetobacteraceae > CAXSEF01. The sequence continues at coordinate 5,333 of JBPBQX010000285.1, forward strand.
GGCGTTCTTCCCCAGCAGCACCAAGGACACGGAGATCCGGGCCGACGTCGGGCTGCTGTCGTGGTGGAGCGAACTGATGGAGGTGCCGTGCGTGGGCATCGGGGGCATCACGGCGGAGAACTGCGCGCCGCTGGTGCAGGCGGGGGCGGACTTCCTCGCGGTGATCAACGCGGTGTGGGGGCACCCGGAAGGGGCAGCGGCGGGCGTGAAGGCGATGTGCGCGGCGATCGGGGCGGCTCGGTAGGAAGCAAGGTTGAGGCGCTGCCTCAAACTCCGCCAAAGGCTGCGCCCTTGGAACGCGTCCCTTAAGTAAGTGGGATCAAAGGGTCCGAGGACCCTTTGCGGGTTTGGGCAGAGCCCATGCTTGCTTGCTGCGACACCCGCGTGGCCAGGGCGGCGGCGCGGATCACGCCGGGCCAGGTGGCGCAGGCCGCCATCAGGGCCCCCTGCCCTGCCCCGGTGCGGCCGAGTGCGGAGAGGGCGCGGGCGGCGCGCATGGGGCGGGCGACGTCGGCGCGCAGGCGGCGGGCGTGGTCGTCTGGGGTGCCGCCGGACAGGATCGTGCGGGCGGCGAGGCGGGCGCCATGCAGGGCGATGGCCATGCCGTCGCCGGTGAAGGACGGGATCACGCAGGCCTGGTCGCCGACGCGGAACAGGCCGTCGGAGGGGCCGCGGTGGACGTAGCCGTAGGGCACGCCGGCGATGGTCAGCGGGCGGTCCAGGAGGGGGGTTGCGCCGTGGAGGCGGGTGCGGAGGTGGGGGCAGTCGGCGTACAGGGCGTCGAGCACGGCGTCCCAGCGGCCGGCGGCGGCGTCGAGGCGGGCCCGGGAGACCAGGAGGCAGAGGTTGGCGGCGCCACCCTCCACGGGCTGCAGGCCGCCGTAGGTGCCGCCGCCGGCGTCGGCGCGGCCCAGGCGGGGGAACAGCAGGACCTCGACGTGGCCGGACAGGGCGGCGGACTGCGCGGGGGCGAGGCGCCAGTAGGTCTTGAAGCCGACGAGGGGCGGCGTGGCGCGGGGCGGGGCGCGGCGGTGGGCGCGCAGGTCGTGCTTGCCGGTGGCGAGGAGCACGGCGTCGGCGGGGAGCGTGGTGCCGTCGTCGAGGTCGAGCGCGTGGGCGCGCAGGGCGCGGACGGTGCGGCCGCGGAGGAGGGTGGCGCCGCTGGACTCGGCGAGGGCTTGCAGGGCGGCGTCGAGCGTGCGGCGGGTCAGGCTGGCGGCGGTGAAGGGGAGCGGGGACTCGACCAGGCGGGCGCCGCGGACCAGGCGCAGGCGGGCGATGCGCTGGGCGCCCAGGCCGGCGAGGTCGAGGCCGAGGGCGTGGAGGTCGGCGACGGCCTCGGGGCTGATGAACTCGCCGCAGACCTTGTGGGCGGGGGCGCGGTCGCGCTCGACCAGGGTGACGGCGCGGCCGGCGCGGGCGAGGAGGATGGCGGCGGCGCTGCCCGCGGGGCCTGCGCCGGCGATGGCGATGCCGGAGGCGGCGGGGGGCGGGACGGCGTTCACCGGAGGCGGGCCACGCACAGGCGCCAGGGGGCGACGCGTCGGACCTCGGCGCCCGCGGGCCCGGGGGGGACGCCAGCCTCGGCGAGGAGGCGGGTCCAGTCGGCGGGGACGAAGGCGCGGGTGATGGAGACGGGGCCGTCGTGCCGGACGAAGCGGTGCCAGCGCATCGTGCGGGAGAGGATGCGGAAGCCCTCGTAGGGCAGGCGGTGGCGGTGCAGGTCGTTGACGAACCAGCCGAGGCGGGCGGTGCGTTCCATCCACTGCAGGAAGCGCACGACGTCGGCGTCGGGGAGGTGATGGGTGAAGAGGGAGGAGACGACGTAGTCCGGGCGGGGGTCGGGGCTGGCGTCGAACACGTCGCCGGTCCGGTAGTCGATGCGCATGGAGGCGGGCGTGGCGGCGTGGGCGGCGGTGGCGCTGTGGGGGTTGAGGTCGATGCCGGAGAGGGTGGCGGGGAGGCCGCGGCGGTCGCACCAGCGGCGGATCGCGCGGGTCATGTCGCCGTGGCCGTAGGCGACGTCGAGCACGCTGATGCCGGCGGGGCCGGGCGGGTGGCGGCGGGTGGCGCGGCGCAGGAAGGCGAGCGTGGGGCGGTGGGCGAGGGTGACGCGGTTCACCGTGGCCAGGTCGGCGAGGCAGCGGCGGAAGTCCTCCGCGGCCACGGGCTCGGTGTCCATCAGCTCGGTGTCGGGGGAGCGGGCGCGGAAGTCGGGCGTGGCGGTCACTCCGGGTGGCGGGGCCAAGGAAGGCCGGGCTCTGCCCGGACCCGCAAAGGGTCCGAGGACCCTTTGATCCCCTTACTTAAGGGATGCGTTCCAAGGGCGCAGCCTTTGGCGGAGTTTGAGGCAGCGCCTCAACCTTGCTTCCTTTCTTGCCGCGCGTGGTAGCGTCCGGGGCGATGCGATCCCGGGCCACCCTTTTCCGTCTGCCGTACCTGCTGCTGGCGATGCTGGCGCTGGCGTGCCAGCTCGCGGCCGGTGCGCTGGCGCCGGTGGACGCGGCGGCGGAGCGGCAGGTGTCGGAGCTGGCCGCGGCGATGGGGCAGTGCCGGGGTGCCGCGCCGGGCGAGCACGGGCGGCACCGGCGGGCGCCGGAGTGTGCGCCGGCGGTGGCGGAGGTGGCGCTGCCGGCGTTCGTGGCGTCGGTGTCGCCGGTGGTGCCGGGGCCGGCGGGGTCGGTCGCGGTGCGCAGGGCGTCGGTGGTGTCGGCGCGGGCGCCGCCGTCGCACGAGTCGCACGCCGGGTTGCCGAGGGGGCCGCCGGCGCTGGCCTGAGTGCGCGGTTTCGCGGGCGCGGCGCGTGGGTGCCGTGGCCTTCCCGACACGTTGGGCTGCAGGACGAGATTTTCATGGCGAAGAGATTCAGGGTGGCCGCGCTTGCGGCGGCGGCGGGGTGCGGCGCGCCCGCGGCGTCGGCGCATGTCGTGGTGGGGGCGCGCGTGTTCCCGGTGACGCTGACCATCGACGATCCGGGGGTGGCGGACGAGGTGACGCTCCCGGCGATCACCTACGGCCGGAACGGGGCCGACGGGGGCAGCGGGCCGGGGCACGAGGTCGACCTCGGGTTCGAGTACGACAAGAGGATCACGCCGACGACGGCGCTGATCCTGAACGGCGGCTACGACGTGCAGCAGACGAACGGGGCGAAGACGCGCACCGGGTTCGAGAACCTTTACGTCACGGGCAAGTGGCAGGCGTGGACGGTGCCGGCGCACGAATTCGTGGCGTCGCTGGGCGTGGTCCGCGAGATCGGCGGCACGGGGACGGCGCACACGGGGGGCGACCACTACGGGTCGACGTCGCCGACGGGGTATTTCGGCAAGGGGCTGGGGGACCTGCCGATCGGGCTGCTGCGGCCGCTCGCGGTGACGGGGGAGCTGAGCTACACGATCGCGGACCGCGAGCTGAAGCCGCGCACGGCGGTGGTGGCGGCGGCGAGCCCGTTCGACACGGGGATCGCGGCGCAGCTCAACAACGCGAACAACAACGCGTGGTCGGGGGGCGTCTCGTTCCAGTACAGCGTGCCGTACCTGCAGTCCCAGGTCAGGGACGTCGGGCTGCGCGGGGTGCTCGGGGGGCTGATCCCGGTGGTGGAGCTGACCTGGTCGTCGCCGGCGTCCTCGCCGAGCACGCAGGGGACGACGTGGACCGCGGCGCCGGGGCTGATCTACATGGCGGGCTGGGGGGAGCTGGGGGTCGAGGCGCTGGTCCCGCTCAACCGGGCGACGGGGACCACGGTGGGGGCGGTCGGGCTGGTGCACGTCTTCCTCGACGACCTGCTGCCGCACTCGCTCGGCCGGCCGATCTTCCAGTGAACAAGCGGGCAGTGAACAAGCAAGGACGCATCATGCGGCATATCCTCACGACCGTCGCGGCGGCCGGGCTCTTGTTGTGCGCGGGGCGGGCGTCGGCGCACGCGTTCCTCCTTTCGGCGGCGCCGGGGGTGGGCGGCGTGGTGCATGTGGCGCCGAAGGAGGTGGCGCTCGGGTTCAGCGAGTCCGTGGAGCCGCGGTTCAGCACGATCGCGGTGCAGGACGCGGCGGGGGCGTCGGTCACGGCGGGGGCGGCGCATCTCGCGGGCGGTGCCACGGAGCTCGCGGTGGGGCTGAAGGCGCTGCGGCCGGGGGCGTACACCGTGGTGTGGCACGCGGTGTCGACGGACACGCACAGGACCGAGGGGCGGTTCGGCTTCACCGTCGCGCCGTAGGGGGCGCGGCGCGTGGGGCCGGGGGCGCTGCTGCCGGAGGGGGGGATGGCGCTGGCTGCGGCGCGGGCGCTGTCGGTGGCGGGGCTGCTGTCGGTGTTCGGCACGCTGCTGTTCGGCGTGGCGGTGGCGCCGCGGGCGTTCGCGGGGATGCCCGAGGCGGCGGAGGCGGTGGGGCTGCGGCTCGCGCGGCTGTGCCGGCTCGGGCTGGGGGTGCAGCTCGCGGGGACGCTGGCGTGGCTGGTGCTGCAGTCGGCGGACATGGCGGGGGCGGCGGGCGTGGGCGCGGCGCTGCGGGCGGTGCCGGTGGTGCTGGCGGACACGGCGTTCGGGCACCTGGTGGCGGGGCAGCTTGCGGGGATCGGCGTCGTGGCGCTCGCGGTGGCGGGGCGGGGGGGCGGCGGGGCCTGGCGGCGGCGGGCGGCGTGCGGGCTGGCGGGGGTCGCGGTGGCGCTGCAGGCGGGGCACGGGCACGCGGCGGCGATGCAGACCGGGTCGGGCGTGCTGATGGCGGCCGGGGTGGTGCACCTGCTGGCGGCGGGGGCGTGGCTGGGGGGGCTGGTGCCGCTGGGGGTGGCGGTGGCGGTGGCGCCGCCCCGGGGGGGTGCGATGGCGGCGCGGTGGTTCACGCCGCTGGGCAAGCTGTGCGTCGTGGCGGTGGCGGCGAGCGCCGCCGTGCAGGCGTGGGTGCTGGTCGGCAGCGTGCCGGGGCTGGTGGGCACGGGCTACGGCTGGATGGTGCTCGTGAAGCTGGCGCTGCTCGGGGTGCTGCTCGGCTTCGCGGTGGCGAACCGCTACCGCTTCGCCCCTGCCCTGCTGCGCGGCGAGGGCGGGGGCGCGCGGGCGGTGCTGCTGCGCAGCCTCTGGGTGCAGGCGGGGTTCGGGGGGGCGGTGCTGCTGGCCGCGGCGGTGCTGGGCAGCCTGCCGCCGTCGATGCACGTGGCCCCGGTGTGGCCGTTCGCGTGGCAGCCGAGCCTGGACGCGGTGCACGAGGACGACGGGCTGCGCGACGAGGTCCTCGGCGCGGGGCTGGCGCTGCTCGGGGCGGCGGCGCTCGCGGGCGGGGCCGTGGCGTTGCGCGGGTGGGCGCGCTGGGGGGCGCTGGCGGCGGCGGGGGGGATCGTGATGCTCGCCGTGCCGCACCTGGACCTGCTGTTCGTGCCGGCGTTCCCCACCAGCTTCCAGCGCTCGCCCACGGGGTTCGCGGCGCGCTCGATCGCGCAGGGGGCGGCGCTGTACCCCGGGCAGTGCGCGGGGTGCCACGGGGCGCAGGGGCACGGCGACGGGCCGGCGGCGGCGGGGCTGGCCGTGCCGCCGGCGGACCTGACGGCGGCGCATTTGTGGATGCATGCGGACGGCGCGCTGTTCTGGTGGCTGTCGCACGGCATCGAGGGGCCGGAGGGGGGGATGGCGATGCCGGGCTTCGCGTCGGTGCTGTCGGCGGAGGAGCGCTGGGCGCTGATCGACTACGTCAGGGCGCACAACGCGGGGCTCGTCGTGCGCGAGGCGGGCGTGTGGGCGCCGCCGCTGCGCGCGCCCGGTTTCGCGGTGGCGTGCGAGGACGCGGGGAAGCGGTCGCTCGCGGACCTGCGGGGCGGGTTCGTGCGCGTGGTGCTCGGGACGGCGGCGGCGGTGCCGGGGGTGGTCACGGTGCTGGCGACGGCGGACCCGGCGGCGCGGCCGGGGCCCGGGGTGTGCGTCGCGGCCGACGCGTCGGTGGCGGAGGCGTACGGGGTCGTGGCGGGGGGCGGCGTGCAGGTTCTGGTGGACGGGGCGGGGTGGCTGCGCGCAGTGCAGGGCGCGGGCGGGGGGTGGGACGATCCGGCGCGGCTGGCGGCCACGATCCGGC
>JBPBQX010000286.1:0-11342 GCA_050955025.1 Janthinobacterium lividum
TCGTGAACGGCGCCGGCGGGTTGCGCTTGACGCGCCGCCGCTCCACGCCGGCGACCTCGAAGCCCCCCGCCTCGACCTGCGCCCTGGCCGCGAGCGCCAGCGGCTCCGCGTTCAGGTCGAACTGGTCGAGCCGCTTGCCGTCCAGGTGCGTCAACCGCGCCACGAACGGCGCGCCCGCCGGCGTGGCCATGTGGGCCTCGACCGTCCAGTACTCGCGCGGCCGGAACGCCTCGATCTCCGCCTCGCGCTCGCACACCAGGCGCAGCGCCACGGACTGCACGCGCCCCGCCGAGCGGCTGCCCGGCAGCTTGCGCCACAGCACCGGCGACAGCGTGAACCCCACCAGGTAGTCCAGCGCGCGGCGCGCCAGATACGCCTCGATCAGCGGCAGGTCCAGCTCGCGCGGCTGCTCCATCGCGCGCTGCACGGCGGACTTGGTGATCTCGTTGAAGGTGATGCGCTGCACGTCGACGCCGCGCAGCGCGCCCTTCTCCTCCAGCATGGCGCGCACGTGCCACGAGATCGCCTCGCCCTCGCGGTCCGGGTCGGTCGCGAGGTACAGGTGCTCGGCGCCCTTCAGCGCCTTGACGATGGCCGTGATCTGGCGCTGGCCGCGCTCGTCGGCCTCCCAGTCCATCGCGAAGTCCTCGTCCGGCCGCACGCTGCCGTCCTTGGGCGGCAGGTCGCGCACGTGCCCGAACGAGGCGAGCACGGTGTAGCCGTCCCCGAGGTACTTGTTGATGGTCTTGGCCTTGGCGGGCGATTCGACGACGACGACGTCAGTCATTCCATACCCTCGGGGACGCTAGGGCCCCGTGTCGATCAGCAGGCAAACCCGGTTCCCGGGAAGGGTCTCGATCCGGCCGGCGAGCTCAAGCTCCAGCAGCGCGGAGGAAACGGCAGACGCGGACAAGTGGCAGCGGCGCACCACCTCGTCAACCGGCGTCGGCGACACGCTGAGACACGCGAGCACCTCCGCCTGCACCCTGCCCGCCCCGCCCTGGCTGCCGCCCGCCCCCTCCGCCCCGGCGTCCTGCACGACCCCACCCGCCGCCTCGTCCGCCCCGGACCGCCCCGCGCGCCGCAGCAGCCCCGCGCCCCGCCGCGGCCGGGCAGGGACCCCGGCCGCCGCGGCCGTGCTCGGCTCGGACGGGGCCGCGCCGTCGCCGTCGTCCGTCGCGCCCGGCTCCGGACCCGCCCCGGCGACGCCCGCCCGCGCGCTCGCGGCGCCCTTCGCCCAGGCGCCTGTTCCTGCGGCTTCCACCGCCTCGATCTCCGAGGTCTCGGCCCCCGCGGCCCCTGGCTCCCCGTCCCCCGTCCCCCCGCCCGGCCGCAGCGCCGGCCCGTGGTCCGGCAGGTTCGCCAGCACGTCCGCCGCAGACTCCGTCAGGAACGCCCCCTGCCGGATCAGGTCGTTCGACCCCCGCGACCGCGGGTCCAGCGGCGAGCCCGGCACCGCGAAGATCTCCCGGTGCAGCTCCTGCGCCAGCCGCGCCGTGATCAGCGTCCCCGACCGCAGCGCCGCCTCCACCACCACGACGCCGAGCGACAGCCCCGCGATGATCCGGTTGCGCCGCGGGAAGTGCCGGCTCTGCGGCGCCACCCCCAGCGCCGCTTCCGCCACCACCGCCCCGTGCGCCGCCACCTCCGCCTGCAGCGCCGCGTGGTCCGCCGGGTAGGGGCAGTCCAGCCCGCCCGCCACGCACGCCACCGTCCGCCCCACGTGCATGGCACCCCGGTGCGCCGCCGCGTCGATCCCCCGCGCCAGCCCGGACACCACCACCAGCCCCGACGCCGCCAGGTCCGTCGACAGCGCCTCCGCCATCCGCTCCCCGTTCACCGAGCAGTTGCGCGCCCCCACCAGCCCCACCGCCCGCGCCGACAGGCACCCCACGTCCCCCAGCACCGCGATCGCCGACGGCGCGTCCGCCAGCAGCGCCAGCAGCGGCGGGTACCCCTCGCCCCCCAGGAACAGCATCCGCCCGCCCAGCCGCGCCAGCCGCTCCAGCTCCCGCGCCGCCTCGTCGCGCCCCGGCACGCGCGGCGCCTCCGCCCGCCCGCCGGACCGCGCCAGGCCCGGCAGCGCGTCGATCGCCTCCGCGGCCGTCGCGAACCGCGACATCAGCCTGCGGAACGTCACCGGCCCCACGCCCTCGGTCCGCGCCAGGCGCAGCCGGTCCAGCTCCTCGGCCGGCGTCACGGGGCGGCAGCCAGGAAGCAAGCATGGGCTCTGCCCAAACCCGCAAAGGGTCCGAGGACCCTTTGATCCCTTGACTTAAGGGAAGCCATCCAAGGGGCTTCCCTTGGCGGAGTTTGAGGCAGAGCCTCAACCTTCCTTCTCACGCCCGCGCCCCGATCCTCGGCTCCGTTCCCGCGGCAAGCCGCCGGATGTTGCCGTGGTGCCGCGCCACGACCAGCCCTGCCACCAGCACCGCCGCCGCGCACCCCGCCCCCGCCATCAGCACGGCCGCCGCCACCGCCCCCGCCGCCATGGCCGCGAGCGCGCCCACCGACGAGACCCGGCTCAGCCACGCCGCCGCCAGCCACGCCGCGCACGCCGCAAGCCCCACGCGCCAGTCCAGGCCGAGCATCGCGCCGAGCCCGGTCGCGACGCCCTTGCCGCCGCGGAAGCGCAGCCACGCCGGGAAGCAGTGCCCCGCGACCACGCACACCGCCGCCACCGCCGCCGCCCACGGCCCGAGCGCCCACCCTGCCACGACCACCGCGAGCAGCCCCTTCGCCGCGTCCAGCAGCAGCGTCGCCGCCGCCAGCCCCCGCCGCCCGGTGCGCAGCACGTTGGTCGCCCCGATGTTGCCCGAGCCGATGCCGCGCAGGTCGCCCAGCCCCGCCAGCCGCGTCAGCAGCAGCCCGAACGCCACCGACCCCGCCAGGTACGCCAGCACGCCCACCAGCACCCCCGCGCCCGCGAAGCTGCCCGCGCCCGGCACCGGCAGGCCGGTCACAGCCCGATCTCCGCCGCCCCGTCCGGCCCCTGCGCCCCGTCCCCGGGCGCCTCGCGCACGGCACGCGCCTGCGCCGCCGGCCCGCCCGGGTGCGCGAACACCAGCCGCCCCGCCTTCCAGGTCCCGAACACGCGGCCCTCCAGCGCGCGGCCGTCGAACGGCGTGTTCTGCGCCTTGCCCGGGAGCTGCCCGGCGACGACCTTCCACGCCCGCTCCGGATGGAACAGGCACAAATCCGCCACCGCCCCGCGCGCCAGCGTCCCCGCCTGGACGCCGAGCACCCTTGCCGGCCGCACGGTCAGCAGCGCCACCATCGCGGCCAGGCCCAGCGAGCCGCCGTGCACCTGCGCGAGACTCACCCCCAGCAGCGTCGCCAGCCCCGACCCGCCGGGCGAGGCCTGCGCGAACGGCAGCCGCTTGTCGTCCGCGTCGCGCGGCTGGTGGTCCGACGCGATCGCGTCGATCGTGCCGTCCAGCAGCCCCGCCGCCACCGCGAGCCGGTCGCTCTCCGGCCGCAGCGGCGGCGACAGCTTGGCGTACGAGCGGAAATCGCCGATCGCCGTCTCGTTGAGGTCGAAGTACGGCGGCGCGGTGTCGCAGGTCACGTCCACGCCCTCGCCCTTGGCGCGGCGGATCAGCATCACCGACTCCGCCGTGGACACGTGCGCGATGTGCAGCGCGCCGCCCGTGAGCCGGCTCAGGCGGATGTCGCGCGCCACCAGCATCGCCTCCGCCACCGCCGGGATGCCCGGCAGCCCCAGCCGCGTCGCCAGCTCGCCCTCCGTGGCCGCCCCGCCCGCGGCCAGCGCCGGCTCCTCCGGGTGCACCACGACCCGCACCCCGAACCCCTGCGCATACGACAGCGCGAGCCGCATCAGCCTGGCGTTGCCGATCGCGCGCATCCCGTCCGTGAACGCCACCGCCCCGGCCTCGCGCAGCAGCCCCAGCTCCGCGAGCTGCTCGCCCGCGCACCCCGCCGTCAGCGCGCCGTACGGCAGGATCGTGAGCGACCCCGTCTCCTCGCCCCGCGCGCGCAGCAGCCGGACCAGCGCCGGGTCGTCGATCGCGGGCTTCGTGTCCGGCAGCGCCGCCAGCGTGGTGATCCCGCCCGCCGCCGCCGCCTCGGCCGCCGACGCGATCGTCTCGCGGTACTCGCGCCCCGGCTCGCCCAGCGCCGCGCGCATGTCCACCAGCCCCGGGCACAGCACGCAGTCCGTGCCGTCCACCACCACGGCCCCGTCCGGCCGCCCGAGATTGTCGCCCACGTCCGCGATCCGCCCGCCGCGCACCAGCAGCGCGCCCACCCGGTCCGTGCCCGCGCCAGGGTCGATCAGCCGGACGTTCTCGAACAGCACGTCGCTCACGACTCGCCTCCCCACGGCTTGTCGTTCCAGGCCTCGTCGCCCCCGTCCTCCTCCTGCCCCGCGACGCCGAGGCTGGCGTTGCCGCGCCCCGCGTCCTGCCCCGCCCCGCGCCCGGCCCCGTCGCGCGCCGCCCCGCGCCGCCCGAACCCGCCCGCCGCCGCCGCCGCCTGCGGCCGCGCGAGCCGGTCCAGCACCGCCATGCGCACCGCGACCCCCATCTCCACCTGCTCGCGGATCACGCTGTGCGCCAGGTCGTCGGCCACGGCGCTGTCGATCTCCACGCCGCGGTTCATCGGCCCGGGGTGCATCACCAGCGCGTCCGGCGCCGCCCGCGCCAGCTTCTCCGCATCCAGCCCGAAGAAGCGGAAGTACTCGCGCGCGCTCGGCACCGGCGCGGCACCTCCGCCCTCGCCCATGCGCTCGCGCTGCAGCCTGAGCATCATCACCACGTCCACGCCGTCGAGCCCGCGCGCCATGTCGTGGAACACGTCCACGCCGAGGCGCCCGATCTCGGCCGGCAGCAGCGTCGGCGGCCCGACCACGCGCACCCGGCTGCCCATCGTGCCCAGCAGGTGGATGTTGGACCGCGCCACCCGGCTGTGCGCCACGTCGCCGCAGATCGCCACCGTCAGCCCCGCGAGCCGTCCCCGCCTGCGCCGGATCGTCAGCGCGTCCAGCAGCGCCTGCGTCGGGTGCTCGTGCGTGCCGTCCCCGGCGTTGACCACCGCGGCCCCCACCTTCTGCGCCAGCAGCGACGGCGCGCCCGACTGCGCGTGGCGCACCACCAGCAGGTCGCAGTGCATCGCGTTCAGCGTCGCCGCGGTGTCCAGCAGCGTCTCGCCCTTGTTCACGCTGGAGTTCGACACGGACATGTTGATCACGTCCGCGCCCAGCCGCTTGCCCGCCAGCTCGAACGAGGTCCGCGTGCGCGTGCTGTCCTCGAAGAACAGGTTGATCACCGTGCGGCCGCGCAGCGTGTCGCGCTGCGTCTTGCCGGAGCGGTTCAGCAGGACGTAGCTCTCGGCCAGGTCGAGAAGCTCGCCGATCTGCGGCGGGTGCATGCCCTCGATGGCGAGCAGGTGGCGCGAAGCGAGCACGGGCGTGTTCCGGTCGGTGACGGCGCGGACGCTAGCGGGGGAGGGGGCGAAGGGGAAGCAAGCAAGGCCAGAGGCGCTGCCTCTGGACTCCGCCAAAGGCTGCGCCCTTGGAACGCATCCCTTGAGTAAGGCCAGTCCAGGGCGGCTCGCCATGGCGGGTCCAGGGCAGAGCCCTGGCCTTACTCCTCCTCGTCCGGCACGACCTCCTCGCCCGGCACCGCGTAGGTCCCGCTGAACCACCGACCGAGGTCCACGTCCGCGCACCGCCTGGAGCAGAACGGCCGCGCCGCCTCCACCGCCGCCCGCCCGCAGATCGGGCACTTCGCCTCAGCCACCGGCAACCTCCATCGACCACCCCCCCGGCCCCAGCGCCGGGTCGCTGCGCAGCACCAGCGCCCGCCCCGCGCGCCGCGCAAGGTCCCCCAGCGCCACCGGGTCCGCCTGCAGCGCCGCCACCACGTCCGGCGCCGCCCGCAGCGCCCGCACGGGCCCGGGCTCCGCCGCCACCGCCCGCGCCACCGCGCGCAGCGCCGCGAGCCCCGCCGCGTGCGGCCCCGCCAGCAGCTCGTGCAGCGGCGGGTGCACCCGCGCCCGCACGATCTCCGCGAGCCCGAGCTGCGTGAACCCCAGCAGCCGCGCCCCCAGCGGGTCCGCCCGCAGCGCCTCGGCCAGCTCCGGCCCCAGCGCCGCGCGCTTCCTGGCCGCCATGCCCGCCAGGTCCACCAGGATCGCGCCCGACAGGTTCCGCAGCACCACCTGCCGCACCAGCGCCGGCAGCGCCGCCCGGTTCGCCTCGCGCTGCGCCGCCGGCTTGGGCGTGCGCGCGTTGCTGGCCGCCCCGCTGTCCACGTCGATCGCCACCAGCGCCGGCGTCGGGTGGATGCTCGCCGTCATCCCCCCCGGCAGCGCCACCCCCTGCTCGCCCAGGCCCTCGACCTCCGCCTCCAGCCCCTCCGGGAACGCCCGCGCCACCACCGCCACGCCGTTCGCCCGCAGCCCCCGCGCCCCTGCCGCCAGCGCCGCGTCGTCCGTCTCGATCGCCGCCTCCGGATAGGCGCGCGCCATCCGCTCCAGCGCCCCCGGCCCCCGCGACACCAGCCTGACCCTGCCCTCCGCCGCCTCGCCCTCGCCGGGCCCCGCGCCCAGCCGTGGCCCCTTGCCCCCCTGCGCCGCGCGCACGACCCGCACGCCGAGCAGCGCCCCCTCCGCCAGCCCCAGCGCCCCCTCGCTGTCCGGCAGGAACCCCTGCACCCCGCCCTCCAGCGCCACGAAGCTCCCCCCCAGCGCCGGCCGCCGCGCCGCGATGCGCCCGCGGTGCACGTCGCCCACCCCATCCGGGACGCCCGGCCGCTCGATCGCGTAGGCCAGCAGCGCAGCACCACGCACCAGCGCCACGCGGGTCTCGCCGGGCGACGACGCGGCCAGGAGGCGCAGCGGTTCCGTCATGGGGAGAGGAGGCAAGGCCAGGGCTCTGCCCTGGACCCGCCAGGGCGAGCCGCCCTGGACCGGCACACGCAAGGAAGCGTCAGGTCAGGCCCCGGTCACGGCGAGAGGTAGCCCCGCCCGCGCAGCAGCTGCGCCGTCTCGAACAGCGGCAGCCCCACCACGCCGCTGTAGCTCCCCGACAGGAACCGCACGAAGCCAGCCGCCGCCCCCTGGATCGCGTAGCCCCCGGCCTTGCCCTCCCACTCGCCGCCTGCGAGATAGGCCTCGACCTGCGCGTCCGTGAGCCGGTTGAAGATCACCGAGCTGTCGCTCACCCGCTCCGAGCGCGCCCCCTCCGGCGTGACCAGCACCACCGCCGTGAGAACATGGTGCCGCCGCCCCGACAGCAGCGCCAGGCACGACAGCGCCTGCGCCTCGGTCTCGGCCTTGGGCAGGACGCGCCGCCCCACGGCGACCACCGTGTCCGCCGCCAGCACGAACGACCCCGCCGCCGCCCCGGCCTGCGCCTTCTCCCGCGCCATGCGCTCGGCATAGACCCGCGGCACCTCGTCGCGCCCGGGCGTCTCGTCGATGTCGGTGGCCACGACCCGGTCCGGCACGACCCCGATTTGCGCGAGAAGCTGGAGCCGCCGCGGGCTGGCGCTTGCCAGCACCAGCGACGCCCTGACCCGCACACCCCCCGGAGCCAGGCCCGGTTCCGCGACGTCCGCGGCGCTTCCGCCCGGCAGGGGCCCGATGCCCCCGGGCGCTTCCGTCTCCGAAGAGTCCGGTTCCGGCTCTACTTGAAGCGGAATGTGATGCGGCCCTTGGACAGGTCGTAGGGCGTCATCTCGACGTTCACGCGGTCGCCGGCCAGCACGCGGATGCGGTTCTTGCGCATCTTGCCGCTGGTGTGCGCGAGAATGGTGTGTTCGTTGTCGAGCTTCACGCGGAACATGGCGTTGGGCAGAAGCTCCATCACCATGCCGCTGAACTCGATCATGTCTTCTTTGGACATCAGCATCCTTGACAGTCAGGGAAGTTCGGTTTCGGGCCGGAACATGATGACCCGGCCTCCCCCGGTCAAGCGCGTTGCCCGCCGGGGCAGCCCCGCGCCTTCGTTGCGCCGGTCCAGGGGCGCCCCCTCCGGTAGCCCTTCCAACGATCCAAGCGGATCGTTGGAACCTTTGGCCACCTCCGCCCCTGGCGGGTCCAGGGCAGCGCCCTGGCCCTGCCTCCTACTGCCCCAGCCTGAGCGCCACACTCCTCGCGTGCGCCCCCAGCCCCTCCGCGTCCGCGAGCGCCACCGCCGCCGGCCCGATGCGCCCGAGCCCCGCCTGGTCCACGCCCACCCACGTCGTGCGCTTGAGGAAGTCGAACACCGACAGCCCCGACGCGAAGCGCGCCGTGCGCCCGGTCGGCAGCACGTGGTTCGGCCCCGCCACGTAGTCCCCCAGCGCCTCCGGGCACCACCGCCCGAGGAACACGGCCCCCGCGTGCCGGATCCGCGCGAACAGCGCGTCCGGGTCGTCCACCATGAGCTGCAGGTGCTCCGGCGCCAGCCGGTCGCACAGCGCCGCCGCCTCCGCCATGTCGTCCACCACGATCACCGCCCCGTGGTCGCGCCAGCTCGCTCCCGCGATCGCCGCCCGCGGCAGCGCCCGCAGCTCCGCCTCCACCGCCTGCACCACCGCATCCGCGAACCCCGCGTCGTCCGTGAGGAGGATCGACTGCGCCGACTCGTCGTGCTCCGCCTGCGCCAGCAGGTCGACCGCCACGTGGCGCGCGTCGTTCGCCCCGTCCGCGATCACCACCACCTCGGACGGCCCCGCGATGCCGTCGATCCCCACGCGCCCGAACACCTGGCGCTTGGCTTCCGCGACGTAGGCGTTGCCCGGCCCCACGATCCTGTCCACCGCCGCCACCGTCGCCGTCCCCCACGCCAGCGCCGCTACCGCCTGCGCGCCGCCCACGCGGTACACCTCGCCCACCCCCGCCCGCCGCGCCGCCGCCAGCACCAGCGGGTTGAGCACGCCGCCGGGGCAGGGCACGCACATCGCGATCCGCCCCACGCCGGCCACGCGCGCCGGGATCGCGTTCATCAGCACCGACGACGGATACGCCGCCTTGCCCCCCGGCACGTACAGCCCCACCGCGTCCAGCGCGTTCCACCGCATCCCCAGCCGCACGCCCTCGGCGTCCGTGGTCTCCACGTCCTGCGGCATCTGCAGCCTGTGGAACGCCTCGATCCGTGTCGCCGCCACCTCCAGCGCGTCCGCCAGCTCCGGCGCGATCCCCGCTGCCGCCTCGTCGATCTCCGCGGCGCTCACCCGCAGGCCGGACGGCGCCACCGCCACGCCGTCGAACCGCTCGGTGTACTCGCACAGCGCCGCGTCGCCGCGCGCGCGCACGTCGGCGATGATCTCGCGCACCACGGAGTCGACGCGCGCGGTGGTCTCGCGCGCCTGGTCGAGCAGGGCGGCGAAGTCGGCCTCGAAGCCGGGGGCGCTCGTGTGCAGGCGGATCATGGCGGGGCTCCGGGAGGAAGGAAGGCCAGGGCTCTGCCCTGGACCCGCCAGGGCGAGCCGCCCTGGACTGGCTCTACTTAGTTGTGCGTTCCAAGGGCGCAGCCTTTGGCGGAGTTCGAGGCGGAGCCTCGACCTTGCCTGCTACGCGACCGCCGCCCGGAACCGCTCGATCCACGCGCCCACCGCCTGCGGCCGCGTCTTCAGCGCCGTGCGGTTGACGATGAGCCGGCTGGTGACGTGGGCGATCACCTCCGTCTCCCGCAGCCCGTTCGCCCGCAGCGTCGACCCCGTCTGCACTAGGTCCACGATGAGCCGGCACAGCCCGAGCCCGGGCGCCAGCTCCATCGCCCCATTGAGGTGGACGACCTGCGCGTGCACGCCGCGCGCCGCGAAGTGCCGGCGCGCGATCGCCGGGTACTTCGTGGCCACGCGCACGTCCGACCAGCGGCCGGGGTCGTCGCTGCCCGCGGTTGCGACCGCCTCGGCGACGGAGACGCGGCAGGCGCCGATGCCGAGGTCGAGCGGGGCGTAGATCTCGGGGTAGTCGAACTCCATGAGCACGTCGGCGCCGCAGATGCCGAGCTGGGCGCCGCCGTAGGCCACGAAGGTGGCGACGTCGAACGGGCGCACGCGGACGACGTCGAGCAGCGGGTCGCTGGTCTCGAAGCGCAGGCGGCGGCTGTCCTCGTCCATCATGTCGGCGGCCGGCACCACGCCCGCGCGCGCCAGCAGCGGCCCGCACTCGCCCAGGATGCGCCCCTTGGGCAGCGCGAGAACCAGCTTCGTGTCGGCGTCGGGCGCCAGCGCGGCGGCGGCGAAGGAGGCGGTCATGGGCTCGTCCCGGCTCGGCGCCCGGAACGTCCCGGCGCGTGCGCGGCCCTCCTACCACCCCGCCCGCCGGAGGCGAAGCGCCCAGGCGCGCGCCCGGCCGCTACGCCCCGCCCCCGGTCCCGCCCCGGTCGCCGCGCGAGCCCAGCCGCCCGCGCGTGCCCCGCATCCCCGCGGCGTCGCGCGCCAGGGCCTGCGCGCCTTCCTCGCACCCCGCCGCGTGCAGCGCCGCGGCCAGCGAGTCCGCGGCTGCGAGCAGCGTGCGCGCCGGGACGTGCTCGCCCAGAGTGGTGAGCGAGGCCAGCACGATCGCCTCCGCCTGCCGCCGCGCGTCGGGGCGCAGCCGTCCCACCACGGAGGCCAGCAGCGCATACGCCTCGGCCAGCGTCTGGTGCTGCAGCGACTCCGACGCCGCGACCACGACGCTCTCGACGCCGTCCAGCGCCTGGCGCACCAGGTGGTCGGCGTACACCACGGCCGAGCCCGGCGCCTCGGGCACCGCCTCGCCCGCCCAGCGCAGCAGCACGTCGCGCAGGCCCTGCACGGCGGCCACCGCCGAGGCCGGGTTGGACGCCGCCGAGGACGCCGAGGTCCACGCGATCGTGGCGAGCTGCATCACCCCGAGCCCCGGGTCGCGCGACAGCGCCCGCTCGTCGTCCACCACCACGGCCGCGCGCACCGCGTCCGCGAGCGACGCCGCCACCGCGTCCGGCAGGGGTGCCGCGGAGCGCAGCTCGGCCAGCGTCTCGCCCCAGCCCATCATCTGCCCGATCGACACCGCGACGCGCAGCTCCACCCCCGGCACCGCCGCGCACGCGGCCTCCAGCGGCGCCACCTCCACGCGGTCGACGTAGCCCGTCGTCCAGCCCGCCACCGCGACGGCGTGCCCGAGCCCCGCCCGCTCCGTGCGCCGCGTCAGGCCCAGCAGCGCGTGCTGCCCCTCGCGCGCCATCAGCAGCTGGCGGCAGATCTCGCGCACCACGACGGACGCCCGCATCTGGTCGATCGTTGTGTAGATCAGCACCACGACCATGCAGAGCGCCACCGCCGTCAGCACCAGCGACAGCAGCGTGCCGAGCACCGGCTGGTGCAGGCTGCTCACGGTCGCCAGGTTGAACAGCGCGAAGATGCTCAGGC
>JBPBQX010000287.1:0-10561 GCA_050955025.1 Janthinobacterium lividum
TGCCCGCGCCGTTGCGCCCCACCAGGCCGATGCGGCGGCCGGCCTCCACGGTGAGGTCGGCGCCCTCCAGCAGGGTGCGGCCGGCGATGCGCAGGGTGACGGAACGGACGGCCAGGAGGCTCATGCGCGCGGGTCTAGCACGAAGGCAAGGCAAGGCCAGGGCCCTGCCCTGGACCCGCCAGGGCGAGCCGCCCTGGACCGGCCTCACTTAAGGGATGCGTTCCAAGGGCGCAGCCTTTGGCGGAGTCCGGAGGCAGCGCCTCTGGCCTTGCTTCCTTGCCTCGGGTACACGCGCGCCCAGTCCAGAACCCCAAGGAGCCTCCCCATGGCCGAGCGCACGCTGTCCATCCTCAAGCCCGACGCCACCCGCCGCAACCTGACCGGCAAGATCAACGCGAAGTTCGAGGAGGCGGGCCTGCGCATCGTCGCCCAGCGCCGCATGCGCCTGAGCCAGGCCACCGCCGAGGCGTTCTACGCCGTGCACGCCGAGCGCCCGTTCTTCCGCGACCTGGTGACGTTCATGACGTCCGGCCCGGTCGTGGTGCAGGTGCTTGAGGGCGAGAACGCGATGGCCGAGAACCGCCGCCTGATGGGCGCCACCGACCCGAAGAAGGCCGACGCCGGCACCATCCGCGCCGAGTTCGCCGAGAGCATCGAGGCCAACTCCGTGCACGGCTCGGACAGCGTCGAGAACGCCGCCCAGGAGATCGCGTTCTTCTTCGCCGGCACCGACATCGTCGCCTGAACCGACCGGCCGCGGGAGAGCATCCTCCCGCGGCCACCCCGCCCGGCCACCCCGCCCGGCCACCCCGCCCGGGTCACGCTTCATCCTTCCTTGTGTTTTGCGTGGCAGAAGGAGCGCTCCTCCACCCTGGGGACGCAACCGATCATGCCGGCCTTCAGGACCCTGGCTGGCGCCGCGCCCATGGCGCGCGCGCCGGTGCTTCCGGCAATGCGGGCACTTCCGGCAGGCTGGCTGGCGATGCTGGCGCTTGCCGCCGTCGACGCGTTCTGGGCGCAGCGTGCGGGCGTGGCCGTCGCAGGCTGGCTCCGCGTCGCCTGTACCGCGCTGCTGATGATGGCGGCCGGAATGGCGTGCCGGCGGTCGGCGCGCTGGTCGCCGGTCGGCGAGATGGCGGACGCGGCGGGGCTTTGGATCGCCTTCACGGCGACAGGGTGCGTGCTGACCTACCTGTGCGCCCGCTGCGCTCTGCCGCTGCGCGATGACGCGCTCGCGTCGCTCGACCGCACCATCGGCTTCGACTGGGTGGCCTGGTCGGCCTGGGTCGAAGGGCACCGCGCGGTCCACGTCGTGCTGCGCCTGGCCTACGCCAGCCTGCTGCCGCAAATCGTGGTGTGTTGCTGCGTCCTGCCGCTCACCGCCGGAAGGCAGCGCCTGTCCGAGCTGTTCTGGTCCGCCCTCGCCGCCATCCTGGTCACGGCCTTCGTGTCGGCGCTGCTGCCGGCGCTGGGCGCCTACCCGCACTACGGACTCGCGGACCGGGCCGACTGGCTGCCGGACGTGCTGGCCTTGCGCCGCCCCGCCCCGGTGGCGTTCGCCCTCGGCGGGATGAACGGCGTCGTCACCATGCCGTCCTTCCACGCGGTGCTCGCCGTGCTGTTCATCCGCGCGCACCGCCGCACCGGTGTCGTGGGGTACGCGGCCACGGCGCTGAACCTCGCGATGCTCGTGTCCACTCCGAGCGAGGGCGGCCACTATCTCTGCGACGTGATCGCCGGCTGCATGGTGGCGGCGGGATCAACGCTCGCCGTGCGCGACGGCAGATCAGCCCCGGTGACGCTTCTCCGCCGAGGTGCCGCGTCGCCAGAGGCAGGGCAGCCGCTGGCCGGCCCGGCCTAGCCAGGGCGGCGCCGGCGGTGCGCCGATCGTGCCCGCGACGGAGGCAACACCCCGGCCGGCTCCAAGCCTCGCCACATCCACAATGTTAGTATGCTTGACGAACACCGCCGGTTGTTCTAACTAAATGTTAGTCAACCAGACGGAGGCGTCATGGCTCAGAGGTTCGACTGGACACCCGCCCGCAACCGCCAGGTGCTCGAGATGCGCCGCAGCGGCGCGACCTGGGACACCGTGGCCGCCGCCATCGGCGTGGGCCGCAACTCGGTGATCGACCACGCCCGCCGGCTCGGCGTGCGCAAGCGCTCCTCGGTGGGCGCCCCGCCGCCTCCTGTGCGCGAGCCCACCGACCGCCCGGCGCGCTCGCCGGGCCACCCCGACACCTGGGGCCTGATCACGGCCGGCACGGTGCTGGAGGGCTCGCCCTACCCCTGGCCGGTGTTCGACCTGTGACCGCGCCGACGACCACGGGCGGCCAGGCCCGCCCCGCCGACAACACGACCACAACCGGGAGATGCTGGATGAGCAACGTCGTCAGGCTCGATGCGCGCGCGCAGGCCCGCCACGCCGCGCAGGCCTCGCCCGGGGCGCCGCGCCCGCCCGCCCGCGTGCAGGTCCTGCGCCCGGCCACGCCCGCGGCGCTCGACGCGGAGCACGTCGTCCGCCGCCTGGAGGAGGCCGGCGCCACCCTGCTGACCATCCCCGGCACCGGCTACTCGACGAAGCTGCGCACCTCGAACCTCGACGTCGTGCGCGCCGCCGAGGCGTTCGCCACCGACACCGGCGGGCGCGTCCGCCCGCCCATCGCCTCGCCGCAGCAGATCACCCGCATGGACGAGGCGCTCGGCTGGATCACCCTGATCCCGCAGGACCGCTACGTGCTGCGCCGCATCGTCGGCGCGCGCAGCCTGGTCAGCCCGGCCACCGAGCGCCACCTCTACAGCTGGCGGCGCCTCGGCACCGTGCTCGGCTGCGACCACAAGGCGGTGCAGCGCTGGCACGCCAACGGCATCGAGATGATCGTCGCGGCGCTGCACGCGCGGTAGGGCAAGGTCGAGGCTCCGCCTCGAGCTCCGCCAGGGGCAGCGCCCCTGGACCGGCGTCACGAGGAAGCCAGGCGTTCCCTCGCGTCGGTGGTGGCGCAATGCGGCGGGGCAGGGTATGAGGGGCATCCGGAGCGGACGTGGCGGCTGATACCCCGCCTCCATCGGTCGTCGTGCCGCTTCGGATGCCGTGAGCTGCGGCCGAAAGGCTGCGCTCCGCAGTGGCCCGGCCCCGCGCCCCCGCGCGAGGCCGGGCCGTCGCGCCGCTCAGGCGGCCGCGCCTACCCCAGCGATCCTCGCCTTCGCGATCAGCGCCTCCGCCATGCGGATGCTCGCGATGTCGATCAGCCGCCCGTCCAGCGACACCGCGCCGCGCCCCTCGCGCGCCGCCTGCGCCATGGCGTCGAGGATGCGGTGCGCCTTGGTGACCTCCGCCTCGGACGGCGAGAACACCTCGTTGGCGGGCGCGATCTGGCTCGGGTGGATCGCCCACTTGCCCTCGTAGCCCAGCACCGCCGCGCGACGCGCCGCCGCCAGGTAGCCCTCGGGATCCCCGAAATCGCCGAACGGCCCGTCGATCGGCCGCAGCCCATAGGCGCGGCACGCCACCATCATGCGGCTCTGCGCGAAGTGCCACTGGTCCATCCAGAAGTAGTCGCGCTTGCCGTCCGCATCCTTGTCCGACAGCACGCCGTACTCGGGATGCACGCCGCCGATCACCGTGGTGCGCGCCCGCGTGCTCGCCGCGTAGTCCGCGACGCCGAAGCTCATCGCCTCCAGCCGCTTCGAGCTCTGCGCGATCGCCTCCACGTTGGCCATGCCGAGCGCCGTCTCGATCAGCACCTCGAAGCCGATCCGCTTCTCGCGCCGCATCGCGGCCTCGATCTGCGTGACCATCATGTCGACCGCGTAGACGTCCGCGGCCACGCCGACCTTGGGGATCAGGATCATGTCGAGGCGCGGGCACGCCTCCACGATGTCGACCACGTCGCGGTACATGTAGTGCGTGTCGAGCCCGTTGATCCGCACCATCATCGTCTTGGTGCCCCAGTCGACCTCGTTGAGGCCCTGGATGATGTTCCTGCGCGCCTGCTCCTTGTCGTCCGGCGCGACCGCGTCCTCGCAGTCGAGGAAGATGATGTCGGCCGCACTGCGCGCCGACTTCTCGAACAGCCCGGGGTTGGAGCCGGGCACCGCCAGCTCCGAACGGTGCAGCCGCGGCGTCGGCGTGTCGATCAGCGTGAAGCTCATGGAGGCCCCCTTACGTCGTGTTGTTGTCGAAACAAAAGCAGGCAAGGCCGGGCTCTGCCCGGACCCGCCAAAGGCCCGATGTCTTTGGAAACCATCCCGAAGGAGCCGGCGGCACGACCCGCGCCGTCGTGCCGCCTGCGTGCGCCGGTCCAGGGGCGCTGCCCCTGGCGGGTCCAGGGCAGGGCCCTGGCCTTGCCTTTCCTTCCTAGGCGGCGCGCCGCGACAGCACGCCCGCCATGGTCGACCCCAGCTCGCCCGCGCTCGGCGAGACCGCGAGCCCGAACGACTTCATGATCTCCGCCTTCTCCGCCGCGCTGTCGCCGGCCGCCGAGATGATGGCGCCCGCGTGCCCCATGCGCCGCCCCTTCGGCGCGGTGAGCCCCGCGACGTAGCCGACCACGGGCTTGGTCATGTTCGCCTTGATCCACTCCGCGGCCTCGGCCTCCTGCGGCCCGCCGATCTCGCCGATCATCATCACCGCCTCGGTCTCCGGGTCCTGCTCGAACAGCGCCAGGTGGTCGAGGAACGACGAGCCGTTGATCGGATCGCCGCCGATGCCGACGCTGGTCGAGATGCCGATGCCCAGCTCCATGAGCTGCGCGCCCGCCTCGTAGCCGAGCGTGCCGGAGCGCGACACGACGCCGACGCTGCCCTTCTTGTAGATGTTGCCCGGCATGATCCCGAGCATCGCCTTGCCCGGGCTGATGATGCCCGCGCAGTTCGGCCCGACCAGCAGCGTGCGCCGCTCCTTGGGGTAGCGGCGCAGGTAGCGCTTCACGCGCATCATGTCCTGCGCGGGGATGCCGTCGGTGATCGCGCAGATCAGCTTCAGCCCGGCGTCCGCGCCCTCCATGATCGCGTCGGCGCAGAACGGGGGTGCGACGAAGGTGATCGACGCCTCGGCGCCGGTGGCGGCCACCGCCTCGCGCACCGTGTTGAACACGGGACGGTCGAGATGGGTGCGCCCGCCCTTGCCCGGGGTGACGCCGCCCACGACGTTGGAGCCGTACTCGATCATCTCCCGGCCGTGGAAGGTGCCCTTGTCGCCGGTGAACCCCTGGATGAGGATCTTGGTGGTCTCGTTGATCAGGATGCTCATGGGATCAGCTCTCCGACCCGCTCGCTGCGGAAACGTGGGACTTCGCGGCCGCGACCGCCTTCTCCGCCGCCTCGGTGAGACTGTCGGCGGTGATCACGGCGATGCCGCTCTCCTGCAGGATGCGCCGCCCCGCCTCGACGTTGGTGCCGGCCAGGCGCACGACCAGCGGCACCTTGATCTGCGTCTCGCGCACCGCGTGCACGACGCCCTCGGCCACCCAGTCGCAGCGGTTGATGCCCGCGAAGATGTTGACCAGCACGGCCTTCACGTTGGCGTCCGACAGCACCAGGCGGAACGCGGTGGCGACCCGCTCCGGGCTCGCCCCGCCGCCCACGTCGAGGAAGTTCGCCGGCTCTCCGCCTGCGTACTTGATGACGTCCATGGTCGCCATCGCCAGGCCCGCGCCGTTGACCACGCAGCCGATGTCGCCGCCCAGGCCCACGTAGTTGAGCTGGTGCTCCATCGCCTGCGCCTCGCGCGGGTCCTCCTGCGACGGGTCGTGCATCCCGGCGACCTTGCGCTGCCGGAACATCGCGTTGTCGTCGAAGCTCATCTTGGCGTCGAGCGCGATCACCCGGTCGTCCTTGGTGAGCACGAGCGGGTTGATCTCCAGCATCGTCGCGTCGAGGTCGCGGAACGTGCGGTACGCGCCCAGGATCGACGTCACCGCGCCCTGCACCTGCCGGATCGTCAGCCCGAGGCTGAAGGCGATCTCGCGCGCCTGGAACGGCTGCAGCCCGACCGCCGGCTCCACGATCACCTGCGTCAGCTCGTCGGGGCTGTCGTGGGCGATCTGCTCGATCTCCATGCCGCCGTGCCGGCTCGCGATGACGCGGACGCGCTCCTCCTTCCGGTCGAGCACGAAGCCCAGGTAGAACTCGCGCTCGAACGGCTCGGCCGCCTCGACGTAGACGCGCTGCACGGGCTTGCCCTCGGGCCCGGTCTGCTCGGTCACCAGCCGCCTGCCCAGCATGCCGGCCGCCGCCTCGCGCACCTGGTGGTAGGTCGAGCACAGCTTCACGCCGCCCGCCTTGCCCCGCGCGCCCGCATGGATCTGCGCCTTCACCGCCCAGCGCGACCCGCCCAGCTCGGTGGCGGCATACACCGCCTGGTCCGCGCTGAACGCGACGGCGCCGCGCGGCACGGCGACGCCCGCGGCCGCCAGCAGCTCTTTCGCCTGGTACTCGTGCACGTCCATGTCAGCTTCCTTCCGTCGGGCGGCTCGGGCGGCCGCCTCGTTCATCCCGGGGCGCAGCCGCACCTTGCGTTCGGGCGCAGCCGGGCTTCGCGCCCTCTTGAAAAGACCTTACAGATTTCTCCGCCCCTGGCGAGCGCTTCTTGCGCCACAACCCGCCGCGACCGCCCGCCACACCGCCGCGGGGCCTTCCCGGCGCAACATATTGCGGCGCAGCATGCCGGTCGCGCACGGAAGCCGCCGTGCCTGGGAGGGAACGGGCGATGCTGAGAACCCTGGTGGCGCTGCTGGTGGCCAGCGTCGTCTTCGTGCCGCTCTCGCGCCGCGCCGGCTTCGGCAGCGTGCTCGGCTACCTCGTGGCCGGCGCGGCGATCGGCCCCGCCGGCCTGGGCCTCGTGACCGACGTGTCCGAGATCGCCGACGTCTCCGAGCTCGGCGTGGTGATGCTGCTGTTCCTGATCGGGCTGGAGCTGCGGCCGCACCGCCTGTGGGTGATGCGCCGCGCCGTGTTCGGCCTCGGCGTGGCCCAGGTGCTGTGCACCGCGGCGCTGCTCGCCGTGCTGGGGCGCCTCGCCGGCGTGGGCTGGGGCGGCGCGGTGGTGCTCGGCGCGGGCTGCGCGCTGTCGTCCACCGCGATCGTGCTGCCGATGCTCGCCGAGCGCGACCTGCTGCAGGGCAGGGCAGGGCGCGACGCCTTCGCCGTGCTCCTGCTCCAGGACCTCGCCTTCATCCCGCTCGTCGCCCTGGTGCCCCTGCTCGCCGGCGGCGCGGGGCCGCTGACGGCGCACGGCGCGGCCTCCGTGCCCTGGGCGCGCGTGGCGCAGGCGGCGGCCGCGATCACCGCGATCCTGGCCGGCGGGCGCTTCCTCCTGCCGCTGGTGTTCCGCGCCGTGGGCGGCACGCGCACGCCCGAGGTGTTCACCGCCACCGCGCTCCTGGTCGTCGTCGGCACCGCCTTCCTGGCCAGCAGCGCCGGCCTGTCCATGTCGCTCGGCGCCTTCCTCGCCGGCGTGCTGCTCTCCAACTCCGAGTACCGCCACGAGCTGCAGGCCGACATCGAGCCGTTCGAGGGCCTGCTGCTCGGCTTCTTCTTCATGTCCGTCGGCATGGCGGCCCGGCTCGGCCTGCTCGCCGCCCACCCGCTGATGATCGGCGCCGGCGTCGCCGGCCTGCTCCTCGCCAAGGCCGCCGTCGCCGCAGCCCTCGGCCGCATCGGCGGGCAGGAACGCGTGGAGGCCGCGCGCTTCGCCCTGGCACTCCCGCAGGGCAGCGAGTTCAGCTTCGTGCTCTTCGCCGCAGCCGTCGCCGTGGGCGCCCTGGCGCCTGCGCAGGCCGAGGGCGCCACGCTGGTGATCGCCCTCTCCATGGCCGCGACGCCGGTGCTGTTCAGCGCGTCCGAGCGCTTCCTCGTGCCCCGCCTGGAGCCCGTCCAGGCGCCGGAGTACGACCCGATCGACCCCGAGGCCATGCCGGTGATCATCTGCGGCATCGGCCGCGTCGGACAGATCGTCGGCCGCGTGCTGCGCATGCAGGGCATCGGCTTCGTCGCCCTGGAGAAGGACGCGGCCCAGATCGACGTCCTCCGCCGCTTCGGCAGCAAGGTCTACTTCGGCGACGCCACCCGCGCCGACCTGCTGCGCGCCGCCGGCGCGGAGCACGCGCAGGTCCTCGTGATCGCCGTCGACGACATGGAGGCCGCGCTGCGCGTCGCCGAGATCGCGCGCCGGCAGTTCCCCCACCTCAGCGTCGTCGCCCGCGCCCGCAACCGCCGCCACGCGCACCTGCTCATGGACCGCGGCGTGGAAGGCTTGGTGCGCGAAACCTTCCACTCCAGCCTGCGCCTCACCGAGCTGACGCTCGACGCCCTCGGCCGCGACCCCGCCGCCGGCCGCGACGCCGTCGCCCTGTTCGCCGCCCACGACGAGCGCTCGCTCCTCGCCAGCCACGCCTACTCCGAGGACGAGACCCAGCTCATCCAGAACGCCCAGCAGCAGGCGGCCGAGCTGACCGAGCTCTTCCAGGGGGACAAGGCGCCGAACTAGGGCGCGATCTTGTCAAGAATTGACGGCTGCAGACAGGAAGGTCGGGCTCTGCCCGAACCCGCAGAGGGTCCGAGGACCCTTTGATCCCTTGACTAAGAGAAGCCATCCAAGGGGCTTCCCTTGGCGGAGTCCAGAGGCGGAGCCTCTGGCCTTGCTTCCTCCCCGAGCCCCAGCGCGAGCTGCGCCCGCCCGTCCGCCTGCTCCAGCCCCGACACGCTGACGCCGAGCAGCCGCACGCCCCCCGGCGCCGGGAAGCACGGCCGCAGCAGCTCCACCGCGAGCCGCTCCAGCACGCGCGCGTCCCCGAGCGGGTCCACGCAGGAGCGCGACCGCGTGAGGATGCGGAAGTCCGCGTGCTTGACCTTCACCGTCACGGTGCGCCCCCGCAGCCCGGCGCGGACGTAGGCCGCCCACACCTTGGCCAGGATCGGCGCCAGCAGGGCGGGAACCTCCTCCCACGCGAACACGTCGCGCGGGAAGGTGTTCTCCGCGCCCACCGACTTGCGCTGCCGGTCCGCGACCACCGGCCGGTCGTCGAGCCCGCGCGCGACGCCGTGGTAGTACGCCCCCGCCTTGCCGAAGCGCGCGCACAGGAACTCCAGCGTCCGCGCCCGCAGGTCGAGCCCGGTGCGGATGCCGAGCGCGTTCATCTTCTCCGCCGTGCGCGGCCCGATGCCGTGGAACCGCCCGACCTCGAGCGCCTCGACGAAGCCCGGCCCCATGCGCGGCGTGATGACGAACTGCCCGTCCGGCTTCCTGTGGTCCGACGCCAGCTTGGCCAGGAACTTGTTGTAGGAGATCCCGGCCGAGGCGGTCAGCCCGGTCTCGGCGCGGATGCGCGCGCGGATCTCGGCCGCGATCGCGGTCGCCGAGCCGCGGTCGAGCAGCGGCCTGGTCACGTCGAGGTACGCCTCGTCGAGCGACAGCGGCTGGATGATCGGCGTGTACTCGGCGAAGATCGCGTGGATCTGGCGCGACACCTCCTTGTAGACGTCGAAGCGCGGGTGGACGAACACCAGTTGCGGGCACTTCCTGCGCGCCACCGACGACGGCATCGCCGAGCGCACCCCGAACCGCCTGGCCTCGTAGGACGCGGCCGCCACCACGCCGCGCTCGCGCGAGCCGCCCACGGCCAGCGGCACGCCGCGCAGCGACGGGTCGTCGCGCTGCTCCACCGAGGCGTAGAACGCGTCCATGTCGACGTGGATGATCCGGCGCACCGCCGGCGGCTCCTGGGGACGATCCGAGTCGGGCATGGCGGCCCCGAACCTAGCACGGCGCACGGGAAGGGAAGGGCAGCGAAGTCTTCTTTTTCTGAAGAAAAAGAAGCAAAAAGACTTTGCGAATTGGGTCCGGTGCCGCCCGGGCAGCAAGGAACCCATGTGCAGAAGTTCCTTGGTTCTTTCTTTCAGGAAAGAACGCGCCTCCTTCCTCCGCCGCGCGGACCCGGCCGCCGGGCAGGCCGCTCCGCACCGGACGCGCGCAGGAACGGCGGGCTTTCAGGCTTCGACACGGCGCGGCCTTCGCGATACACCGCGCCCGCCCGCGCGCGATCCGCCCGCGCGGCACCCCGTCGGAGGAGCCGCCTGTGCAGTTCGAGCGCCGCTTCAAGTTCCTGATCGTCGTGCCGGGCTTCGACGCGGACGACATCGAGGGCATCCGCCTCGACCAGATCACCGCCGAGATCGAGAAGATCGGCTTCTCCACCCTGCGCGCCCGCAAGATCGACGAGGCCGAGCTGGTCATCCGCACCGACGCCGCACTCGGCTGCGTCGTCATCGACTGGGGCAAGCGCGGCCCGCAGGGCAAGGCCGCCGCCCTCGTCTCGTTCATCAGGAAGCGCGGCCTGGCGGTCCCCATCATCATCCTCGTCCGCCACCAGCGCTTCGAGGACATGCCGGTCGACGTGCTGCACGAGGCCGACGGCTTCGTCTTCCTCGCCGAGGAGACGCCCGAGTTCATCGCGAAGAACCTCGCCTCCTACCTGCGCCACTACGCCGAGACCCTGCGCACCCCGTTCTTCGGCGCGCTGCTGGACTTCGCCGAGCAGGGCAACCAGCTCTGGACCTGCCC
>JBPBQX010000288.1:0-10188 GCA_050955025.1 Janthinobacterium lividum
TGCGCGCCCTCGGCCACCGCATGCTCGACGACGCCTTCGCCCACCTCGAGCACCTCGGCAAGGGCCCCGTCTGGCAGCGCATGCCCGACGAGCTGCGCGCCGACCTCCACACCCCCGCCCCCCGCACGCCCTCCGACCCCGCCGCCGTCTACGACGACTTCCTCCGCACCATCCAGCCCTACGCGACCGGCAACCTGCACCCCGGCTTCATGGGCTGGGTGCACGGCGGCGGCACCCCCGTCGGCATGCTGGCCGAGCTCCTCGCCGCCGGCCTGAACTCCAACCTCGGCGGCCGCGACCAGGCCCCCATCGAGATCGAGCGCCAGGTCATCCGCTGGTCCGCCGAGCTCCTCGGCATGCCCCCCGAAACCACCGGCCTCCTCGTCACCGGCACCTCGCTCGCCAACCTGATCGCCGTCCTCGCCGCCCGCCGCGCCGCCCTCGGCCCTGACGTCCGCACGAAGGGCCTCGCCTCGGCCCCGCTGACGGCCTACGCCGCCGACGGCGTGCACGGCTGCGTCGCCCGCGCCCTCGACATGGCCGGCCTCGGCACCGACGCCCTGCGCCTGATCCCCACCGACGCCGCCCACCGCATCGACCCCGCCCTCCTCGCCGCCCGCATCGCGCAGGACCGCGCCGCCGGCCTGCGCCCCTTCCTCGTCGTCGGCAACGCCGGCACGGTCGACGTCGGCGCAATCGACGACCTCTCCGCCCTCGCCGACCTCGCCCGCGAGGAGGACCTGTGGTTCCACGTCGACGGCGCGTTCGGCGCCATGGCCGCGCTCTCCCCCACCCTCCGCCCCCTCCTGCGCGGCATCGAGCGCGCCGACAGCGTCGCCTTCGACTTCCACAAATGGGCGCAGGTCCCCTACGACGCCGGCTGCGTGCTGGTCCGCCGACCGGGAGCCCAGGCCGACGCCTTTGCCCAGGACCTCGCCTACCTGCACCGCGAGGACCGCGGCCTCGCCGCCGGCCACCCCTGGCCCTGCGACCTCGGCCCCGACCTCTCCCGCGGCTTCCGCGCCCTCAAGGTCTGGATGACGCTCCGAACCTACGGTGCCGACCGCCTCGGCCAGGTCATCGAGCGCTGCTGCACCGTCGCCCGCCACCTCGGCGCCCGCGTCGAGTCCGAGCCCCGCCTGGAGCTCTGCGCCCCCGTCGCCCTCAACGTCGTGTGCTTCCGCCTCCGCGACGGCTCCGACCGCCTCCAGGCCGACCTCGCCGCCGACGTCCAGGAGTCCGGCGACGCCGTGCCCTCGACCACCCGCATCGCCGGCCGTACCGTGATCCGCGCCTGCGTCATCAACCACCGCACCCGTGAGGCCGACGCCGACCGCCTCGTCGACGCCGTCCTCCGCGCCGCCGACGCCCGCCAGGCGTAGGGAAAGCAAGGTCGAGGCTCCGCCTCGAGCTCCGCCAAAGACTGCGCCCTTGGAACGCCCCCTTAAGCGAGGCCAGTCCAGGGCGGCTCGCCCTGGCGGGTCCGGGCAGAGCCCGGCCTTCCTTCCTACCGCCGCAGCACCTAGTCCCGCCGCGCCCGCCGGTAGAGCCCGGTGCACCCGTAGACCCCCCAGAAGCGGAACGACCCGTCCGCGAACGCATCCTCCACCGCCTGGAACACGCCGTAGCCGGCGTCGCCCCGCGTGTTGCGCGAATCGTTGTAGTCGTGGAACAACGCGAACCCCCCGGGCACCACCAGGCGCTTGAGGTGCTGGCACGCCGCCTCCACGAGGTCGTAGCCGTGGGAATGGTCGACGAACGCGAAGCCGAACCGCCGCCCGTCCTCGATCAGCGCCCGCGCGGACTCCCGGGCATCGCCCACGAGGAACCGGTGGCTGGCCGCCGGGGCCTGCAGGTGCCGCGCCGCCTCGGCCGCATACTCCGGCACCAGCTCGAGCGAGGTGACGGACGCGCGCTGCCCCGAGGCCAGGAGCGCGCGGCTCTGGATCAGCGTCGAGAGCCCGTGGAAGGTGCCGAACTCGAGCAGGTCGCCGGGGCTGAACCACGCCAGCTCGTAGAGCTTCAGGGCGTCGGCCGGACGCAGCCACCCCGCCACCCCCAGCTCGACGAGCCCGTCCGGCCCGGCCGCGTCGAGCGAGCGGTGGAACGCGTCGATGTAGCGCCCGCGGAACCGGAAGGTCGGACGGTACTCCGGATACCGCGTGCCCAGGGCGTCGGCCGGAACGGCGCTGTCCGGGTGGCGGTGCGGCCGGAGCATGGCCATGCGCCGCAGCTGCCGGGCGATCGGGCCTTGCCGCATCCAGCCTCACCCCTTTCCCGACGCCACGCCCGGCGTCCCCGGCATGCTCGCCTGGATTCCCCGATCCTGGAAGCCCGGCCACGAGGGGCTCGCCGTGCGGAACAGGGCGCGCGTCCCTCGGCAACGTCGGCCGCCGCCCCGGGCACGCGCGCTTCCGCGTCCGCCCCGGCCGCGTCCGCGCGCCGGAACCGCCGCCCGGCCTTGCCGGCCCTTTGCCGCGCGTCGCGCCGCGCACGACTCGCCTCGCCGCGCGCGCCGCCTCTCGCATCCCGGGCGGGGCGGCGTCCTGCGGCGCAGGACGCCGCCACGAAAAAGCCACGGACTGTCCTGCCGCGCAGGACGAAAGAGCCCCGAAACGTCACGCCGCACAGGACGGATCGTCCTGCGCGGCAGGACATCCCCCCCCGAATCGCGACGCCGCCTCGCATGCCGCCCCTCTCCCCGCGGGGAACCCGCCCCTATCACCAGGTTTCCAAAGGCGAGCCTTTGGCGGAGCTCGAGGCAGAGCCTCGACCTTGCCTTCCCCGCGCCGCCCTCCGTTGACCGCGCCTGCCTGCCCGTGTCCGATACGGAATGAACACGTCCCGCCCCGCCCTGCTGCTCGCCGCCCTCCTTGCCGCCCCTGCCACGGCCCCCGCCCCGGCCCACGCCGACGCCGCCCGCCAGCCCCGCCTGTTCGACTCCCTGGCGCTTTCGCCCGACGGCGCCCGCGTCGCCAGCATCGAGCACGACGAGCCCGCGATCGACGGCGACGAGCCCGTCCACCGCTTGGTGCTCCGCGCCGCCGACGGCGGCGCCGAGGCCGCCGTGGCGCTTCCCTGCGGCGCCGTCCCCGAGTGCCGCCCCAGCGACCTCGCCTTCTCGCCCGACGGCGCGCGCCTGGCCTTCGTGCTGAAGCAGCCGAACGACGCGCGCTCCTACGTGTTCGAGGTCGCCCCCGACGGCACCGGCCTGTCGCAGCGCCTGGCGTTCGACGGCGCGCTGGGCGGCCTGCGCTTCGGCCCGGACGGCCGCCTGGCGCTGCTGGCGATCCCCGGCGCCCGCAAGGAGGCCGGCGCGGTCAAGCCCGGCGAGGCCCCCGCCGGCGAGATCGGCACGACCGCCGACGAGCAGCGCATCGCCCTGCTCGACGGCGACACCCTCCGCCTGGTCTCGCCCCCCGACCTCTACGTCTACGAGTTCGACTGGCGCCCGGGCGGCTTCGTGGGCACCGCCGCCCCCGGCAACGGCGACAACCAGTGGTGGGTCGCCCGCCTCTGGTCCTTCCCCGACCCGGGCCCCGGCCAGGCCCCCGCAAGGCCCCGCGTGCTCTACGCGCCCCCGCCGACGCAGCAGCTCGCGAGCCCCGTGGTCTCCCCCGACGGCCGCACCGTGGCCTTCATCGGCGGCATCATGAGCGACTTCGGCTCCACCGGCGGCGACGCCTTCACCCTGCCGCTCGACGCCCGGCCCGGCACGGCCCCCACGAACCTCACCCCCGCCATGCCCGCCTCGGTCACGGCGCTCGACTGGCGCTGCCCCGGCGGCGGCCTGACCGCCACCGCGCTCGGCGGCGCCGACACGCAGGTCCTGGCCCTGGGCACGCCGTCGGCCCGCCCGCGCCGCCTGTGGTCCGGCCCGCAGGGCCTGCGCGCCGCCGGCTACGCGGACGCCCTGGCCTGCAGCGCCCACGCCACCGCCGCGATCCACCAGACCTTCTCCACGCCGCCCGAGATCGAGGTCGGCGCGATCGGCGCCTGGCACGACCTGACCCGCGTCAACGCCGGCCTCGACGCCCCGGTGGAGGCGCGCAGCCTCGAATGGCGCAGCGACGGCCACGCCGTGCAGGGCTGGCTGCTGCAGCCCGCGGGCCGTGTCCGCGCACCGCACCAGCGCATGATCACGCTGGTGCACGGCGGCCCCGCCGCCGCCGCCACGCCGTCCTTCGTGACGCAGGGCGGCGACCGCTGGCTGCTCGACGCCGGCTACGACCTGTTCCTGCCCAACCCGCGCGGCTCGTTCGGGCAGGGCGAGGCCTTCACCCTGGCCAACCGCCGCGACTTCGGCCACGGCGACCTGCGCGACATCCTGCGCGGCGTCGACGCCGCCCTCAAAGCCGCCCCCATCGACCCCGCGGGCCTGGGCCTGATGGGCTACAGCTACGGCGGCTACATGGCGATGTGGGCCGCGACCCAGACCACGCGCTTCCGCGCCATCGTCGCCGGCGCCGGCGTGTCCAACTGGCAGTCGTATTACGGCGAGAACGGGATCGACCAGTGGATGATCCCCTACTTTGGCGCCTCCGTGTACGACGACCCCGCCGCCTACGCCCGCTCCTCGCCGATGACCTACATCAAGCAGGTGCGCACGCCGACCTTCGAGTTCGTGGGCGACCGCGACCTGGAATGCCCGATGCCGCAGACCCAGGAGTTCTGGCACGCCCTGCACACGCTCGGCGTGCCCACCGAGTTCGTGGTCTACCCCGGCCAGGGCCACGAGTTGCGCGACGCCCACGACCGCGCCGACGCCCGCACCCGCACCCTGGCCTGGTTCGCCCGCTGGCTCGACGCCCCGCCCCCCGCCCCCGCACGCGCCCCCCAACCCTGAGCGCCCCGCCCTGAACGCCGCCCGGCCCCAGCCTCCGCGAGGCCCAGGCGCCGCGCCCGGCATGGCAGGGAACTTGCACCAAGTCCCCGACTGCGGAAAAAACGCCGCATCCTCTCGCCCTGCGCGACGACATTGCCTTATCGTTGCGCATTCAGCCTGACCCCGACGATCACCGCCGCCGCCAGGGAGCGCCACCGCCCATGAAATCGAGCCGCATGACGACCTACATCGTCGTCGCCATGATCCTGGGGATCGCCACCGGCGCCCTGGTCAACAGCCAGACCGCCGACCCCGCGACCCACAAGCTGTTCGCCGGCTACATCTCGTTCGGCAGCATGATCTTCCTGCGTCTCATCAAGATGATCATTGCCCCCCTGGTGTTCTCCACGCTGGTCACCGGCATCGGCCACATGTCCGACACCGGCGCCGTCGGCCGCGTCGGCGGCAAGGCCATGCTGTGGTTCGTGTGTGCGTCCCTGGTCTCGCTCACCCTGGGCCTGATCCTGGTCAACCTGTTCGGCCCCGGCGTCGGCATCCACAAGGTCGCGAGCGCCACCGCGGCCAGCGTCGTGGGCGGCATCGACCCGCACGCCATGACGCTGGACGGCTTCGTCAAGCACGTCTTCCCCGACTCCGCGATGCGACCGATGGTCGACAACGAGATCCTTCAGATCGTCGTGTTCTCGCTGTTCTTCGGCGTCGCCTGCGCCGCCATGGGCGAGAAGGCCCATGTGGTGCTGATCGGCGTGGAAGGCCTGTCGCACATCATCCTGCGCGTCACCGGCTACGTGATGAAGCTGGCCCCGCTCGCCGTGTTCTGCGCCATGTCGGCGACCATCGCCACCAACGGCCTCGGCATCCTGGTCAACTACGCCAAGTTCATGGGCGAGTTCTACTTCGGCCTGGTCTGCCTGTGGGGCCTGCTCGTCCTCGCCGGCTTCCTGATCCTCGGCCCCAGCGTGCGCCGCCTGATCGGCCTGGTGCAGGAGCCGTTCCTGCTCGCCTTCTCCACCGCCTCCTCGGAAGCCGCCTACCCGAAGATGCTGGAGCAGCTCGCCAAGTTCCCCATCGCCCCCAAGATCACCAGCTTCGTCCTGCCGCTCGGCTACTCGTTCAACCTCGACGGCACGATGATGTATTGCACCTTCGCCAGCGTCTTCATCGCCCAGGCCTACGACATCCAGCTCGGCCTGGGCACCCAGATCGCCATGCTGCTCACCCTGATGCTCACCTCCAAGGGCGTCGCCGGCGTGCCCCGCGCCTCCCTCGTCGTCATTGCTGCGACCCTGAGCCAGTTCTCGCTGCCCGAGGAAGGCCTGCTCCTCCTGCTCGGCATCGACACCTTCCTCGACATGGGCCGCTCCGCCACCAACGTCATCGGCAACTCGCTCGCCGCCGCCGTCGTCGCCAAGTGGGAAGGCCAGCTCGTCGCCACCCCGGAAAGCCGCGAGGTCATCGGCGAGATGGAGGTCCTGCCGGCCTAGCAAGGAAGCAAGGCCTTCTTTTTCTGAAGAAAAAGAAGCAAAAAGACTTTGCCCACAAGGAAGCCGTGCCACACGACGTGGCACGGACTCAAACGGGCAAAGTTCTTTGGTTCTTTCTTTCAAGAAAGAACGGCTTGCCTGCCTTGTCAGGCCTCGCGGCCCGTCCACCCCTCCAGCGTCTCGGGCGTGTCGAAGTCGCGCAGCACGGCGTCCTCGCCGATCTCCACCTCGACCGCGTGCTCGGCGTGCGCCGCCAGCAGGGCCCGTGCGCCGGTGTCGCCCACCACCGCCGCGATTTCGGCGAACCAGCGCGCGTCCCACAGCACCGGGTTGCCGCGCCGGCCGCGGTGCGTCGGCACCACGATCGTGCGCCCCTCGTCCGGGTCGTAGGCCGCGACCAGGCGGTCCAGCATCCGCGCCGTGACCAGCGGCATGTCGCCCAGGCACACCAGCGCCGCCGACACGTCCTCCGGCACCGCCGCGATCCCCGCGCGCAGGCTCGCCGACAGCCCGTCGCCGTAGTCCTCGGCGCGCACGAAGCGCACCGGGCGGCCGGCCAGCGCGCGCTCCACCTCGGCCGACTGGTGGCCCACCACCACGAGCACCGGCCGCGCCGCGCTGCCGAGCACCTGGTCCACCACGCGCGTCACCATCGCGTGCCCGTCCGCATCCGGAATCAGCAGCTTGTTGCGCGGCGCCATGCGGCTCGACCGTCCCGCCGCCAGCACCACCGCGGCGACCCGGGGCGCCGCCGCACGCTGCGCCGCCGCCGCAACCCGGCCGGCCTGGGCGCGGGGCAGGGGGCGCAGGTCCTCCTTCAGCAGCCCGCCGACGCCCATGCGCGACACCTGCGCCCCGTCCACGCCGAGGCCCGCGAACAGCCGCCACAGCACCTGGTCGATGCCGTTCGGCTTGGGCGAGCGCGCGCAGCTCGGCAGCACCAGGGCGGGCACGGCGCCGATCCGCCCGAAGCAGATCAGGTTGCCGGGGTCGACGGGCATGCCGAGGTGCTCGATCGCGCCACCGGCCGCGACGATGCCGGCCGGCCCCACGTCGCGCCGGTCCACCACCGCCGACGCGCCCGACACCAGCAGCAGCTCCGCGCCCGCGGCCAGCAGCCGCGCGAGCGCCGCCGCCACCGCGCCGGCCTCGTGCGCGCAACGCTCCGGCACCAGCAGGCTTCCCGTCAGCCCGCGCACGCGCGCCGCGGTGGCCTCGATCGTCGCCTCGACCACGCTGTCCTTCAGCCCGGGCAGAAGCGTCAGCACCAGGCCCACCTGCAGCGGCCGGAACGGCACCAGCCGGATTGCGCCCGCGCCGGCCCGCCCCGACCCCGCGTCGCCCCCCGGCATGTCCCCGCTGCCCTCGCGCGCCAGCTGTTCCGCGCGTGCCACGCTGTCGCCGTGCACCGCGAACGGGATGACCTTGACGGTCGCGAGCATGTCGTGCGCCGCGACCGGCGTGGCGTCCGCGAGCGTGGCGAGCGTCAGCGCCTCGTCCACGGCGTTCAGCCGGTCGACCTGCGCGCGGTCCACGAGCAGCAGGCCCGGCGCCTCGGCCATCAGGTTCACCCGCCCGGTGCCCGCCCGGCTGCGCGCGACCAGCGGCGAGACCAGCGCCTGCGCCAGCCGGTCCGCCGCCTGGTCCTCGCCGACGTCGCCGGCTTCCAGGCGCACCGCGACGACCTCGTCGAGCCCGGCCTCGCGCAGCTGCGCGACCGCGGCCGCGTCCAGCACGGCGCCCTTCTTCAGCACCAGCCCCGGCAGGCGCAGCGTGTGCGCGAGCACCGCGCCCGCGGCCTCGTCCAGGCGGGTGGGCCCGAAGATCACCGCGGCCCCTGCGCGCGTGCGCCTTGTCCGTCGGCGCCGCGCGCCCTGGTCGTGCTGCCCACCTGTCGCCTCGCTTCCGCCACGGCCGAGGCCGCCCCGCAGACTTCCTTCAAAGCGCCGGTCCAGGGGCGGCTCGCCCCTGGCGGGTCCGGGCAGAGCCCGGCCTTGCTGCGCCTTGCCTACAGCATCCGCCGCCCCGCGATCCTGAGCCACGGATGCCTCTGCTCCATGTCGTCGACCAGCGAGCGCTTGTTGGCGCGCTGCTCGGTCTGGGTGTGGATCATCGAGCCCCGGTGCACGCGATATTCGGCGAGCACCTCGGGCACCGCCTCGCCCCAGAGCCCGCGCTCCACGAGCCGGCACCAGAAGTCGTAGTCTTCCCAGCCGAAGCGGACGTGGTCGTACCCGCCGCCCGCCGCCCAGGCCCATTTCGCGACCAGCGCCATGGCATCGACGTAGTTGCCGCTCATCAACCGCCCCGGCGAGAACGGCAGCACGCCGAACAGCTGGTCGCTGTCGCCGAACGAGCGAATCTGCGGGTAGGCGAAGGCCGCGCCCCCCGCCATGGCCGCGAGCAGCCGGGTGCAGCACGCGGGTGCCAGGCGGTTGTCCGCGTCGAGCGGCAGCACGAACGGCGTCTCGGCGGCGGCAAAGGCGCTGTTGCGCGCGAAGCCGAGCCCGGCGTTGGCGAGGTGGCGCCGTACCTCGACGCGGTTGAACCGCCCGGCATGGGCCCGCACCCAGTCCAGCACCATGGGCACTGACTCGTCGGTGGATCCGTCGTCGACCACCACCAGGTCGAGCGGCTGCAGGTCCTGCGCCGCGACGCTCTCCAGCGCTTCCACCACGAAGTCCGCGTAGTTGTAGACCGGGATCACCACCGTGACCTCGGCGTCCCGCAGCCCGTCGTGGACGAACAGCTGCTCGGACTCGCGCAGCTCCGGCAGGGCAGGGCGGAGCGCGGCCGCGTCCGTGCGCGGCCCGATGGCGCCGGAGCGGCGCAGCTCCAGCTCGAAGCCGCGCGCGCCCTCGCGCCCGCCGGCGACCTGCGACAGCACGTCCTGCAGCGCCTCGGCCCGCGCGTTCGGTCCCCACTCCGCGAGCGCCGCGTGGTAGGCGTCGCGCGCCATCCGCGCCCGCAGCGCCGGGTCCGCCGCGAGCCGCTCCAGCGCCTCCGCCCACGCGGCCTCGCCGTCGGCCAGCAGCCCGGTGCGCCCGTCCTCGATCGCGCGGGCGAACGGCCCGGTGGGCGAGGCGATCGTCGGCACCTCGACCAGCGCCGCCTCCCACCACTTCAGCTCGCTCTTCGCCTCGCAGAACGGGTTGCCGAGCTCCAGCGGCGCCAGGTTGATGTCGAAGCGCGCCATCTCCGCCGGCAGCAGGGCGAGCGGCACCATGTCGCGCCACTCGATCTGCGCCGCCACCGGCTTGAGCTCCGGGTATTCGCCCGCCAGCACCACGCCCTCGCCGCTGGACGGGTCGCGGAACAGCACCAGCCGCGCCTCCGGCCGGCGCGCCAGCAGCGCCGCCACCGCGCCCACCGCGAGGCCGAAGTCGCGCTGGTGGGTGCGGCTGCCGCCCGCGTAGCCGATGCGCAGCAGCCCTTCGCCCTCGCCGCTGTCGCGACGCTGGCGCACCGCGCGGCGCGCCGCCACCAGCGACCCCGCGTCCCAGCCGTTGGGCAGGACGTGGGCGATCTGCTGCAGCTCGCGCACGTGGCTCGCCAGCTCCTCCGTGGTCACGGTCACGAAATCGGACGCGTCCATGGTCCTGCGCACCCGGGCGAAGAACTCGCGCGTGCCGTCCTCGGAGAAGCGCTGCGAGCGGATGCCGTCGATCACCTCGACGGTGGCCAGCTCCGGGCGGATCATCAGGTCGTCCACGTCGAACACCACGGTGGTGCCCTGCCTGCGGCACACCTCGACGATGCCGTCGATGTGGCCCTCCCACGCGACGCGCCACAGGACCACGATGTCCGCGCCCGCCAGCACGCGGTCGTCCACGCCGCGGAGGCCCAGCGCCTCCGCCT